>JAYUGL010000032.1:0-2509 GCA_043738385.1 Sterolibacteriaceae bacterium
GAAGATGTGCGCTTCACGCATGATGCGTCCGACCTCATCCTGTTTTTTTCGTCCGAGAAATTCGACGCGATCTGTCGCTTGGTAGCGCGCGACAATTTCGACAAGTGAAGCAAGTTCAGGACCGTCACCGACGATGCGCATCCGGCAACCACGCAATGCGTCGCTGCCGACGAATGCTTCAATTGCAACATCCGCACACTTATAGGGAACCAGGCGTCCTACGAACAGAAATGTCGTCGGTCCGGGCCGCGGGCCGTCGTCGGAATGAAACAATTCTGGATCGATACCAACTTCGGCCAGATCTATCGTGCGAGCCTGCGCTACCTCCGGCATGTCAGCGACCGTGTGCGGGAAGGCTGCCAGAATTGCCGCCGCATGCGAATATGTGCTGCGGGCGTAGGGCAGTACGCGGTAAATATTACGTAAATAAGTCAACCATTCCCGTTCGCGGCGCAGCTCCGCGACAAACTCCCTGGGCCACTTGAGGCCACCGTTCAATGGGCCCAGAACGAACGGGACTGGGCTATGACTCGCCAAAAAACTTGGCAGGGTAGGGGACATTGGCGTTAGCCGATGCACGACATCAAACTCCTTGGCACTCAATCGTGTCTTGAAGGTCTTCCAGGCAAGCCGCTCGAACTCAAGGTAAGGCAAATATGCCATGGCCATGCTGGTCGTCCACGCGCCTTCGTCGCCTCCGCGGAGGAACGTGGCCAGACGCCACATGGGGCGCGCAACCCGTTCGGTGTCGAGAAACACGACCTGGGCATTTCCAGCGCCATCGCGATCAATCGCGGGCTTGTTACGTACCTGAGTGACAAGCGTGACATCTGCGACATCCGAAAGTGCCTTCGCCGCTTTATAGGCGACAATCGGTAACGATGGCCAATCGGGATTGCAGTGATCTGCTAAAAGAAGAACGCGAAACCGCTTCATGGAAACAAATATAGCAGAAAATAACCCGCATCCTTTTCCCGGAAAGGTTCACAGTACAATAACTATTGCTGTGATCCCACCTAACGCCTCCTGCAACACATGCCCTCCGCCCCGAATATTCTCTCCCTGAAAGTCCGGGTGCTACAAGCCGGCGGTTGGACGCTAGGTGGTTATTTTCTTGCCCAGGTGATCCGGCTTGGCAGCAATCTCATCATGACGCGGCTCCTCGTCCCGGAGATATTCGGACTGATGGCGATCGTGTATGTCCTCATGACCGGTCTGGTCCTGTTTTCGGATATCGGCCTGAGCCAGATCATCATTCAGAGTCGGCGTGGAGAGGATCCGGATTTCCTCAATACTGCATGGGTTGTCCAGATTGTTCGAGGGGCGCTGATATGGCTGGCGGCCCTCGGCCTGAGCGCCGTGCTTCCGTATCTGGCCCGGATTCAATCGCTACCCATTGGGGGTGTTTACACTGACCCATTGTTGCCCAGTGTCATCGCCATATTCATGTCAGTCGCTCTCATCGGGAGCTTTGAGTCGACAAAAATCTCCGTGGCGCGGCGCAAGCTTACCGTGGTTCGCAATGTTCAGATCGAGGTCATCACCCAGGTTGTCGCGTTGATCGTCATGATTTCGTGGGCGGTTCTGGATCGCTCAATCTGGCCCCTGGTGGCTGGGAACATCGTCGGAGCCGTCGTAAAAACTGTACTCAGTCATGTGTTGTTACCCGGACCGCGCAATCGATGGACCTGGGACAGCTCGGCGTTCAAAGAGATCATTGGATTCGGCAAATGGATTTTCCCAACCTCCATCATGGGTTTCATGTTCATCAACGGCGACCGTCTGCTACTTGGAGGCCTGGTGAGCGCGAAGCTATTGGGTATTTATTCCATTGCCTTTGTGATAGTCAGCTCCCTACAAGGTGTGATTTCCCAACTGATGGGTATTGTCGCTTTTCCGGCCCTGAGCGAAGTTGCAAGGGAAAACTCCGCCCAACTTCAAGCGGTCTTTTACAAGTTCCGATTGCTGGTCGACGCCGTAATGTTGTCAATGGCGGGTGGTTTATTCACCTTCGGTTCGGCGCTGATACGCCTGCTGTATGACAATCGATACGTCGATGCGGGACCAATCCTCGAGATTCTGGCATTGGGGATGATTGCGGCAAGATACCAGCTTGTGAATCACTGTTATAACGCGCTGGGAAAACCAAACATCAACACGCTCGTCTATGTAGTACAAGTGGTTTCGTTCTACTTGCTCGTTCCGGCTGCCTATCATCTGTATCAGTTCAACGGCGCTATTTGGGCCATCGCGCTGAGTCCTTTCCTGAGTTTGCCGGTGATTTTTTATTACCAGAAAGAAAATCAACTATTCAATCTAAGAAAAGAGTTGCTTTACCTGCCGTTTTTCGGCGTCGGAGCAATTGCGGGCAAACTGCTTTCAATCCTGGTGAAGTAAATTGGCCCAATGATCTCCCCCCGCGTCAGAATAGTTGTCGCCCCGATATGATCTTGGACTTGGGGGCGATAAGGATGAAAGATGGCACGGTACGGAGAAGCATTCAGGAACA
>JAYUGL010000033.1:0-7383 GCA_043738385.1 Sterolibacteriaceae bacterium
GATCATCGGCAAGCACCGTAACGGACCGACCGGGGTAGTGAAACTCACCTTCATCGGCGAGTACACCAAGTTTGTGAATGCGGCGACGCCGGGAAGTTATTAATCACAGCGAGATGTACGGCGTGGAGATTGCCCTTGCAATGTCATGGACCCGGCTCAACCAGCGCGGCACAAGCCTCGATTGCCCCAGCCAGATCGAGACGACCGGCAGCGTAGTTGGCAAAAAACAGCCGATCCGGTAGCGCCCAGTCCCACTTTTCCGTGCGTTGCAGTTGCGGCCGATCCAGCAGTTCAGCGGGATTAGGTGCAGGCGCGGTGGCAATCTCCTGAAGTATCTGGGTGACCATTGGCAGCGTTGTCTGTTCGATGCTCAGACAGATGCCGTGGTTTTCTGCCTTCAGTCCCCGTCGCCGCAGCAACGCGGCTACGGCATTCTGAACACGGTCGCCGCGCCAGAGAAAGAGATGCACTGCGGTTCCTGCGATCACCGCCGCATGAGTGTTCAAACCCGTCGCTTCGTAGTCGTTTCGTGCCATCCGCAAAGCCTCGGTTGCCACCGGGTCCAGCCATGGCATCGAGTCATTGCCTGCAAGTACCGCACGCATCTCCTGGCGCACCCGGTCGTGCACTGGCGTGGCGGAGCCACCGGTACGCGGTAGTTGCCCTAGCGACGCGGGGGCAAGATCGATATGACGCTTGTCGTGATCGATTGTTGCCACACGCCAGCGCCGGCCGGCAAAAATCAACACGCTGCCAGCCGTCAGCGAGCTGCTCAAGGGCAACGTGCCCAGCTCCTTGCCTGCATGCATCAGCCGGAATTCAAGGGTGTCCGGAAACGCAGCGAAGAAGGTGAAGTGATTGACGCGTTTTTCGCCCGCCGGGCCGTGCAACAGCAAGCCAGTCGCATCCTGCATGATCAGCTCATGTCCGGCCAGGCTGCGTAACAGCTCGATAAAGTCCTTCTCGGTCACCGTCGTAAAAGGCCCGTACAGGCAGAGCGTGCGGTAGGCCGCAGCGGCAGTCACCCCATGACGTTCGCCGATGAGGGCAAGCACCTGTTGCACCAGAGTCGAATAGTGCAGCGCGCCCGAAGGCGGCGGCTCGTACCAGCGTGCCAGGAACAATCGGATGATCGCCAGCGCCTGCACGAATTCCGCTTGCAGGCCGTCCGCACCGATGGCTTCTGTTTGCGGTTCATCCATCACGCAGTACTGCCAGAGCACTGCGGCTTCGCCCTCGCGCCGGCCGGCGCGGCCGATGCGCTGGCACAGGCTGGCCACTGTGCTTGGCGCGCCGATCTGCACCACGCCCCGTATAGCACCAATATCAATGCCCATTTCCAGCGTGGTCGTGCAGATCGCGCTGATCGGCTGGTTGCCCTGCTTGAGCGAAGCCTCGGTTGTTTCGCGTTCTGTTTTCCCTAGCCGGCCGTGATGCGGGAAGAAGCTGACCGGCACGCTGGCGGCTTCACAGCGACGGCGCAGCGCATCGGCATAAAACTCGACCATGCCCGTGGTATTGGGAAAGATTAGGTAATTTGCATCGCGCAGCCGGTCGAACATTTCCGTGGCAATGGCGCCGTGGGCTGCTGCGCCGGTGTCGCTGTTTAATTCGCTGTCAACGCTCGGTCGGACGATGGCCTTGCAAGCCAGTTGCAGCGATTTTTCTGTTGCCTCGCCGACAATGATCGCTACCTCATCGCCTTTCCCCGGCCGCAAGAAGTCGGCCGCCAGCCGCATGTCGCCCAGCGTGGCGGAAAGCCCGATGCGTGGCACCCGGCGACCCAGTGCCTCTTCCAGTCGATGCAACAGCGACTGCAATTGCCGGCCGCGCTCGCCGCCGATGAAAGCGTGAAGTTCGTCCACTACGACGGCAACCAGCGTTGCGAAAATGCTCGCGATATCTGCGCCACGTCGGAACAGCAGCGATTCCAATGATTCCGGTGTAATCAGCACCACGCCGCGTGGTTCGGCTAAGAAGCGCCGCCGCGCCGTCTCGCCGATATCGCCATGCCACGGCACCACCGGCAGTTCCATTCGCTCGCACATCAGGCCGATGCGATCGCTCTGGTCGTTAATCAGCGCCTTCACTGGAGCAACGTACAACACCACACCATGTCCGCCGGATTCGTACAAGCGTGTCAGCAAGGGCAGAAAAGCCGCCTCAGTCTTGCCTGATGCGGTGGCTGCGGCGATCACCACGTCGCGCTGCCCTTCGAGGATTAACGGCAGCGCAGCAGCCTGGGCATCACGCAACGCCGTCCAGCGCTGTTCCCAGAGCCAGCGCTGCAAGGGCGGGGCAAGCCGGTCGAAGGCGGCCTGCCGCGCAGCGGTCATGCGGTCAGCGGGTTGAGTATGGTGAGGCGACCGGCGATAACCTGGCCGTGCTGCATATCTTCTGAGTAGAGGATTGAGCATCCCGTCGCCAAGGCCGCAGCAACGATCAGGCTGTCCCAGTAACTGAAACGATGCGCCTGACGTATTTGGCTGGCCACGCGATGCATGGCAACGTCAGGCACCACAACATCGCAACGGGTATAAAAACTCTCGACGATTCCGAGTAGACGCTCTTCCGGCAACTGCGCTTTTCTCAACAGATTTACCGACACCTCTGCAATCACCTGTTCGCTGATCGTGTAGCGCACCGGCGCTTCGATCAACGCCCGTGCTTTTTCATGACGCGCCTCTTCACCCGGCCGCAACACGAAGGCGTAGAGCCAGAGATTGGAATCGACGAAAGCCTTATCTCTCATGAGTCTCATCTCGAAAAAGGGTCACAAAATCGGGCAGCACCAGCGGGTTGGCGCAGAGGGCGGAAATCACATCCTCTCTGGGTGACGACACAGCAACCGTAGCCTCTTCGTACATCACCACCACTCGCACCGCCTGGCCGGCGCTGAGCACGCCCGCTGCCGGTAACCGGATGGACTGGTCCTGGACGACAGATTCGAATTCGATGGCTTGCATGACGAATACTCCTTTTCAATAACTCAGACAGACGGCGTGTCCCAAGTGTCCAACACATGGGCCAACACTTCGCGAAACACGATAACTTGTTCTCCATCTTCCTCCAGCGCAGGCTCGCCGACAAGATCGAACGCCTTTTCGTTGATCTCCTCGATTACGGCATTGGGGAGCAGGTCCAGCGGCAGCAGATGCCGGCGGAGGTCGGCGAGGGAGATAGCTTCAAGTTCGATCAACCCATGCAGGAGTTGCAGGAGGGAGGTGTAGGTCTGGGGTGAAACCGCTGGCTGTAATGTAAGTCGAGTGCTATCCGGCACCGAACTCTGAACCACATAACCCAACAGGCTACGTAGTTCGTCAATCTCGGTGGCAAATGATTCGGGATGCTGTTTGAGAAAATCAACAGCGGTACGAATGCTTGTCCTGTTAAGTGCGGGAGATTCGAGCAGGCGTTCCATCCGGTCCAGCGAGTTGAGAAATCTTCTCTCCATCGACTCTAGCCGCTCGATAATTTCCGTCACCCTGGGTAAGGTATCCAGCCCAGAGGGGAGGGAAGCAGCTTGTACAACTGGTTGTTGCGCAGAAGGTACCTCATCTTTCGTCGCATCGTCCATAGATGCTTCGACTAAAGTGAAAGTGCGTTTCGTCTGATCGGTACACAAGAAGGAAAAATTGAATTGGCGAGACGAAGGTGACAAGACAACGCTCATGTAAAGGTGATCACCCTGCGATATTCCTCTCAGCTTCGGCTGATAGAAAATCACTCCCGCCCTCTTGAAAGCCCCTGCGCGAATCGACGTGCTCTTTGCCCCAATCAGCAGCCCACTCAGCCAAACATCCTGCTCAATTTCCTCGCCCCATGCTGTCACATAGTCCGATAGCGGAAGCTCCACACGAACCTGCTTTTTCAGTCGATTCGTGATTGTCACGTAAATGATATAGGCGGATTCCCCGTTTTTCATGGAGGAGCTCTCAACGGATTCAAACGCAATACCAATGTCCAGATCAGGTATCACCGCAGAGATATTTGCTGTCAAGGTCTTCGCTTCGTCCATGACCAAAACCCCTGTGGGTTCATCGATATGAGGCTCACTTTCAGGGGGATTGTCAACATTTCTGTCGATCAGTTCGACACCCGGATTGGTTTCACGCACAGCATCCTTCGTTTGGCTTGTGGTTAATGACTGATCTCCCGTAATAACGTGGTTGGACTCTTTGATTTCTTGGGGCAACTGCCCACGACGCACAAGCCGGACATACAAATCGTGAATTGGTTTGAGACAGTCAGCCTTGCCGTAACCGAAGGCGACATACCATCGCAATACGCCATCTTTGTGCTGAGTTGCTGACCAGAATCCCCGGCTATTGGCTTGGGGATTGGTGTGCGGATAAATTACGGAATCAAGAGCCGGATATCTTCGTTCCTTATCAACGATGCTGTTCAGCTCATCAAGTTCCGGTAGCCGCCAGTCAGAGTAGCCAGCCCAGGTATGGTGTATGGCCATCGCCCCGTACCATGTATAGGTGCGACCATTACCAACACACATGGTGCCATCCCACGTCTGCCCCAACGCACAGCGCATCCACATCAGACCCGTGGTCGTGTCGGTGGCCGTGCCGTCGCGATTGTCAATATAGCGACCGGACAGGACAGGACCGGATGCTGCCTGATCAGGCAGTAGTTGTTCGGAGTTGGGTCCGTTTGTTGGAAATTCCGCCGTCGGCTGACTGGCGTCACGATTAGTAGCGACGCCCGCTTTCTGCCAATCGTCGTCGGGCAGTAGGCCGATTAGCACATGATCTGCTGCGTGTAGATCGTGGAATCTAGCCAACAGCGCGTTTGCTTCTGACGTATCAGCCAGACTCAGAAGCTTCAACCCGATACAGGTATGTTCGATATGACTATAAGGGCCGGAAGCCCCCCACTCTGCGAGATTGCCTCCCCATCCCTGATTGGGGTTTTCCAGTAGCCATTTCCCTTGGCCGTACTTTACATTTGAAAGAGCGGCACGATATTTCCCCACAACTGCCTGTCGAATCTTCGTCAAGCGTTCTTCAATGGGTTCATTAACCACATTCGGAAAGGACGCTTCAATAGATGATGGCATTTGATTGGTTTCTATTTGCACAATATCGACGCTGTTAGCACCCATTGGGTTTCAAGCCCAAGGTGAGGCCCAGAATCCACTGTCTTATAGAGTCAGTTCGGTCAATTCGGAAGAAACACCCGCACTATCCGCAGTCTCGCGATCGGCATCCACATGCGTTCCAGACAGCACATTGCGCCATTCCGCCCCGGAATTCTGTTCCAGTACCGCCAGCAGGCCGACGAACGCCTTGATCGTCGTGCGCGGGGTGCGAAAGGCCACTTCCCCGAGTCGCTGCTCGCAGTGGGTCATGAAGGCGGGGATGCCTTCGTCCGGCAGCAGTTCGCCGTCCGTGTGGGCGCTACGGTACAGGTCGCGCAGCTTGCCCAGCAGAGCAACGAATTGCTCGCGGCTCAGGTTTTCCAGGCCCAGCACGGGGCCGCTCAGGTCCACCAGGCCGTTGCGGGCGAAGGGATTTTCGGCCAGACGCGATTGCAGCGCGGGATAACTGTAGAGGCCGCGCCGTGGGTCGGTCAGGAATTCCGGGGTGCCGCCGAGGATGAAGCCCAAGCCTTCTGCGCTGCCTTGCTCCAGATCGTTGAGCATGCGCAGTATCTGTTCGTAGTTGCCGTTGCGCGCTTGCGGATTGGCGAGCTTGTAGAGGTTTACCATTTCGTCGAGGCAGATCAGCAGCCCGCCGTAGCCGGCCAGGCGGACGAAGCGGGCGAGCAACTTGAGCTGGTCGTAGAAGGCGGCATCACCGACGATCTCGCGTACGCCAAGGGCGTGGCGGGCATCGGTCTTGGAACTGAACTCGCCGCGCAGCCAGCGGATGGCGCTGGCCTTGAGGGCATCGTCGTCGGTTTCGTGAGCGCGCCAGTAGGCGGCGATTACCGTGGCGAAGTCGTAGCCCATTACCAGTTCGCTGAGTTGTTCCAGCCGCTCGTGGATGATGTCTTCGGGTTTTCGCGCCGCCTTGCGTGCCTCGTTCAGCGCCGAAGTGATAAATCTTTCAACCACGGTTGCCAGCGCGCCGCCCTCCGGCTTGGTGCGCGTGGAGAGGTTTTTCATCAGTTCCGCATACAGGCTGCGGGCTTCGCCGCCCGACCCATGCAAACGACGGCCGGGATTGAGGTCGGCGTGGGCGGTGACGAGTTGCCGCTCCAGCGCCTCGCCGCGAATCAGGTTGAGAAAAAAGGTTTTGCCGGAGCCGTATTCGCCAACGACAAGGCGGAAAGTTGCGCCACCGGCTGCAATACGATCGACGTCCTGGCTGAGGGCGGCAATCTCGGCATCGCGCCCGACCTGTATGTAACGGGCGCCCAGGCGTGGCGTGACGCCCGCGCGCAAAGACTGGATGAGCGCATCGCGCTCTCTGGGACGTAAGTTGTGGCTCGACATCGGCTTGGTTTTTTTATCCGTAAGGAATATCGGTCGATTTTAGCCTTATTCGGCTTCGACCTGAGGAAGCAAGATAAACCCTGAGTGGCTCACCAGGCGAGCCTTGGCAAATCAATGTCTCGCTGTCTCGCCAGCGCCGACTTTTCGGATATTACTGGACACGGTTTTCTGCCATCCGACTCTTCCGTGCAGTCTTGCGCCAGAATTCCATTGAGGCCGACATCATTCTTTGTCGCGTAGCGTGTTGACGACTTCCAGCGTCACCGGTCTTGTGTTGAATTGAACCGGGCCAGCAATGGAACGCCATTGCGCACCTTGTCCGGAACTGCGGCATGGCGCAGCAGCAGCTTGGCTTCTTCCCAGTCAATGAATTGTGCTTCGCCGGTGGCGGTGGCCTGTTCGGTTTGAGCGAGGGCCTCCTGATGCCAAGCTGGAGAAGGTAAATCATCTTCTTCATGGGAAAGATCTTCCCACAGGGCTTCCATTACCCTGAGTTTTTCCGTACGAGACATTTCGAAAAGGGGTCGCATAGGAGACTCTCCAAGCGGGGACGACATTCTATTGTAGCTGCCTATTTTCTTGGATCACGCACCGTACATGTAGCACTGCCCCTCAAATGACGGGCTTCCTACAGCACCTCCGCCGCATGATCCGCCAGCCTCGACCGCTCACCACGCTGTAACGTGATGTGACCGCCATGCGCCCAGCCCTTGAATCTATCCACCACGTAAGTCAGGCCCGAGCTGCCTTCAGTGGGGCGTGTCGATCTGGGCGATGTTGCCCAGGCACACCACCTTGGTGCCGGGACCGGCGCGGGTGATCAGGGTTTTCATCATTCATTGACCTCGATCAGAAAACTTCCGGGCTGCAGCCGGGCGACATGATCGTCGTCGCCGGACGACCCTCAATGGGCAAGACCGCGTTCGCGCTCA
>JAYUGL010000034.1:0-7304 GCA_043738385.1 Sterolibacteriaceae bacterium
GTCGGGCAACGCTCGACGGTCGATGTGAAGAAGTGGTTTGCGTGAACCAAGCCAACGCGCCCTGCAGCGAGAGGTCGGCCCGGACGACGTGGTGATGCAGGCCCTGTCGGCCTTCTTCTTCACGCTGTCGAAGTGGTGACTGTCACTGCCAACCGAAGCGGCGAATGTAGTAGCGCTTCATCACCGTGGTCAACACGCAGTACGCCAGCAGGATGCCCACGAGCCACGGGAAGTACGCCAGCGGCAGTGCCTGCAGCTTGAAGTAGTCGGCCAGCGGCCCCATCGGCAGGAAGATGCCCGCGGCCATGATCGCCAGCGTCATGATCGTCAGCGGCGCCGCCGCGCGGCTCTCGATGAACGGAATCTTCGGCGTGCGAATCATGTGCACGACCAGTGTCTGGGTCAGCAGGCCGACGACGAACCAGCCCGACTGGAACAGGCGCTGTTCTGCCACGCTGTTCGCGCCGAACACCCACCACATCAAGCCGAAGGTGGTGATGTCGAACAGCGAGCTGATCGGCCCGAAGAAGATCATGAAGCGACCGATGTCGCCGGGGTTCCACTTCAGCGGCTGGCTCACCATCTCGGCGTCGACGTTGTCGAACGGAATGCCGGTCTGAGAAATATCGTAGAGCAGGTTCTGCGTCAGCAGCTGAAGCGGCAGCATCGGCAGGAAGGGCAGGAAGGCGCTTGCCACCAGCACCGAGAACACGTTGCCGAAGTTCGAGCTGGCCGTCATGCGGATGTACTTCAGCATGTTGCAGAAGGTCGTGCGGCCCTCGACCACGCCCTCGATCAGCACCATCAGGCTCTTCTCGAGCAGGATGATGTCGGCCGCTTCCTTGGCGATATCGACCGCGGTGTCCACCGAAATGCCGATATCGGCCGCACGCAGCGCCGCTGCGTCGTTGATGCCGTCACCCATGAAGCCGACCACATGACCGTTGCTGCGCAGTATATGGACGATGCGTTCCTTGTGGTTCGGCGTGAGCTTGGCAAAAATATGGCAATGCTCGACAGCCTTGGCCAGATCGACGTCGCTCATGGTTTCGAGATCGGAGCCCAACAGTATCTGATCGGACTCCAGCCCCACCTCGTGGCAAATTTTTGCCGTCACCCTTTCGTTGTCGCCGGTCAGCACCTTGACTGCAACGCCGTGCGCCACTAGCGCCTCAATGGCCGGGGCGGCTGATTCCTTGGGTGGATCGAGAAAGGCGATGTAGCCGATCAAGGTCAGGTTGGATTCATCGGCAACGCTATAGACCTCCCGTTCCGGTGGCAGCTCGCTGGCCGCCACCGCGACGACACGCAGGCCTTCTTCGTTGAGGTTGGCGGTGACTTCCTTGATGCGCGCCAGCAGTTCAGCCGTAAGCGGCTCCTCTTTTTCGCCATGACGAACGCGGCTGCAGATCGCCAGCATTTCCTCCAGCGCACCCTTGCAGATCAACAGGTGATGGTCTTCACGCTCGGCCACTACCACCGACATGCGACGGCGCTGAAAATCGAAGGGGATTTCATCCACCTTGCGAAAGTCGGTGGCGAGCTTGAGTTCCTTGTGCAATTCGGAATACTCAAGCACGGCAACGTCGAGCAGGTTCTTCAGCCCGGTCTGGTAGTAGCTGTTGAGATAGGCGTACTCCAGCACCTCATCTGCCTCGATGCCGAAGACATCGGTATGGCGTTCGAGGAAGATTTTGTCCTGGGTCAAGGTGCCGGTCTTGTCGGTACACAGCACATCCATCGCGCCGAAGTTCTGAATCGCATCGAGCCGCTTGACGATCACCTTCTTGCGCGACAACAGCACCGCACCCTTGGCCAAGGTCGAGGTCACGATCATCGGCAGCATTTCCGGAATCAGGCCGACGGCGACGGACAAGGCAAACAGGGAAGCCTCAAGCCAATCGTGTTTGGTAAGGCCGTTGATCAGCAGTACGACGGGCGCCATCACCAGCATGAAACGGATCAGCAGCCAGCTCACCTTGTTGATGCCGGTCTGGAACGCCGTCTGCGTCTGCACCGCAGTCACCCGCTGCGCCAGCGCGCCGAAATAGGTGGCGCTGCCGGTGGCGACCGCCACCGCCGTGGCCGAACCGCTGACGACGTTGGTACCCATGAACAGGATGTTGTCGAGTTCGAACGGATTGATCGCGTTCGAATCGCGCAGTTGGGGGAACTTCTCCACTGGCAGCGATTCGCCGGTCATCGCCGCCTGAGCCACGAAAAGATCCTTGGCCGAGAGCAGACGCAGATCGGCAGGGATCATGTCACCGGCGGCGAGGACCACAATATCGCCGGGCACCAGCGTCTTCAGCGGCACTTCGGCGCGAGTGGCGGACTTGGGGTGAATTTCGACACCGTAGTACTTGCGAAACATCGGCGCGGCATCTTCCGAAAGATCGCGGCGCAGCACTGTGACGGTATTGCTGACCATCTCCTTGAGCCGGTCGGCGGCGCGGTTGGAGCGCGATTCCTGGACGAAACGCATCAGGGTCGATAGCACCACCATGCTGCCAATGACAATGGCAGCCTTCATGTCCTCGGTGAAATACGAAATTCCGGCGAGCAAAGTCAGCAGCAGGTTGAATGGATTCTCATAGCTTTGCCAAAGATGCACCCACCAACGCAGCGGCTTCTCATGCTCGACTTCATTCGGGCCATGAATGCGCAGCCGCTCCTCGGCCTGGATCTCGGTCAATCCGTCGGCATGCGTATCGAGCCGTGCCAGCAGCGCTGCGATGTCCTCATGCGCCGCAGCGGCGAGGACATGTCCGAGCATATCGGGCATGTCCCGACTCACTGAAGTGCCGCGCAGGGTATCGAGCAGCGTGATGCGGCGGAAGTGCCGGGTGATCGCGCGCGTACGCACGAAGCCGGCAAAAAAATCTTTCAGGGCGACCATCTTCATGACATCTCCCAGGCGCTGAAACGCCAAAAATCCGCCGGCGATAAGATCGCCGGCGACGGGATTAAGGTTTAGGAAGGCGCAACCGAAACGCCATCCCGCTTGATCAGCGGGACGACGGCGACCGTGTTACAGGTCGGCGTTATCCCGCCATGGTGCCGGCCTTGGCCGACGAGCTGTGAATGCCAGCAGTTGAATCTATGGTGCTAGCGCAACCGTCCACGTGGGGCTCCACGAAATGAGAAGTGGGCGAGGGTACAGCAAAATGACTGACTGCACACTGACGTCAGGCGTCCACTTTTTCGTGCAGGTTTTATGCAAGGAAAGCAACGGTAAGTCGGCAAGCGCCACCATTGCCGACTCTTCCTGCCGGATCGTTTGGCCATCGGCCTGATGCAGCAATTCCATCCGGCCATCCAGATGTTCGACGATGGCGGTGCAACTATCCACCCAGTCGCCGCAGTTGATGTAAGTGACGCCGTCAATATCGCGAATCGCCGCGCTGTGTATATGCCCGCAGATCACGCCATCCATGCCTCGTTCGCGCGCGGCATGAATCACCGAGTCCTCGATATCGAAAATGAAACTGACGGCGCTCTTGATCCTGCGTTTCGCATAGCCGGCCAGCGACCAGTAGCCGGGACGATTCAGCCGGCGGCGCAGCCATGACAGCCCGGTGTTTAACGAGATCAGCCAGTGGTAAGCGACATCGCCAAGGATTGCCACCCAGCGGTAATAGCGGGTGACTTGATCGAACTCGTCGCCATGGATCAACAGATAGCGCCTGCCATCCGCCGCGACGTGAACGTACTCATTGACCACCTGGATGTCGCCGAAACTGACGCCGCTATATTCGCGCAGCGCCTCGTCATGATTGCCTGGAATCAGGAAGACACACTGGCCGTGCCGCGCGCGACGCAATATTTTTTGCACCACGGTATTCTGCTGCGCGGTCCAGACAATGCTGCGGCTCATGGCCCAGAAGTCGACAATGTCGCCAATCAGGAACAGGTATTCCGATTCGTAGCAACGCAGGAACTCCAGCAAGCGCTCGACCTGGCAACCGCGCGTTCCCAAGTGGATGTCGGACAGGAATATCGCCCTTACCCGCTCAACCACGGCATGCCTGATCGCGTCTCATGGCCGACATGCTCCGCCACTGCGACTACAGCAATATGTCTGGTTGATGAAATTTTGATGACACCCGCCAGGGGACTTGCCCTTGGGTTTTATTTCCATAATAATAGAAATATGAAAACGTTGGATGCCGTAACGGCGCTCGCCGCGCTGGCCCAGGAAACCCGTCTGTCCATCTTCCGCCTGCTGGTCAAGGCCGGCGAAGAGGGGCTGAGTGCGGGCGTCATTGCCGACAAACTCAAGCTGCCGGCGGCGACGCTGTCCTTCCATATCGCCCAACTGGCGCGCGCTGGACTGGTACAGGCGAAACCGCAAAGCCGTTTCATCTACTACGCCGCCAACTATCCGACGATGGATGACCTGATCGCCTATCTCACCGACCACTGCTGCGAAGGCAGGGCCTGCCTGCCCAAGGCCGCCGCTGCGACTGCTGTTAAACGCCGCCTGCCCAAGACGGCCTGAGCCCGAGGACTACGCGTGTCCGATCAAATCAAGAACGTGCTGTTCCTGTGCACCGGAAACTCCGCCCGCAGCATCCTCGCCGAGGCTATCGTCAATGCGCAAGGTCACGGCCGTTTTCGTGGTTTCAGCGCAGGCAGCCACCCGGCCGGCCGGGTCAACCCATTTGCGCTTGAATTGCTGGAACGCCGACGCCTGCCAACCGACGGATTGCGCAGCAAGAACTGGGACGAGTTCGCCGTGCCCGGCGCGCCGCATCTGGACTTCGTCTTCACCGTCTGCGACAACGCCGCCGGCGAAGTCTGCCCGATCTGGCCGGGGCAGCCGATGAGCGCGCACTGGGGCGTCGAAGACCCCGCAGCCATAGAGGGGAGCGACGAAGACAAGCGCAAGGCCTTCTTCCATGCCTTCAATTTCCTGCAACGGCGCATCGCGCTGTTCATGAACCTGCCTCTCGACAAACTGGACCGTATCGCATTGAAGAACAAACTCGACCACATCGGCAAAACATCATGAAGCCGCTGGCCCGCGCCACAATCGCCGAAGCGCTCGGCAGCGCCGCATTGCTCGCGGTCGTCGTCGGTTCGGGCATCATGGCCGAGCGACTTGCGATGGGCAACACTGCGGTCGCGCTGCTCGCCAACGCCCTCGCCACCGGCTTCGCGCTCTATGCGTTGATCGCGTTGTTCGGGCCGGTCTCGGGCGCCCATTTCAATCCCGCGGTCACGCTGATCGAGACACTGCGCGGCCGCATCGACCGCACCCGACTGCTGGCTTACTGCGTCGCCCAGTGGTGTGGCGCGATCATGGGCGTGTGGCTCGCCCACCTGATGTTCGATCTGCCAATCATGCAGTTCAGTCACCATGCGCGCAGCGGACTCGGTCAGTTTGTCAGCGAAATCGTCGCCACCACCGGGCTGCTGCTGGTTATCCTCGGTTTGTCGCGGCAGGCGGCGGAGCGCATTCCGGCTGCGGTTGGCGCCTATATCGCTGCCGCCTACTGGTTTACGGCATCAACGTCGTTCGCCAATCCCGCCGTCACCACCGCGCGCATGCTGACCGACAGCTTCGCCGGCATCTTGCCCGCCGATGCCCCGGCCTTCGTGCTCGCGCAACTGCTCGGCGTATTTGTCGCACTTGCGCTGTATCGCCTGCTCTGGCCGCCCACGCCCTCCTGACGCAATCACGAAACAAACCGTTACAAAACGGATCAGAACTGAAACACCACAATTACGCGACTCTGTTGAACTGACAGCAGCCATCGACACTCTATTCACAGAGTGAAGACTAAACTGTCCCAATGGCTTGCAACCGAGGAGTGCATGATGAGAGCGATTCAATGGATGCTTGCCCTGATGCTGCTTGGCATGGCCGGAACCGGCAGCGCGTGGGCCAACCGTGACCATGACCATTGGCGGGGGCACGGTCACGGCCACAGTAATGTTTATTTCGGAATAGGAATTGGTCCCTACTGGGAACCCTGGAATTACCGGCCATACGGGTTCCCCTACGCCAACCCCTACTATTACTATCCGCCCGTCGTCATGGCACCGGCGGCGCCACCCATCTATATCGAACAGGCCGCCCCCGCCCCACAGACGAATTTTTGGTACTACTGCAATGCTTCACGCACCTACTATCCTTACGTGAAAGAATGTCCGGGTGGCTGGCAACAGGTCGTTCCGCAGCCACCGCAGCGTTAAGCCGGCGAAGGAGCCACTGAGATGAAACATCCATTCAAGCTGTCCCTGCTGTCAGGACTGATGCTGTTAAGTGCATGCACAACCATGCCCACCGGCCCGAGCGTCATGGCGCTGCCCGGTACCGGGAAGAACTTTGACCAGTTCCGTGTGGACGATGGCGATTGCAAGCAGTACGCGTCCTACCAGGTTGGCGGAACCACGGCCAATCAGGCCTCCACCGATGCCGGACTGCGCAGTGCCGCCGTCGGCACCGCAGTGGGGGCCGTCGCCGGTGCCGCGATAGGCGGGCACGAAGGCGCGGGCGCGGGCGCCGGAGTGGGATTGTTGATGGGCAGCATGGCCGGTGCGGGTGCTGCGGAAAGCTCCGCTTATGGCAGCCAGCAGCACTACGACAATGCCTATGTTCAGTGCATGTACGCCAAGGGACATCGGGTTCCTGTTACGGCCGGATACTCGACAGGTGGATCACAATCGTCCAGTGCACCGTCGTCGCAACCTCCGCCACCCCCGCCACCCGGCTATCCGCCACCGCGTTGACCCGCTGGGTATAGTCGCAGTGGGGCTGGGCTGGCGTTCGGAACCGTAACCACGTCAGCGGCCGATCACGGCGTCAATACGGTCGCCCCGGTTGTACTGCGCGAATGCAATGCTTCATGTGCAGCGCGGGCATCGGCGAGTTTGAAGCGTTGATTGACCGCGATCTTCACCGCTCCCGATGCAATCACCGCGAACAAGTCATCCGCCGTGTCCTGCAACTCGCGGGCAGTGCGCGTGTAATGGGGCAGCCCGGGGCGCGTGAGATAAAGCGAACCTTTCGCCGCCAGGATTGCAGGGTCGAGCGGGGCAATGGCGCCCGACGCGTTGCCAAAGCTCACCATCATGCCGCGCACGGCAAGGCAATCGAGCGAGCCGGCAAAGGTGTCCTTGCCGATGCTGTCGTAAACCACCGGCACACCTTCTCCATCGGTGATCTCACGCACGCGCCTCACCCAATCGCCCTTGCGTAGGTTCAGCACATGGGTGCAGCCGTTTTCTTTGGCGAGCGCGATCTTGTCGTCGGAACCCACGGTGCCAATCACGGTAACACCCAGATACTTTGCCCA
>JAYUGL010000035.1:0-40887 GCA_043738385.1 Sterolibacteriaceae bacterium
CCGGGATGTGCACGACGATGCCGTCGAGCGCGGCGTTCATCTCGATCTGGCAGCTCAGTCGGCTGTTGTCGCGGCGCTCCGCCGAGGTACTCGCCAGCATCTCCAACTCACGCTCGGTCGGCGCGGCGATTTTCGGCAGATATCCGGCATCCACATACACGTGGCAGGTCGCACAACTCGCGCTGCCGCCGCAGTCGCCGACGATGTCGTAGATGCCGTTGGACACGGCGGCCTTCATCAGGCTGGTGCCTGCCGCGACTTCCAGCTCGCGGCGCGACCCGTCGTGGGAGATGTAAATGGCTTTCGGCATTTTCCCGATATGTCGAGATCAGCGCGGCGCGCGCCGAACGCCCAGATGGGGCGGCGCACCAGCAGCGAGTTCCAGGGTTTCCAGTATCACGGTCCTGCCAGCGCCGAGTCGAATCGCGTTGTCCAGATGCAGGCGCATGCCCGGCAGATAGCGATGGGTCGGCGTCGCGTCGACCGCCATGGAAATGAGTTCCTTGTCCAGCGCGGGGAGTGCCGCCGTTTTCCATGGCACCGCGCAATAGATGAAGAAGGCCTCGAACGCCTCGGGCGACAACCTCAGCAGTGCATCCAGAAATCCCGGCACTTCCTTTTCCATCGCGTCCCAGTAGCGATCGGTGCCGACGTACCTGGCCCAAAGTTTTTGACGTCCTTCGTCAAGCGGCTCGACCATGGCCGGGGTATGCCGCTCACGCAGTACCTCGGCGACCCGCCTCGACCCTTCCATCAGCGAATGAACCCCCAGCCCGGAAACAAGCACGACCGCCTCGTGCACCTGCTCGGCGCTTGCCCCGGCATCAAGCGCGCGTTCCGTGCAGGACTTCACGCCATCGACATCCAGGGTGGTCACCGAAACACGCACGGCCAGATCAACGAGCGCCGCCGTCTTTTCATCCAGACCGATCCCGTCCTCCACATTCTCAAGGGAGGCAAGCGCATCGGCCAGGACGTCGTCGAGTGAAACCATGTTCATGTGCACCACCACCTATGCGAATAAGACACCATTGGGTGAAAAAAGTGCGGATCGAATCACCGACTCGACTTTGCTCAACCCTGTCCGGCCGGCAGTTTCCTGTCCCCGGTGACCAGCCAGTGTCTCAGCACGCGCTTGTTCACCTTGGTCGCGGACATCGGCCAATCGGCCGTTTCGAGAAAATGCACGGCGCGCGGGATTTTGTAATTCGCGATGCGGCCCTTGCAGAAGTCGATGAGTTCTTCTGCACGCAGGCTGGCACCGGGACGCAATTCGACAAAGGCGACCGGTACCTCGTCAAGGCGTGCATCCGGCATGCCGACGACCTCCGCCAGCCTGACTGCCGGATGTTCGCAAAGAAACGCCTCGACCTCGATCGCGGCGACGTTCTCGCCGCCAACCTTGAGCATGTCCTTGAGCCGGCCGTGGAAGGTCAGGCTGCCATTGGCCGAGCGGTGGTACAGATCGCCGGTGTGCAGCCAGCCATGGGCGTCGAGCGCCTCGGCGGTCTTTTGCGAATCGCGGTAATAGCCGTTCATGACGCAGTAGCCGCGCACCAGGATTTCGCCGACTTCATCCACGTCGGCATCGCCGCTGCCGTCGATCTTGAGAATGCGGATATCGACGCCGGGCACCGCCTTGCCCTGCGTGGTCGAACGATCGAGGGGCGACTCGTCGCGATCGCTGATGGCGAAGATGCCCGCCGTCTCGGTCATGCCGCAACCCTGAACGATCTCGGCATTGGGCAACAGGGCCTGGATGCGATCGGCCAGCGTCGGCGGCACGATCAGCAGCATGGTGCGCAAGGTTGCCATGCGCGCCGCATCGAAGCTGGGGTGATCGATGAGCGGCAGGATGATCCCCGAGAACCACGGCCAGGCCACGGTGACGCGCTCGCGCATCATCAGCTCCAGTGCCCGTCCCGGCTCGAAATAGGCATCGGTAAGATAGGTGCCGGCGGAACCGATGGAGCCGATAAAGGGCGCCAGCGAGCCGATGTGGAACAACGGCCCGCCGCCCCAGGTGATGTCGTGGTCGCCCTTGCCGAAGCGTGTCCGCGCCCGCTCGAGCGGCCCGCGCGTCATGGCCTCGTGCGAGAGCAGGCAGCCCTTGGGATTAGCCGTGGTGCCCGAGGTATAGATGATCACTGCCGAGTCGCGCAGGCTGACGCGCGTGCGCAAGGCGTCCACCGCCTCCGCGGTCGCGTCGCGCGCGTGGCGGTCGAATTCTGCACGTTCGAGAAATCCGTGGCGGCCGCGACCACGCAGCAGGATCGCGCAACGCAGCCGGGGTGCTTCGGGCAAATTCAGCGCCGCCGGATCAGATGCCGAGGACAGCGACGGCAGGGCCGAGCGGATGATCTCGCTGAAATCAGTGTACTCCTCGGGATCGGCAGTCGTGAGCAGCGCCACCAGTTCCGCGTTGGCGGTGATGTAGCCGATCTCGTTGGCCTTGTGGCGGGCATTGAGGGGCACCAGCACGCAACCGGCGAGGAAGGTGCCGAACAGGGCTTCGACGAATTCCGGGCTGTTGGTGGTGAGCAGACCGACATGCTCGCCGGGCTTGACGCCGAGCGCGATCAGGCCGCGCGCGACATGGATGGCGCCGTCCAGCAGTTGGCGGTAGGTGCGGCGCGCCGTCGGAAAGACCACCGCGTCGCGATCGGGATGCAGGCAGGCACCACGCACCAGCAGATCGCCGACCGGCGATACCTCGCACCAGCGTTCAAATAAGGCCATTGCGCGCGCTCCCGCTCAGTTCTTTTCCAGCACCGGACTCACGCCGCCCATCACCGACAGGCCACCGTCGATGATCTGCGAAGTGCCGGTAGTGAAATAGGACTCGTCGCTGGCAAGATAGACGACGAGATAGGCCACGTCGATCGCACGACCCACCCGCAACAGCGGCTGCGCGGCGGCAACGCCATCCATGGCCTCCTTGGTGGGAAAAGCTTCATCCACCATGGCGGTATGAATCACGCCCGGATTGATGCAATTCACGCGGATGTTGAATGGCGCCAGCTCGATGGCAGCACCACGCGAAACCGCATCCACCGCGCCCTTGCTGGCGGTGTAGACGCTGAAACGTCCACAGGCGTTAACCACCGCCAGCGAGGCGATATTCACGATGGAGCCGATGCCAGCCTTCTTCATGTGCGGAATCACCGTCTGCATGCCGACGAACTGGCTCCATGCATTGATGTCCATGGTCTTCTTCCAGTGCTCGTAGGTGACCAGGTCATAGGTGGCAGGCGCGAGGATGCCGGCGTTATTCACAAGCACTGTGATCGAGCCAAAAGCCTTGACGCCTTGTTCGACGACACTGACCCAGTCGTCCTTTGACGCCACATCATGCTGGATCGCCAGCGCCCGGCCGGGATATTTGGCATTGATGCCCGCGACGACCTGCTTCACATTGTCGAACGCGATATCAGTGGCGATGACCTGCGCACCTTCGTCGGCCATCAGTTTTGCTTCAGCGGCACCCTGCCCGTTTCCGGCGCCGGTTACCAACACCACTTTTCCTTTGAGTCTGTCCACGTTCTCTCTCCTGGGTAATTATTCGAATAAATCCGATCTATGGTTTTGTTTTTTAAGTCTGCGTCGCAATCAACCCTGCTGCGCGCTGCCTGCGCCCGAGCGTGCCGACACCGAATACATCCTGAATGTGACTGTGGCCAATCTTGTTGCCCATCGTCCAACGATACAAGGACGTATAGACGATGAAACTGCCATTGGAGGTATGCCATGGCGCGCCGGCAATTGCCTCGCCAACCATTTCCCAGCGACGACCCAGTGCATCCGTTGCCACGATCTCGCGGCGTACGCCGACCAGATTGCGACTCTCGGCCTTGACCTCTGCCGAGACCAGCGCCGTTACCTTGCCCTTTTCACAGACGTGCCCGAACCGCAACGGCTCATATACGGTCTGGCCATCGACGATACTGATCGGACAGACAATTTGAAATGCCAATTCCTCGCCGAAAGTCATGAACATCCAGCCGATAGCACTGGCTTCCCACTCGGGACGTGGTCCCCAGCTGTGATCCATGCCGTCGACGCAGTTGATCGCATACGATTTGCCATCAAGGGTAAGCGTCCCCTTGCTCGCGCCGATCAAGTCAAAATGTCCCTTTGACCACGCCTCGCCCCACGCCCCGGCTTGTGACGCATCCTGATGCTGGCTGCGCAGCGGGTTCTGCTCGATACTATGGACGTCGTAAGGTTCGGCAAGGGCCCGAAACGAAAAATCAAAAGCGCAGGCCCCGTCTCTGGACTTGTAACGCAGGTCGTAGTCAAACGGCGGACGCGTCACGGTGATTCCCAACCCGTTCTCCAGCGTGAAGTCGACTAGCGAGCGTGGGCACGGCAGGTGCATCTCCGCATCGGCGAACAGCGCGTCGGCCGCGCGCTCGCACAAGCCCTGGAAAATATAGATGGACGAATGGCAGACGCCCAGGTTGGGTCGTGTCAAAACGTAGGCGTAGCCGCTTATCGCCGCTTCCGGAACGGAGAAATTGAAGTGGTTGGTCTCGGCCCAATGAAACACGCTTTTGTCGGCACTGTGGAATTCGGCGTCAACGGCAGTGATCACGTCTGCTCTCCTCGGACCGCCAAGCCCAGCGATTGCGGGATTGAACGCAGCGTTTCCGGCTGGACGTCGAAACCGGTTCCGGCAACCCATGCCCGCTCTCGCAAAGTCATCGCTTCGCTGTGATCCAGTACTGCGCGGCGGACTACTGCCTGAATGTCGGGAGCACGCTTGTTCGCACGCTCCACGAGCAAACGAATCGTGTCACGCAATGCGCGGCTGGCATGCCGCAACTCCGAGGTCGCGATCACGGGCGCCGAAAGGGCTGTCTGCGCCGATGCCAGGGCGGCTTCAAGTGTCCGCTCGTCATTGCCGACAATCACGGCCAGGTTCTTCGCAAGCGCAATGCATTCCTGCGTCTCGATCGTTTCATAGGCATGACTGTAATCAACCTGCTCGCGAAGCATGGTCAGCGCACCGATGAGCAGCTTGGCCTGCTCCGTCGCCAGCGCGTCGGTCTGGCCGATGGCCGGAATGATGATGTCCGTCATTGCCGCAATCATCGTACGCAATCTAAG
Organism: Sterolibacteriaceae bacterium; assembly: GCA_043738385.1. GTDB lineage: Bacteria > Pseudomonadota > Gammaproteobacteria > Burkholderiales > Rhodocyclaceae > JANYCD01. The sequence continues at coordinate 5,110 of JAYUGL010000035.1, forward strand.
GTCGATGTCCGGACTCATCTCAGGCCTCCCTTCCGAGCAGCACGCGCAGCGACTCGGTCATCGGATATGCCAGAGATGCCACCCATCCAAGCAGGATGTTCTGGTGAGTTTTCAGTCCATAGGCAACGCGCGCGCTGGATGCACCAGTCAGCACGATACCTTTCCAGAGTTCGAGTATTTGAAAATACGCCAGTCGCCTGGGGTCAACCGGAAGACCGCTTTTCTTCTGATACTTCTCGAGAAACGTTTCGCGCGGCATGAGTCCGGAAATCAACGTGCCGCCGTTTTCGTCGACCGTGGAGAAGGCATCAAACATCGCCCAGGCAAGATCGGCGTGGCGATCGCCAAGATAGGCCAATTCCCAGTCAAGTATTGCGGTGATTTTTTTCTGTCTCTCGTCGAACAGAAAGTTTCCGCTGCGATAGTCGCCATGAATTACGGAAACGTGGTCCAGCGTCGGCGCATTCGTGCGCAGCCACTGCTCTGCAACCGCCATCAGCGGGACATCTTCGAGTCGGTCCTCCTCCCAGACACGCGCCCACCAGTTGATGGTGCGGATGACGCCGTCCGTTGTTCCGACCATCGGAACGTCGAACGCGGAAAGATCGCTGCCAGCGGGATCGAAGCGATGGATCGCGGCAAGATGTTCGACGAAGTCGTTGCCGATGTCATTGCGCAATTGGGGCGGAAAATGAGTGCCGATTCCCGATGTGTTGCCAACGCCATCCGCAGGTTTCTGGACGCCGCTGACGAAGCTGTAGACCCGCGATGGGCGATCCAGCTCCTCGCCGCTTTCATCGATCCAGTAGGATTTGGGAGCGGGCACGACACCCTCCATCGCCTTGACGATCTGGAACTCGCGCAAGCCATCGGTCTCCACCGAAGCTTCGCATGGCGATCTTCGAACGATCATGCGTTCGCCGGTCTTGACGATCCCCTTGTCGATCCAATCGAGGTTGAAAACGAATTGCTCCTTGGACGCGCCGCCGGACAGCGGATGCAAATCGCTCAAGTTGAAGGATCCCTCGATCCGGCGTGAAAGGAAGTCAAGCAGCAATCGATGAACTCTGTCCATGTCGACGGCCGCATATCCGGGCCCTGACCGCAGCTTCATCTTCCGGGTGAGGGCTTTGTCTACCGTTCGTTCAACCGGGTACTTGGAGCGGATCCGCTCGATGAAGTCATCATCCGGGTTTTGTCGGACATCGAATGAAGTCATAGCCAACAGGTCTCCAACGAATACCACGCTATCGATGTTGTGGCCATGACCGAATCAAGCCCAACCCTTGCCCTTACAGGACGTTGACGTTCGGCACGACCTCTTGCGCCAGTCGTTGCAACGATTCAAAAAACGGCTGCGGGTCATCGATGTTGTCGTGCGAGTTGACGGCAATCTGCCCCCAGCCGCCAGTCTTATCGGCGACTTGATGAAGCTTGCGGATCACCGTCTCGGGAGAACCACACAGCCAGACATGCTCGGCGAGGAAATTCATGTCCACCTGGCTGGGGTCGATGTTGACACCTGAATCGTCGATGATGCCCTGGAACAGGTTGAACTTCTTGTAGATCGGTACCAGGTAGTGCTCCCAGGTTTCCCCCAGGCCACTGTTGATGGCGCGCCGTTTGGCTTCCGCATCGGAATCAGCGATGAAGATATCGCGGCAGATGCGGAATCTGGCGCGGTCAGCGACAAAGCCTTTCGATTGCGCGGCGGCCTCCCATGTGTCCCAATGCGATTTCATGACCTCGGTGCCGCCGAAGAATGAAATCGGGCTGTAATTGCGCTCGCCAGCCCACTTCAGCGAGGAAGAATTCTTGGTCAGGCCGGTGACTGCGATTTCCAGGTTCTCGCGCCCGCCATATATACCGTTCTGGGCCAGCTCGACGTTGTAGCCCGGCATGTCGTCGGGCCCCGGCCAGCCGCCCTGAAAAAACTTTCCCTTGCTGCGGAAAGGCTTGCGCGCCCAGACCTTTTCCATGATCTCGAGCGCCTCGAACATTTGTACCTGCAATTCGGCGATGCCATCGAAGCCGTGCAGGATCGCATCGGTATGGTGACCGCCGGGCGCGACACCGAGGAAGTAGCGGCCCTCAAGCACCTGCGACAGCCAGCCCACCTGCGTCGCCAGCGTCGCCGGATTGTGGTACGGCAACAGATGGGCCATCGGCGCGAAGCGGATTTTCTTGGTCAAATGCGCCGCCGCACCGATGATGATCTCAGGGCAGGGAATGTTTTCCCAGGCCAGTGTGTTGTGCTCGCCGATCATGAAATCGGTGAACCCGGCCTGATCGGTTTCGATCGCCAACTGCATGGACCAGTCGAACATCTCCCTGGGCGTGCGCGTGGGCCGGTTGTAGGGGGTATGGAAGATACCGCATTGCATCTTGTCTCTCCTTCGTCAGTCGCGAGCGGTTCAAGAACAGCCGCCGTGAAAATTTCCGCCGTTATCCGTGTTCGTCATCAAACCGTCAGACAAAAGTGCCTTCCTTGTCCTTGGTTGCGAACCGTGGCGCGACCAGGCTCATGAATTTTTCCAGCTCTTCATTGTTTTGCTCGGGATCGAGATGCCCCTGGCCGAACATCAAGAACAGTTCGTTGAACTTGAGTCGGTCGTGGGCCTTGCCGATCTTGTCGGCGATCTCGTCAGCGGAGCCGATGAGGACATTCGGCATCTTCTGTCCGAACGGGATGAACCATTTGTCCCAGAACCACTTGTGCTCGGCCATCAGTTCCTGGCATTTGGTCTTGCTGTTGGACAGCATCAGGAATCCACCCCAGGCCGCGATATCCTCATACGGCTGATCGCGCCCTGCTTTCGCGGCGCTGTCCGCGTAGCGTTTCCACAGCATGTCGCAAAAATCGAGATCTTCCGCCAGCACGATCAGCTTGCCGCCTTCACGTGCCCAGAAGTCGACGGTTTTCATGCTCGCCGCGAAGCCGCCATAGACCTTGGGATGCGGATTCTGGTAGCAACGCGGCGCGATGCCGATCTTGCGCACGATGCCGTCGGCATCCTGCCCCTTGCCGAACTCGGCATAGGCCGGGTGGCCCACCGAGCCTCCTCCGGGAGGAAACTCCCAATGCTTGCCCTTGTAGCTGAACACGTCATTGGCCCAGGCGGTCTTGATGATCTGGAACGATTCCTCGAACACTTCGCGATTGAGCGCATCCTGCTCGTCACGCGCCTTGACGTTCTGCGGTCCGGTGGCATGCACACCGCGCACGGCGGCATAGGCATCGACCCAGCGCGGATGGTAACCGCGGGTAAACCCGACCCACAGGCGCCCTTGCAGCATGTGGTCGAGCGTGGCCATTTCCTCGGCAATGCGAACCGGATTGTGCGTGGCCAGCGAGTAGCCCATGATGCCGGCCTTCATCCGCTTTGAATGCATGCCGACATACAGACTGAACATGCCGGGATGATTGTTGACCTCGAAACCCTCGATCTGCAAATGATGCTCGGGCTGGCAGTAGGAAGCGTAGCCGAGATCATCGGCGAGGCGGACGTAATCCTTGACCTCCGCCAGGAAGCGCTGGTACAACTCGGGACGTTGCCCAGCCATGCCTTGCTCGAGTTCATAACGCCGGCCAACCACACCTGTTTGCATCAAATTGAATTTCATATCGATTCCCTAAAGCATCGTGTGGCGCAAGGATGCAATATCCCGGCCGGTCTGTCAACGCCATTGTTGACCAAGTGCTCCGCAGGCGCTTCCGACATGCGCCGGACCGGACTGAAGCACGTATTACTTTGGATTCAGGAACTCGACGACTTCCAGGTCAAAGCCGGATATCGCGTTATATTTGGCCGGAACACCCATGAGGCGAAATTTGTGCAACCCCAGCATCCGCAAAATCTGTGATCCCACCCCGATCATGAGAAACGTCTGATTGACGCCTGTCGACAGTGGATCCTTGCTTGCCTTGTTGCCGGCCAACGCCTCGACACTGTCAAGCAGATCCGAGACTGACTCCGTCCTGGTCAGCAGCACCAGAACACCGGAATCTTCGGCCGCGATGCGGGCCAGGCATTTTTGGATGTCCCAGCCGCTTGTCCCCGGCACGCGGACACCGAGCAAATCGCGAATGGTGAGCGTCGACTGCACCCGCACAAGCGCCGGCCTGTCACCCGTAACCGAACCACGCACCAGCGCGAAGTGAACACCACCATTCACCCGATCACGGTATGTATGAAGCACGAATTCGCCGTGATCAGTGGTCACCGGTTTCTCGCTCAGTTTTTCAACCGTGCTTTCGGTCACCACACGGTGATGAATCAGATCGGCAATCGTTCCGATCTTCAACCCATGCTCTTGCGCAAAGCGCTCCAGATCGGGACGTCGCGCCATGCTGCCGTCATCGTTCATCACCTCGCAGATAACGCCGCTTTCCTCGAAGCCGGCGAGCCTGGCCAGATCACAGGCAGCTTCCGTGTGCCCTGCCCGCACCAAAACGCCGCCAGGCTCGGCGACCAACGGGAAAACGTGGCCCGGCTGCACGATATCCTCGGCTTTGACGTTACGTGCCGCCGCCACCTGGATTGTGCGCGCCCGATCTCCCGCCGAAATTCCGGTGGTGACCCCGGTTGCCGCCTCAATGGACGTGGTGAATTTGGTGCCGAAGCCGGAGTTGTTCCGTTCCACCATCAACCGCAGGCCGAGCTGTTCGCTGCGCGCACCGCTCAATGGCATGCAGATGAGTCCGCGCGCATGGCGCGCCATGAAGTTGATGTGCTCTGCGGTGACGCATTCTGCGGCCATCACGACATCGCCTTCGTTTTCTCGATCTTCGTCATCCATGAGCACCACCATTTTGCCGAGGCGGATGTCCTGAATGATTTCCTCAATCGTGTTTAACTGCATCTATGCTCCTCCAAAGATCGGACCACCAGAGTGGATCGGCACCGATAGTGCCGCTGGAGGCTGCTATTCAATTATCTGGCGACTGGTTGTTATTGATGGCGACTACGCCGCCAGTCTGTTGGATGTTCTGCTCAGGATTATGCGATGGCCCCCTGTTTCAGTCAACACGCCAGTTGACAGGTTATCTATCGTTGTTCATACTTTTCAATCCCTGCCTTTATTAAAAATTTTTTGGAGAAATGATGGACCGGGCAACGCAAGAGCGTGTATTTGCCGAGATACGGAGCTACTTCAAGAGCTCCGGCACAAAGCTGTCAGCCACCGAAACTTATCACCGCGCGACGACCTACACCGACCCGGCACATCATGAACGTGAGCGCGAGTTGATACGGCGTTATCCGATCATCGTCGGTCGTTCATCGAGCCTTGCGAAAGCCGGTGATTTTTTCACTGACGACAGCACGGGGGTGCCGATCATCGTTTCGCGGCAAGCCAATGGCGGATTGAAAGCCCTGATCAATGTCTGTCGACACCGCGCGGCCCGGGTCTGTGTCGAGACATCCGGCCACAAAACCAGCTTCGTCTGCCCTTACCACGCATGGTCCTACAAAATCGACGGCTCGCTGCGTCCTGTTCCCTCAGCTGCATTTCCGGGATTGGACCTTGCATCCAATGGCCTCGTCGAACTTCCGGTCCAGGAGCGGCACGGCTTCATCTGGGTGGTCGCGACACCCGGAGCCAGCATTGATGTTGCTGCACATCTCGGCGAACTCGATGCCGAGCTTGCCACTTACGGTTTGGAAAACTTCGTCGTCGAACGCGAAGTGGTTCGCAAGGAAGAAATCAACTGGAAGTTCGTGATTGATGGATTCCTTGAGGTCTATCATTTCCCCACCCTGCATGCGAATTCCATCGCGCCATACTTTCACGGCAAATACTCGCCGTTCGATGGTTTCGGGCGCAATGGCCGTCTGGTTGGGGTGCGGGCATCTTTTGCGAAAATCATCGACCTGCCATTCGACGATGTGGACCTCATGCCCCACATCGCCGTCAACTACCAGATATTTCCCAACACCGTCCTGGTCTGGCAAGGCGATCATTTCGAGGTCTGGATATCCAGTCCCGGCCAGACGCCGAACAGTAGTTCGGTGCACATCCAGTCACTCACCACGCCGGAAATGAGTGGCAAGGACCATACGGCCCGCTGGGATAAAAACTGGAAAGTCCTGATCGACACGGTCGTGACAGAAGACTGGGCGATTTCGATGGCCGTTCAGAACTCGCTGCCATTCGTGGCGAATGATCGCATCGTGTTCGGGCGCAACGAGCCTGGGCTGCAGCATTTTCACAACCAACTTGAAGATGCAGTCGCAGCGCTCTAGCCAATGCGAAATCCAAATGTCGCTCCAATGAGCGAAACCGCAGTGGGGACTGGCCACAAGCGAACCTGGAGCGATGTCACCAGCATTGAGGGTTTCCTGCGCTTCCACTCAGATACGCAACCCGATGCGCCAGCCGCGACCTTCGATGGGCGTACGTTCAGCTACGGACAGATTGGCGATCGAACCAACCGAATCGCGAATGGTCTTGCTGCGGAAGGTGTTCGCCTCGGTGAAAGAGTCGCGATCATCGACAAGAACGATCATGGCACCCTTGAGATCCTGATCGGTGCACGCAAGCTCGGTGCGATCGAAGTAGCCATCAACTGGCGTCTGGCGCCTCCTGAAATGTCTTACATCATCAACGATGCGGAAGCGAAGATCCTGTTTGTCCATCAGGATTTTGCCGACAAGTTGGCGGCAATCACCGCCGATACAACCACAGTCCGCAAGATAATTTTCTTCGGCAGCCATCCTGACCACGAGTCCTTCGAGACTTGGCTGGCGCGACAGGATGCAACGGATCCCGGCCATACTTCCGATCCCGACGAGATCGCGCTGCTGCTCTATACCTCCGGCACCACCGGCCGACCGAAAGGCACGATGCTCGCCAATCGCAACATCCTCGCCTTCATCCATGCGGCCGCGGAAGCTTTTGGAACACGACCGGACGGCGTCCACCTGATCTGCATTCCGCTGTTCCATGTCGGTGGCCTGGTATGGTCGCTGTTCGCGATGGCGCAGGGCAATCATGTTGTCGGCATGCGCGAGTTCGACCCCGATGCGCTGATCGCCGCCGTTCCGCATTACGGTGTCACCCACGGCATGATGGTTCCGGCCGTAATCCAGATGCTCCTGTCCAGACCGGCGGCACGATCCGCTGATTTTTCCACGCTGCAAGGGATTACCTATGGCGGGTCCAGCATCTCGGAAAAGGTGTTGCTGGACGCCCTCGCGACATTCAAGTGCGGCCTCTACGGTATGTACGGCGCAACGGAGCTGAGTTTCGGCTTGACCATGCTGCCCCCATCCGATCACGACGCCGAATCGCGGCCGGAACTTTTGCGCTCGGTGGGGAAACCCCTGCCGGGAACCACGATCAAGATCGTCGACCCCGCCACGTTAATCGAACTGGGAGAACAGGAAGTCGGCGAGATATGGGTCATGTCGCCGCAACGCGCGCTCGGATACTGGAAGCGGCCGGAGGATACCGCGCAAACCTTGCGTGTTGATGGCTGGTATCGCAGTGGTGATCTTGGCTACATCAAGGATGGCTATCTTTACCTCAACGATCGCCTGAACGACATGGTGGTGTCAGGAGGAGAGAACGTCTACCCGGCCGAAATCGAGCGGGTCCTGTATGAGCATCCGGATGTATCGGAGGCGGCGGTTTTTGGCGTTCCTGACGAGACCTGGGGCGAAGTGGCAAGAGCCGCCGTCGTCTTGACCAAACAGTCGACGCTGACGCAGGCGGAGCTGATCGGGTTTTTGCGGGAGCGGCTGGCAGGCTACAAGTGCCCGAAGCATATCGACTTCGTTGATGCCCTGCCACGCACGCCGTCCGGCAAAGTTCAACGCTATGTGTTGCGCGAGCCTTACTGGGCCGGCCGCTCGCGACGGATCAACTAGTCAAGCTGCCTGCCCGGCCAACTTGCGCAGCATCTTGCGCATGCCGCCAAGCCAGCGATCGCGATCCTGTGCCTTGCGTTCGACATATTGCGCCACCTCGGCGTGCGGCAGGATCAGAAAGGTTTCAGCCTCCATGCCGGCGATCACCGCCTGCGCTACATCATCGGACTCCATGACGCCGGCGCCCGCGCTGACCGCGCGCGCCGCGGCGCTGCCCTGCTCCAGCGCCTCCGCCAGCATGGCAGTGCGTACCGCCTGCGGACAGATCACGCTGACACGGATGCCGGCGTCACCATAGGTCATCGCCAGCCACTCGGCAAAGGCAATCGCCGCACTTTTTGTCACTGCATAGGGCGCGGCGCCCGGACTGGTCAGCAGCCCCGCTGCCGAACAGGTGTTGAGCAGATAGCCGCCGCCATTGGCGATCATCGTCTCCAGCACCGCGCGCGCCGCATAGACATGCGCCATGACATTGACCTCCCATGCGCTTTGCCAGATCGCATCAGGCAATTCCGGGCCGCCCTGCGGCATGATGCCGGCATTCGAACAAAACACATCGATCCTGCCGTGCCGCTGAAGCGCCACGTCCGCCATACGGCGGACATCTTTCTCATCCGACACATTCGCGCGCATCGCGACTGCGTTGCCGCCCTGCGCGTTGATCGCGTCAGCCACGGCGCGGACAGCGGCTTCGTCCAGGTCGGACATGATCAGCCCGGCGCACGCTTCGCGCGCGAAGCATTTCGCCAGCGCGGCGCCGATGCCACGCCCGGCGCCTGTCACCGCGATGACTTTGCCTTCGACTTTCATTGGTGATTCCCTGAGTACAAGTTGAATCGCTTCGTTTTCGTTCCAACCCGATCAAGGGACGGTGTAGCCACCATCCGCATACAAAGCCTGGCCGGTAATGTAGGAAGCCGCATCAGAGCACAAGTACATGACCGTCTGGGCGATCTCGCGAGGTTGGCCAAAGCGCCCCATCGGCACCATCTGGATCATGGCGGCCTCGACTTCCGGCGCCGCCTCTCCCAATTGCGCATAGATACCCGTATCGGTGGTCATGCCGGGGCAAACCACGTTGATGCGGATGCCTTGCTTGCCATATTCAAGCGCCGCTGCCCGGCTGAGCCCGATGATGGCGTGCTTGCTCGCCACGTAGGCAGGCAGCATCGATACGCCGATGCCGCTTGCGATGGATCCGGTATTCACGATGCCGCCACCGCCGGACGCCAGGATCGCCGGAAGTTCGTACTTCATGCTGAGCCAGACGCCCTTGAGATTGATGCCGATGACGCGATCGAATTCATCAGCGGACAACTCCGGAAAGGGTACCGGGTTGCCAGTAACCCCGGCGTTGTTGAATGCGTAATGAAGCGCGCCGAAGGTATCTGTCACCTGGGCTACCGCACGTGCTACATCAGCTTCGCGTGTTACGTCGCCAGTGATCGCGATGCAGCGTGCACCGGTTTTTAGAAGACCCTTCAGTGCCTCCGCATTCTTGTCGGCGCGACGTCCCATGATGGCGACGTTGCACCCCTGCTCCGCAAACAAAAGAGCCGTTGCAAAACCGATGCCTTCATTACCGCCGGTAATGAATACTGTCTTATTTTTCATCAGAAACCCGTCTCCCCAAAACCATGACTTCATGTGCCGCTCTTCATCTCTGTGAAGAGCGGCCCTGAATCGATACCGCGTTAGTCCACACCACCCAGACTGACGGCTTGTCCAACACCGAGCGCAGGAGAAATTTTGATTCTCTTGAGGTCCTGAAACATGTAGTAGCTGTAGCTGCTGAACCACAAGCCCCAGAGAATGAAGATGGTGTAGAAATTCCATGCGCCATTCAACGCCAGCGGGCCTTCGTCGAAGTATGGAATGACAGTGACCGGGAGAAAACTTGCCGATGCGACAAGTGCGAACCAGCCTATCCAGGCCGGAAACATGGTGGGTTTTTTCTTGTCGAGAATTGCGAACAATCCGCAGCCGAGCAACTGTATGGAGGTCACTCCATAGCACATGTCAAAGAAATACCACGACACCAGATGGATCGCCTTGACCAGCTCCGGATCGATGCCGGGAGTGCCCGCATAGCGGGCGCACCAGACCAGAAAGGCCGGACTCACGCCGAGCAACCAGGCGGTGAGGACGCCACCGGTAAGCTGCAGCAGCGAAAGCAGGTGCATCTTTTCCCGCTTCCACATCTGGCACGTCAGCAGCACACTCCAGATCATGTAGATAAAACCGGTGAAAGTGCACAGGCTCATTCCCAGCAAGATATCGCTGCGATATTTGGCGTAGTAGTTGGTGACGAGTTCCTGACCGCTGTAGCCAGAAGACGGGGGCGGAAGATTGTGTCCGAGCACGCCCCAAAAATAGAGATACGTGATCACCATCACTGGGCCCGACCATGCGGCCCAGCGTTGCAGCTGATACATCGTTTTGTCATCCATGCGTCTCTCCTGATTATTTTTGACTAAGAACTGCGAAACATCTTTGTCTTGCCGTGCCCCGGATTTTTTGAATACTCCGGTAACGGATGACTATCTTCCAATGCTATAACTGGTATGAAATTGTGTCTACATTAACGTTGATGGCGCCCCATTCACCAACCGTTACTGGGCCAGCATTCCGGCATCCACCACGTATTCGCCGCCCGTGATGTAGGAGGCCTCGTCGGACGCCAGAAACAGGACGAGATTGGAGACCTCGCTCGGATCGGCAACGCGACCCAGCGGAATAATCGACATGGACAACGCTTCACCGCCATTCTCGTCGGTGGCCTCGATCATCATCGGCGTCAGGGTAAATCCGGGATGCACGGAGTTAACGCGGATATTGTTGTTGCCATACTCGACCGCGGCAGCCTTGGTCATGCCGCGCACCGCAAACTTGCTGGCCATGTAGGCCACACTCGGAAAGCCGTAATGGGCGGCAATCCCGGCCGTGGAGGAGATATTCACGATCGCTCCCTTGCCGGCGGCGAGCATCGAGGGAATCACCGATTTCATCCCGAGAAAAACGCTGTGCTGATTGATCGAGCATACCTTGAGGTAATCATCTTCGGAAAGGTCCACAGTTTTCGAGATGGGCCCCAGCACGCCGGCATTGTTGACCAGCACGGTCACCGGACCGAAAGCGGCTTCGGCAGTCTTCACCACGCGCACCCAGTCGGCCGCCTTGGTGACGTCGTGGGTGACGAACAACGCATTGCTGCCCAGTTCCTTCGCCAGCGCAGCACCGGCACTTTCGGAAACGTCGGTCAATACGACCTTCGCGCCCTCCGCCACGAACCGGCGGGCATGTGCCGCCCCCATGCCGCGTGCGGCACCGGTGATTAGCGCCACCTTGTTTGCAAGTCTTTGCATTATCGATTCCTTTTGCTGTCCTGATACGTCACCACCAATAACCTCTAGTCCGGATTCTGTTGGAATGGTGGAGCGGCAGGCCCTGCCGCTCCACTGCTGCGCGCCGAATGAATCAAACCGCAGCGCGCAATTAAAGGCTACGCCGGTCGTCCCGCCAACTGCCCCGCCGAGCCAGGAACCTCTTTTAGTTCGCGCGAGAGATAGGCAATCATCAGGTAGCTGTAGATGGCAAACCAAATGAGCCAGCAGGTGAAGGTTACGTAGAAATCAATCAGGCCATTCAGTGCAAATGGCCCATGGCCGAAATAGGGGACGGTGGAGTCGACAACAAAGGTCAGACCGCAAAAAATTGCTACCCAGCCAGCCCAAGGCGGAAAAATTGGCTCATTGCTCTTGTCGATCAGGGTGTAGACGCCGCAAGCCACCATCTCGACCGTGGTGATCATGTAAGTGAGCATATAAATGAACCACGCCATGCGCCAAAGCATGTCGGTCAACATCGGGTTCGATGTGTTGTACCATGCGGCAAGGGCCCACATGGCAGGGCACATCGCCAACAGCCAGGCCGTGATGCCGCCACCGAGAAGCTGGATGTTGGCCAGGACTGGCGACTCATGTTCCTTGCGCCGCATCAGGGCGCACAACTCAGCCACCCAGGGCACGTACAGAATACCCACCACCGCACAGCCGACCATTCCGGCCAGAATTTCAGAGTGATAAGGGGCGAAATAATTTGCCATCAACTCTTCGGCACTCCACCCTGGTGTGGGTGGGGGAATGTTGTGACCCAGTATCCCCCAGAAGATGAGATACCCGAGGATGCAGATAGGGCCGAACCAGGCGCAGGCCATTTGAATCTGGAGATCGAGTTTCGTATTCGCGTTCATGGTATTTAACTCCTCCGTTAGAAATTGATTTTTTATAAGCTCAAAAACACGACAACAAATACAACTGTAGAAATGCAGCCAGCGGTTTGTGACAATCTCTTATCTCTAATCCATGATTTTTTATGTAAATCCGTAAATCGACGATCGTGACGTGACGTCAACCTACGCGTTGACAATGATAACTCAGTCACTGACAACACTGTCAAGCGGAATTTTAAAATTACTTTCTATATCGACAAACAAGGAATGGGATCAGCCAAGAAGTTTGAGGGCGAGATCAAGCTGGAGGCGGTAACAGATCCATTTACAGCAACCTGCTCGCTTACCTGGTTGGTCCGCGAGGGGCAGTGACATACAATCAATGCCACTTCGAAAAATAGCGACGACCCCATACCTAAATGACAGTAGAAAAGAAAAGGCAAACCAAGCCTGCTCAGACACGTGTCCCTCCACGACGTGCCGCGCAACTTCCACCCAAGGAACGTCGGGAGCAGCTTCTCCAGTGTGCGATCAAGGTTTTCGCCGAGTTTGGTATTGGCAGTGCTGGCCATGCACAGGTCGCCAAGGCAGCCGGTGTCGCGGTGCCTACCGTGTTCGCCTACTTTCCTACGAGAATCGCCCTGATACAGGCGGTGACGGAAGAAGCGGAAAAATATGTATTCGACATGCTGCGGAAATATACCGTTGAGAGCCCACAACTTTCCGCGTTCGAAAGACTGTATGGACTTCTCTCCTACTGGGCGAAGTCCACCGATACTCATCCGGACTTGATCAAGGTAGTCAGTAACTGGAGCACCTCATTCCAGCCTGATGTCGAGCCGCTGTTTCAGGATTATTTCTCACGGGTGATCAAGGCGCTGGCGGGCATCGTTAGAGAGGGGCAGAAAAATGGCGAATTCGGTAAAGACGTCGACCCTCTGGACGCGGCTTTGATCATTCAAAGTTCCGGTAATTTGATCTCGCATCTGAAGTTCTCCAAGTACAGTTCCGCTCGCCTGACAAAATATCTGGTAGACGTTATTCGAGGGGCTCTGCAAATCAGCCTATCCCCGAATAGCGCAAAAGGCCTTGCCTCTCCGAGTTCGCGTGTTCGACTAAAGGTGAATTGAATTTCCCGGTCCAGTCAGGTCATTGCCTGCGTTGAGTGTGCGCGAACTTGGCAGCACCAAAAGTGACGCCAACATTCGTGTTGACCTGCTGTTGACGATCCGTGATCCGGAGGTATCCAGCCAACATGTAAGTTGACTGGGGCACCGTACTTGATCGGCGATTTTGGCCGTCACGTGAAGCCGGATTGACGGATAAGTTGCTGTATTATTCTTGGCATCAGCATGATGCTGCCTTTGGTTGAATTCAATATCTTCTGACAACCTTGGCAACGTCCCGATTCCTGAATGATTTCTGCATGAAAGTTTGGTTAATGGCGAGCTTCTTAAAATCGATCTTTAGCAGCAAACCCGCAAAAATCGTCAAGGTTGAACCATTCGGCTCGGAATTCGAGATTCCCAGCGGCCAGACCCTGCTTGAATCTGCGCTTCAGCACAATGTCCCGTTCCCACACAACTGCACGGTAGGCACCTGCGGTTCATGCAAGTGCAAGCTCAAGACCGGCCGGGTCAAGGCCATTACCGATTTCGGTTACACGCTTTCGCGGCAGGAACTCGAAGCCGGCTACATCCTCGCCTGCCAGGCGGTGCCGCGCGATGAGTTGACTGTCGTTGAAGTGGAATCCCAGGCGGCGGACACACCTCCGCCGGAGAAATTCGTCGGCCGCATTGCGTCGCGGGAAATACTGACACACGACATCGTGCGCGTGACCATCGAGCTGGATCGTCCGTTGCGATATATCGCCGGCCAATACGCCAACATCAAGAGTCCGAACGTGGCGCGGGGACGTTATTACTCTTTTGCCGACGCACCAGAGCGCAATGGCCGCAGCAGCATTTCCTTCTTTGTACGCAAGGTGCCGGGGGGAGCATTCACGGAAGCATTGTTCACCGGCCGCCTGGACGACCTCCAGCTTGAAGTCGACGCACCGCATGGCGGCTTTTACCTTCGCATGAGCACGGCGCCCATGGTCTGTGTAGCTGGGGGCAGCGGTCTTGCTCCGCTCATGAGTCTGCTGGAGGATGCGCGGAAAAGTCGCGTGCGCCGCAGATGCATCCTGCTCTTTGGTGCACGCAGCCAGGCGGACCTTTATGTGCTGGAACAAATCAAGGGAATTGCCAACGCGTGGTCGGATCCGTTCGAGTTTGTGCCCGTGCTGTCCGAGGAACCTGCGGATAGCGGCTGGACGGGTGCAAGAGGACTGGTCACCGAATTCATCGCGCCTGCGCTGCCCGACGCAAGCTGGGCCGAGGTCGAAGGCTATATGTGCGGACCGCCGGGAATGATCGATGCAGGCATCGGTGTCATGACCGGACTTGGCGCCAAGCTCGAGTCAATTCACTACGACAAGTTCACCGACGAAAGCCATAGTTCAAATTCGATTTGAAATTCTCGGCCGGCCAACCGAAATTGGCGGCTCGATAGAACGACAGCAGCACCGAGTCATTCACCCATAACTAGAAACAGGAGACAACCATGAGCACTCAAGCATCGCCAGACGTCAGCGCACGCGCCGCAGTTCTTCGTAAAGTGGGCGGCCCATTGGAATTTGAAGACATCAGCGTGCATGCGCCCCGTGCCGATGAGGTGCTGGTGCGGATGGTCGGCACCGGCGTATGCCATACCGACATTCTGTGCCGCGACGGTTTCCCCGTTCCCATGCCCATCGTCCTCGGGCACGAAGGCTCGGGAATCGTCGAGGCCGTCGGCCCGAACGTGAAGAAGGTCCGCAAGGGTGACCACGTCGTGCTGGCCTTCAATTCCTGCGGCCACTGCGGCAGTTGCAAGGACGACCACCCCGCGACTTGCACCCAGTTCCTCGGCATGAATTTCGCGGGTGTGCGCCTCGAAGATGGCTCGACTCCCCTGGCGCAAGGCAGCACGCCGATTCACGGCGTATTTTTCGGACAATCGTCGTTTTCGACTTACGCCATTGCCCGTGAAGTCAACGCGGTTCCCATTTCAAATTCGGTTCCGCTTGAATTGATGGGACCGCTCGGTTGTGGCGTGATGACCGGCGCCGGCGCCGCCATCAATTCGCTCAACATGCAGCGCGGGCAAACGCTCGCCATCTTCGGCGGCGGCGCGGTGGGCTTAAGCGCTCTGCTCGGCGCCAAGGCGGTCGACGCCGGCCAGGTCTTCGTGGTTGAACCCAACGCGGCACGCCGCAAACTCGCGCTTGAACTTGGTGCAACCGCAGTGTTTGATCCGCGCGACGGCAGCGATATCGTTGCCGCCATCAAGGAAGCCAGTGGTGGCGGTGTCCGCTATGTCATCGACACGACGGGCATTTCCGCCGTGATCGGGCAAGGGATCAATTGCATTATCCCGGGTGGAACCATCGCGCTGGTCGGGGTTCCCCCACCTGATGCGGCTGTTCCCGCAACGCTGATGGATCTGCTCGCCAAGAGCGTGACCCTGAAACCGGTCACCGAAGGCGATGCCAATCCGCAGACCTTCATCCCGAAGATGGTTGCGTTGTACAAGGACGGCAAGTTCCCGTTCGACAAACTCATCACCAAGTTCCGCTTCGATCAGATCAACGAAGCAATGCATGCCTCGGAGAGCGGCACGGCGATCAAGCCAGTGCTGGTGTTCTAGGAACTTTCAATCAGGACCGCGCGTTCAATTGTGAACGCGCGGTTCGTCGATCCGCTGCCTCAGTTCCGGCAGCGGTACATCGCCCGCGCTTCGATCAACATCACGATCTTGTCATCCTGATTGATCGCTTCCTGACGCAGCAGCAGCACACCGCGATCGGGCTTGCTTTGCGAGCGCCGCGCCTCCAACACCGTCACTCTTACCCGCAAGCGGTCACCCGGACGGACCGGCCGCGGCCAGCGTAATTGATCCAGCCCCGGTGAACCCATTGCGGAGGCAGCCGGAATGAAATGGTCGCACATCATCCGCATCACTACCGCGCCTGTCATCCAGCCGCTCGCCGCCAACCCGCCGAAGCTGGACTCCTTTGCGGCCGCGGGATCGGTATGGAAGGCTTGCGGATCGTACGCCTTGGCGAACGAAACGATCTCTTCCTGCGTGATCAAGTAATCGCCGAACTCCGCCGTCTCTCCGACTACATAGTCCTCGAAGTAACGTTCCTTGTAGGGAATGCCCATCACCAGCCGTGCCGCACCAGAAAGTCAGACATCGAGCCAAGTATCGCGATCAATACCGGCGTTCCTGCGCGAAAAGCGCACGATGTCATGAATGGCCTTGCCGATAGTCGTGGGATCCTTCGACGCGGCAGTGATCGGCCCGTGCTGCCAGCTTTCGGCAACGGTGTAACCATAGCCCCAAGCCTCAAATACCCGGCCGCTGATGTCGCGCGACTCGGCGCTCGCCAGCCAGGTCACCAGCGCGGATATCCATTGCGGATCGCGCCGCTCCAGTTGCTCGGCGGTGCGTTCCTGCAAGCCTTCGGTCATGCGCGTTTCGGCGCGCGGCGCAATCGCATTCACGGTGACACCGTAGCGTTGCAGTTCGCGCGCGGCAACGATCGACATGGTCGCGATACCGGCTTTCGCAGCGGCATAGTTGGTCTGCCCGATGTTGGCGAACAACGCCGAGTGCGACGTGGTGTTGATCACCCGTGCGTCGGCAGGTTTGCCCGCCTTGGAGCGGTCACGCCAATAATTGGCAGCATGATGCAGCGGCGCAAAGGTACCTTTCAGATGCACCTTGGTGACCGAGTCCCATTCCTCTTCGCTCATGTTGACCAGCATGCGGTCACGCAGGATTCCGGCGTTGTTGACCAGGACATCAAGGCCGCCAAAAGTGTCGATGGCTTTTTGGATCATGGCCTTGGCGGCACCCCAGTTGGACACGTCGGAAGTATCGACAATAGCCTCTCCTCCGGCTTTGCGAATCAACGCCACGACTTCCTCGGCGGGGGTCTGGTCGGTGCCAACACCGGCTGCCGTTGAACCGAGATCGTTGATGACCAGCTTGGCACCATGCTCAGCCAGCATCAGTGCATGCGCACGCCCCAGACCACGGCCAGCACCGGTAACAATGACCACACGGCCTTCACATAGCTTCATTAAAGTTCTCCATTAAGCATTTTTGTTTTCGGGCATTGCAGAATTGATGTTGGTCTCAACCGGAATGCTTAACCCGGATCAGGCGCTTGCCGTTGTTCTCGCCGCGATACAAGCCGGCGATCGAATCGGGCGCCTGTTCGAGCCCTTCGAGAATATCTTCGCGATAGCGGATGCTGCCATCACGCACCCAGGCAGCAAGACGCGATACAGCCTCTTCGTAGCGATGTTCATAATCCCAGATCAGAAATCCCTGCATCCGCACCGCCTTATTCAGCAAATGCCGTTCAATGCGCGGACCGCTCGGCCACGGCTCCCAGCTCGCCACCGAAGCGGTACCGCAAATCACAATGCGCGCATTCTTGTTGACGTGGCGCACCACGGCATCGGTAATAGGGCCCGACGTATTGTCGTAATAGATGTCCACACCTTTCGGACACGCAGCAGATAGCGCTTCGGTGAAATTGGCAGCCTTGTAGTCGACGGCTGCGTCATAACCAAAATCCTCAATGCAACTCTTCACCTTCTGCGCACCGCCTGCAATACCGACGGTATGGCAGCCTGCAATCTTTGCAATTTGCCCGACCGCAGATCCAACTGCACCGGCGGCAGTCGACACCACGACAGTGTCGCCCGGACGCGGCTCGCCAATTTCCGTCAACGCGAAATAAGCAGTGACGCCATTGATGCCGAGAATACCCAGCGACAACGAAAGGGAAAGATCCTTTTCACGCACCTTGCGCCGAATCGGCTTGCCATCAGTCACGGCGTATTCCTGCCAGCCCAGCATGCCCATGACACGATCACCCTCGGCATAGCCCGGGTGGCGCGAAGCAATCACCTCGCCGGCAGCGAATGAACGCATGACTTCGCCGATGCCGACGGGATCTGCGTAGTTGGCAGCCGCATTGGTCCAGCCGCGCATGGCGGGATCAACCGACAGAAAATCATTGCGCACCAGAAACTCGCCCTTGCCCAATTCAGGCAAGGGCGCACTGGCAAGCTCAAAGTGTTCGGCCTGGGGAATCCCGAGCGGACGGGATTTCAGGACAACCTGGCGGTTGCGTCCGGGAAGCGACATGTAATTCTCCTGAGACTAAGTCGTCAAAATTTGCTGGTGCGGTTGGGACGAGAGATCTTTAACCACCAAGGCACCAAGGACACAAAGTTGCACCAAGAATACCAAACCAGAAATGCTTTTCTTGGTGATCTCGGTGACTTGGTGGTGGTATTTTGATCTTCTACAACTGCCCACCGCCATCCACTGCGATGGTTTGACCAGTGATGAATTTCGCCCGTGACGAAAGCATGAAAACCACGGCTTCGGCAATGTCTTCCGGTTGGCCAAACTGACGCAGCGGAATCGACTTGCGAATGCGTTCCACTTGCTCCGGGGTGAATTCGTTTTCCAGCACCGCCTTGCCAAGACCAGCGTCGACCCAGCCAGGCCCGACACAGTTGGCACGGATGCCGTTGCGTCCTTCCTCCTTGGCGACGCCGCGGATGAGCATCTCTATCGCCGCCTTGGGCGACGCGGAAAGAATGTCCTTGGACGGCACGCGCTCCACCGATGCTGCGATCACGGCGACGAACGCCCCCGCAGTGACCTTGAGATAGGGCAGCGTAGACCACACCAGGTTGAAGCAACCGTTAACGTCGGCATTCACCGCCGCCGACCACTGCGTCGGCGTCAGATCGCGAATAGAACACATGTGAATCTCCGGTCCCGCCGCGTAGACCACCGAGTGGATGGTGCCAAAGCGAGCCGCCACGCCATCGACGAAGGCCTTCAGCTCTTCGGCGTTCTCGACCGATACCGAAGCCGCCTCGGCCTGCCGACCCATCGCCTTGATGGCGGCCACGGTTTCGTCGGCGCGCCCCTTGTTGCGTCGGTAGGTCAGCACGACATTTGAGCCGTCGCGCGCAAGACACTCGCACACCGCACGCCCGATACCACCGCTGCCGCCGATGACGATGGCGGTGCCTTCGCCGTAACGGGGATCCGGTCCCGCCTTCATTTGAATTGCCATTGCTTCAATACTCCGTGTGGTTATGCCGGACGATTCGACATGTACTCGTGGTAGGACTTCGGCCAGCTCAGCTCGAACCAGCCGACCCCGGGCTTGCCGTCAAACTCGTAGCGCATGCCCGACTGGATATTGATCGTTTGTGGCCCGATCAGAAAGGGGTAGGACGCGATCTTGGTACCGCGGATATTGACGGTACGGCCTTCGGCATCGCGCAGGACGGCGGTCATCGTGGTCGGCGACAACGACCCATCGTGCTCGAATTCGCATTCGACAGCCGTCACTTCAGTCATCTTGCCATCCTTGTTGATGTAACCGCGGATGTGGTTCCGGCCAGCAACCATGATGTCGAAGAAGTGCACCGAAAAATCGGGACCGGCCTGGCCCTGCATCCATTTCCAATGCTGGATCGCGCCCCACTCGCGGGAGCCCCAGGAATGGTCGCGGTGGCCGGTAGTGTTGAACGGAATCTTGCGGCCGTCCACGGTCAGGGTGCCGACGATCGTGCCGCTTTGTTCGAACCGGTTGTCCGCCACGACGGTGGGGCAACCTTGGGGATGGCCGGCGTAGTTGTAGGGCGGGTGGAGTCCCTCGAAGTGCAGGTCGACGCTGACCCGCTTGCCGACGAAGGTCATGTCAGACACCTTCAGCGCTTCGCCCTGGCGGACGTGGACACCGCCGACCTTCCAGTCCTTGAAGCCCATATCGCGCGGTACTTCGATGCCATCCACCTTTTCGAAGATGGCATCGGGTCCCACACCGGGGCCGTAGACACAACACGCTGCGCCGGCCTTGCTATCCGGTGTGACCCAGGTATAGACGAAGCAGGTGATTTTTTCTTTGGGGAGTACGATCATGTAGGGGATCGATTCCTTGGTCACCGCACTCGGTCGCAGTAAATGCCGCTCATCATCCTTCGGGTCGGACACAAGCCGCTTTTCGACGTTGATCTGGTCAAACTTCATAGGGGGTTACCTCTCTTGATAAGTTGATTTTACGTAATGGACGATGGCCGCTCGTATTCATATTCAGACGACTTCTTCCATGCGCGTGCGCAACAGTTCGAGCAGCGGATAGGACACACCGATCAGCCAGGTGACCATGATGTCCTGATGGGTCTTGCCGCAGGTGGCGATGCGGTACATCGTCGCCAGGCAGATGGCCACGAGTTTGTAGATGCTCATGATGTTGTAGTAGTTGATCACCGCGGGAATGATAGTCATGCCGGAGGCTTTTTCATAGGCGGCGTAATACTCTTTTTCGCTCAGGAAGCTGCCGACCAGGAAGGTCTTGCCATCTTCGGCGAAGTGCCCGAAGGTCGGCAATGCGGCATAGGCGATATCTTCGTGCCGGTCGCCGAGGTGTCCGAGTTCCCAATCAAGGATGGCGGAAATTTTGTTGTCGTGTTCGGTGTAGAGAAAATTGCCGGTGCGGTAGTCGCCGTGGACGATCGAAACATGGTCGACCGGCGGCATGTTTTTCCGCAGCCAGGCCATGGTCAGGCGCATCAGCGGAACGTCCTCATTGACATCTTCTTCCCAGATTCTTTCCCACCAGTTGAGCTGCCATTCCACCGCCTGCGTCCCCAGCGCTGGAACGTCCATGGTGCCGAGATCTGCTTGCCGCCAGTCGCGGGTGTGTATCTTCGCCAGGCAATCGACGAACTGCGCGCCGAGTATCGGACGCAAAGTTTTCCCATAGTTGACGCCCAGTCCGGCCGCCAAATCCGGCGGTATATTGGTCGGCTTGGTGACGCCCGTGACCAAGCCGCAGATGAGCGCCGGATAGGGCAGGTGCTTCCCCTCCTCGTCGACCCAATACATTTCCGGGGTCGGCACGACGCCATCGAAAGCCTTGATGAGTTGGAATTCGCGCAGCCGGCTGGTTTCGGCAGTTGATTCGGCCGGCTCCATGCGCAGCACCATCGATCGCGTGGTGCGGCCGACGCCGGCCAGATTCCAGGTCAGCTCGAACGCCATATGCACTTTTGAAGCCCCGCCGATCAACCAGCGTGGATTGGCGAGCTCAAAGGGTTCCTTCAGTTCAGCGGTCAGCAATGCCTGCACGCCTTTCACCAGGGTTTCCAGTGGCACCGCCGTGTATGGCGGACCGGAGCGGCGCTGAAGCTTGCGGGTCAACACGCGGTCAACCACCGTTTCGCAGGGAAATTTCTCGCGCAAATGGGCAATCCAGGCGGCTGAGGGGTTGTTCTTGTCAATGGTCTGCATCATCGAAGTTCCTGGCGCATGTCATTAATGCGTGACGCTGCCAAACACCGGGCGATTCCCGCACCAATGCCGCGCGTCGCACCGGTGACAAGTGCCACCTTGCCTTGCAATTTGACCATCGTGCCCACCTCCGTGATGATAGTATTTTGTTGGCCCCACAATATGCCTGTTCCAGCTCCTGAACGAAACCCTTCCTTGGGGGGGTTGGAGCGTCAGCACCCGCGGTGGGGGGTATGGTTGCCTGCGCAGGAAGTACCATAGTATTACGATTCAAGCGCAAAGCAGCCCGGCGCGCCCTGGGGCCAAAAGAATTTGCCGAAACACAATTAATCACACCGGCACCGGAGGAGAACTGCAATGACCAAGATGAGATCAGCAGTCATGCTGGGGCCGCGGCAAATAGAACTTGTGGAAGTTGATCGGCCGGAGGTGGACGCGGATAGCGTCATCATCAAGGTGGAAGGCACTGGCGTTTGCGGCAGCAACCTGCACTGGTGGCGTGGCGCCGAACGTGCCACCGGCCTGTGGCCGTTCCCGATTCCCGGTGCCGGCGGTCACGAATATGGCGGCGTGGTGATCGAGGCCGGACGCAATATTCGCAAGATCAAAGTCGGTGACCGCGTTGCTGTGGACCAGTTCCACAGCACCAGTTGCGGACAATGCGTCTACTGCTCGGCAGGTGCGTTCGGCGTGTGTCCCAACTGCGGCACCTTCGTTACGCCAGGGTTTGTCGACTACATCAAATTCCCGGAGAAAGGATTACATGTCCTTCCCGACGCCATCGCGACCCACGAAGCAGCGATCATCGAGCCTGCCGCTACCCCCATCAGCGCCTTGCGCCGCCTTGGCCTGCGCGGTGGCGAGCGGGTAGTCGTGCTCGGCGCCGGCATTGTTGGCCTGGCCGCGGCGGGTGTTGCCAAGGCACTGGGCGCCGGCAAGGTGGTGGTGACGGCCAAGTACGATCAACAGGAAAAATTCGCCTATGAATTCGGCGCCGACGCGGTAGTACGCAGCAACGCCAACGACGCCGTGGAGCAGGTGCTTTCCCACGTCGACGGCGGCGCCGACATCGTGGTCGAGACCGTCGGCGGCATGGCGCCGACCATGGATCAGGCCGCTGCCATCATCCGGCCGCGGGGCACGGTGATTCCGTTGGGCCTTTGGGATGAGCCGGTAAAAATCGATTCCTGGGGCGCGGTGTTCAAGGAAATCAATTTCATGTTTGCTCTGGCCTACGGACAGGTCGGCTTGCGCACTGATTACGAATACGCCATCGAATTGATGGCCTCGGGCAAACTGCCGTTGCAGAAGCTGATCACCCATCAGGTTCCGCTGGCCAATATCCGCGAAGCCTTCGAGCTGGCTGATGACAAGACACGCGGCGCGATCAAGGTTGTTGTAAGACCCTGAACCTTCATTCCGCTCCGCTTGATTCGGTTGATTGGCAGCCGAATCAGCATTGCACGCTGTCGCTCTAATAACCGTTGGAGGAAGAAAAAATGATCAAGATGGTCGTACCCGTATGGCGTCGCCCGGATCTCACCCAAGAACAATTTGAAGCGCGCTGGCGCGGCGCCCATGCCAAGCTCGTCGGCGAATGCGCCAAAGCCATTGGCTTTGTGCGCTATGTCCAGAGCCACAAGATTCCGTCTGCGGAACTCGAAGAATTTTCCCGCTCACGTGGGTGGGCACCCGCCTGCGACGGCCTCACCGAGGTCTGGTGGAAGAGCATGGAGGCAATGCAGGCGGCGATGTCCTCACCTGAGGGACAAGCCGCCAGCATACGCATGCAAGCCGACGAGAAGGAGTTCTGCCATACCGAGCGGATGAGTGCCTTTCTGACCGTGGAGCACATCATTTTTGACTTCACGAAGTAAGCGCTTGTTTGGTTGAGATCAGCCGAAAGTTTCCTGGCCATCAAGTGCAAACGTAATGCAGGAGGACGAAAAATTGGGCGGCGTAAAAGTACTCGCATTGATACCACGGCGACCGGATCTGACGCCGCAGCAGTTTCACGACCATTACCGGCATCCACATGGCACGACCGGGCGCACCATGGCGACGATGCGCAGATATGTCCAGAGCCATCAAATCCATACGGACCTGTTGGGAAGCGGCCAGGCCAGGTTCGAAGCCATCGCCGAATTGTGGTTCGATAACGAGAAAGACACCGTCGGTTTTCGCGAACACCCGATCATCGTCAAGTACATCATCGAGGACGAACCCCGGTTCATCGATATGGAAAAGCTGCAGTTCATGATCACCGATGAGGAAGTCATCCGCTCGCGCCCTGCGGCGAGCGATGGCCTGAGCGATGCCGATACGATGTGGTCGCCGGACGATCGGCCTTTCTCGATCAAGCTGCTTCATTTTGCGGCTGCGGGCAGCAAGGCCGATTGGGCGTCGGAAAACGATGAAGCGCTTGGCAAGCAAATCGGCGCATTGCGTCATGTTCGCTGCCGGCCGCGCAAATCGGTTCACGGCGACACCCCGCCCTACTCTGGCGTGCAGGAGCTTTGGTGGCCGACGTTGACCGCTTTTAAAACCGGCGTTGCCGCATCTCCAAAAGCATTTTCCGACTTACTGAAGCCGTCGAGCGGCTCGTTCACCATGCTCGCCCAAGCCGAACGTTTCGCCTGACCAAGCGAAACTAGCAGACGCACAGCGCAAAAATCGGCGTTTCACGATAACAATTATTGGAGAAAAAAATGATAAAGATGATCGTACAAAACTGGCGGCGTCCCGATTTCACCCAGGAGCAATTCGTTGCCCGCTGGCGTGGCGCCCACGCCAAACTGGTCAGCGAGTGCGCCAAGGCGATGGGCATCGTGCGCTACATTCAAAGCGAAAAACTTCCGTCGCCGGATCTTGAGGAATTTTCCCGTTCACGCGGCTGGGTGCAGGCGTGCGATAGTCTCACCGAAGTCTGGTGGGAAAGCATGGAATCCATGGAAGCCGCCATGGGCTCTCCAGAAGGCCAAGCCGCCAGTGCCCTGCTGCAGACGGACGAGAAAGAATTTTGCGACTCCAGGAAGATGAGCGCCTTCCTTTCAGTCGAGCACGTCATCTTCGACTTCACCAAGTAAGCACACATCCATTACCCATCGGCAGTTCATAACATCAGGAGCAATAAGACATGATCAAACCGGAAGACTTCGACTACCACTTCAAACCCGATTCCCACTGGCAATGGGCGGAAACCATTTTTTTCCCCGTCAATGTTCCAGGCACCACCATCAATGGCGGCATCTACGTATTGACGCGCCCCATGCTCGGCGTGGCGATGTCCAGCATCACCTTCATGGACCGACTGACCTTCCTCTGGGAAGACCAGGCCTACATCGACAACCAGCAGCATCTGCCCTGCCCCAAGTCGCTGAAGGAGTTCTCCCTGCCCAACGGCTTGTCGGTCAAGGCGATCGATCCGCTCAAGCACTACCGGGTGACCTATCAGGGAATCGACGACACCAGTTGCGACCTCGAATACTTCGCCCTGCACGAGCCCTTCGACCTCAATGACCCGGCCATGGACCCCATCGCCGCCAAACGCAATGGCGCGACCACATGGGACAACGCCTTCGCCGGGCACTATGAGCACACCTACCGCATCAAGGGCGAGCTGGTGTTGCGCGGCAAGCGCCATGCGGTGGATACCGTGGACACCGGCGACCGCAGCTGGGGCCCGCGCGCGGAGCGCGACAACGCCTGCTTCATCTGGTGGCACGCCAGCTTCGGCGAAGGACTGACGGTGCACATCCTGACCGGTCACGACTTCCCCAATACCAACAAGATCGGCGCCCTCATCAGCGGCTATGTGCTCGAAAAAGGTCAGAACTACGGCATCACCGAATGCCACGGCGAGCAGGACTACATGAAAGGCCTGCCGATCGGCGGCCAACTGGAGGTCACGGATATTCGCGGCAAGAAATTCGCCTTCACCTATTCGGCCCTCAATTGCTGTTACATGGCGCCCTATCCGTCGAACACCTACCTGCAGGCCTTCATGCGGGTCAACCACAACGGCAAGATCGGCTCGGGCGTGCAACAATTCGGTCTCAGCCGCGCCTATGCGACGCGGCATCGCGCGGCCATTCTGTCGCGCTATTAATCTCTTTCAAAAACGGCTAACCATCCCGGACAGGACAAGACAATGAAACTCAACCACTACTACACCCTTGGCAATTCAGGGCTGCGTGTCAGCCGCCTGGCGCTGGGCACGATGACCTTTGGCACCGACTGGGGCTGGGGTTCGGACAAGGAGACAGCCCGCAACTTGTTCAATACCTATGTCGACGCCGGCGGTAACCTGATCGATACCGCCGACATGTACCTCAACGGCAACAGCGAGCAGTGGGTCGGCGACTTCGTCAAGGAACGCGGCCTGCGCGACCAATTGGTGATCGCCACCAAGTTCAGCTTCAACCCCGATCCGACCAACCCCAACAGCGGTGGCAACAGTCGCAAGAACATCATGCGTGCGGTGGAAGGTTCGCTCAAGCGCCTCGGCACCGACTACATCGACCTGTACCTGCTGCACTGCTGGGACCAGGTGACGCCGGTGGAAGAAGTGATGCGCACCTTCGACGCACTGGTGCGTTCCGGCAAGGTGCGCCACATCGGCCTGTCGAATGTGCCGTCCTGGTATGCCAGCCGTGCGCAATCGATTGCCGAGTTCCGTGGCTACGAACAGGTCTGCACCTTGCAGATGTCCTACTCGCTGGTCGAGCGTTCGATCGAAAACGAATTCACCCAGTTGGCTACGCGCTACGGCATGGGCACCATGGTCTGGAGCCCGCTCGGTGGCGGCATTTTGTCGGGCAAGTACAAACCGTCGCAGGAGGGCAAGCATGGCGAGGGCCGCTTGCAGGTGATGAGCAGTCCGGCATTCGCCAAATTCAGCGAGCGCAATTTCGCGATCATTGCCGAACTGGAAAAGGTGGCCGGGGAACTTGGCCGCAGCATGCCGCAGGTGGCGGTGAATTGGGTCGCCAACCGCCCCGGCGTCGCCACCGTGCTGATCGGCGCGACCAAGCAGGCGCAGCTTGACGACAATTTGCAAGCACTGGATTTTTCCATTCCCACGGAGCTGCTGGCCCGGCTCGACGCGGTGAGCGCAGTGGAACCGAGCTACCCCCACACCTATTTCACGCCCTTCGTGCAAAACCAGGTGGCGGGCAACCACCCGCTACAGGACAAGCCTGCGGGTTATGCACCGCCGATATTGATACCGGGTGCCGCGGCATCGACCGGCAGCGAATGAACCACTGACTATCTTTCAATCACGAGGAGCAACAACATGATCAAACCCGAAGATTGCGATTTCCATTTCAAACCCGATTCCCACTGGCAGTGGGCGGAGACCATCGCCCTGCCCTACGCCATTCCCGAAGCCAACATCAACGGCCTCATCTATCTCGTGACGCGGCCGATGCTGGGCGTCTGCATGTGCGACATCACCATCATCGACAAGATTTCCGACCTGTGGGAAGACCAGGCCTACGTGGACAACCAGCAGCATCTGCCCTGCCCGAAAAAGTTGTCGGATTTTTCGCTGCCCAACGGCCTGACTTTCAAGGTGATCGAGCCGCTCAAGCGCTACCACGTGACCTACAAGGGCATCGACGACACCAGCTTCGACCTTGAGTACGTCGGCCTGCACGAGCCGTATGACGTCAACGATCCGAACATGGATCCGCTCGCCGCCGCGCGCAACGGACCAGCGTGGGACAGCTCGTGGAACGGACACTACGAAGCGACCTTCCACGTCAAGGGCGAGCTGATCCTGCGCGGCAAGCGCTACGCAGTGGATTGCATGGAAACGGGCGACCGCAGCTGGGGCGCACGTCCGGAGCGGGACAACGGCACCATGATCTGGTGGCACGCCAGTTGGCGCGAAGACCTTACCGTACATTTGTTCACCCGTCACGACATTGCCAAGAGCGCGGATTTCGGCCCGCTGGTCAGCGGCTATGTTCTGGAAGGCGGCAAGGTCTACGGCATTACCGATGCACGCGGCTCGCAGGAATATCGCAAGTCCGCGCCCATGGGCGGACAACTGGAAGTCACCGACATTCGCGGCAAGAAATTCAACTTCACCTATTCGACGGTGAACAGCTGCTACTGGGCGCCCTATCCGTCGAACACCTATTTGCAATCCTCGATGCGCGTCAACCTTGACGGCAAGATCGGCTATGGCATTCAGCAACTGGGTCTGAGCCGCGCCTATCTCGGACGCAACCGGGACGCCCTGCTGACGAGATACTGAACCTGTTTTTAGCTTAAGCAATGAAGGCGGGCCGCAGAGCCCGCTGTTTTTCCGGGTCGTGAGGATCCGGCAATGGAGAAAATCAGAATGCCCATCGTGGACAAGAATCGCCCGACGCCGGAGTGGATTGAAGAAATTCGCCAGCGCTACCCATGCGAGAAGGAAATCGATCGTGTCCTGACGCGCAAAATGCGGCGCCGCGCCGGACCGCCCTATTCGCCCGTTTCGCTCGAAACGCTGGTCAAGGGCACCGAAGCACTGATACGCAGCCAACTCAAGGACAATTTTGAAATCAGCGACGCCAAGTGGCTTTCCGGCGGCGCGTCGAAATTGCAGATGGCCTTCATGCTGAAATGGAACCAGCCCGGCGTCGGTCGAACCTCCACGCCCATGGTGCTGCGCATGGAGCCGTCAGAATCGATTACCGATACCAGTCGGTTGCGCGAATTCCAGATGATGAAGGCCATGAAAGGCCATATTCCGGTGCCACCGACTTACTGGGCAGATGCGGAGGGCGAGTTCCTGCCCTATCCGGCGATCGTCTACGGTTTCGCCGAAGGCGTGACCAAGCCCACCACATCGACCAGCGGCGTGTCCGGCGTCGGCACGCAAATGCCCCAGTCGCTGCGGCAAACGCTCGGTACCCAATACGTGGACCATCTGGCCCGCATCCATACCTTCGACTGGAACAAGGCTGACCTGAGCGCATTCGACAAGCCGCCACCTGGCTTGCAGGCGATCAAGTGGAAGCTCAACCAATGGGAGCGCATCTGGGAAGAAGACGTCAACGAAGACGTGCCGCTGATGCGCGTGGCCATTGCCTGGCTGCGCCAGAACATGCCGGCGGCGGACAAAGTGTCGATGATCCATGGCGATTATCGTGTCGGCAACTTTCTGTATACCGAACACGACAATCGAATCAGTGCATGGCTGGATTGGGAACTGTCCTACCTCGGCGACCGCCACGAAGACCTGTCGTGGACAACCCAGAACATCTTTGGCCATGCCGCGGAAGACGGCAAAACCTTTCTCGTCGGCGGCTTCATGCCCAAGGAGGAATTCTTCTCTTCCTACGAGAAGGCGTCGGGCCTGCCGGTGATTCCGGAGACGCTGAAGTACTACGACATTTTCGGCAAATACAAGAGCGTGGTGATCTGCATGGCCAGCGCTTTCCGTGTGCCACGCAATGGCAAGTCGCACCAGGACATCGTCGTCGCCTGGCTTGGCGGCATTTCCTATCTGCTGCTTGACGACCTTAGAACACAACTCGAAGCAGTTCTGTGACATTGATATCCCGCATACGCAAGCCTGGAGAATGCAAATGCCGCACATAGACAAAAATCGCCCGACCCAGGAATGGATTGAACAACTGCGTCAGCGTTTTCCCTGCGAAAAGGAAATCGACCGCATCCTCACCCGCAAGCTGGTGCGCCGCGCCGGCCCGCCTTTCTCGCCGGTCAGCCTGGAGACCCTGATTGAAGGTACGCAAGCCCTGTTGCGCAGCAAGCTGAAGGACGATTTCGAAATCTCTGAAGCGCGCTGGTTGTCGGGCGGTGCATCAAAACTGCAGATGGCGTTTAAGTTGTCCTGGAACCAGCCGGGATTGGGGCGTACCACCACACCACTGGTGCTGCGCATGGAACCCTCGGAGTCGAACTGCGAGAGCAGCCGTCTGCGCGAATTCCAGATCATCAAGGCGGTAGAGGGTGTGGTGCCCGTGCCGCCCACCTACTGGTACGACGCGAATGGCGAGTTCTACCCCTATCCGGCCATGATCTACGGCTTTGCCGACGGTGTTGCAAAGCCCAGCAGCACCAGCAGCAACGTCACCGGTCTCGGCATCTTCTTTCCGCTGGCGCTGCGCGAACCGATCGGCGGGGACTTCGTCGATCACATGGCGCGCTTCCATTCCTTCGACTGGCGCAAGGCGGACCTCTCCGCGTTCGACAAGCCCGAACCGGGTACCCAGGCGATCGAATGGGAACTCAACCACTGGGAGCGCGTATGGGAGGAGGACTCCAATGAAGACATTCCGCTGATGCGCCTGGCCATGTCCTGGCTGCGGGCAAACATGCCGTCGGTGGATCACATCTCCGTGGTCCATGGCGACTATCGCACCGGCAACTTCCTGTTCACCGAGCACAACAACCGCATCTCTGCGGTGCTGGACTGGGAGATGGGCCACCTCGGCGATCGCCACCTCGATCTGGCCTGGGCCACAAACCCGACCCTGGGCCACATGGCGGAAGACGGCAAGACCTTCCTTTGCGGCGGGTTCCTGCCGCGCAAGGAATTCTTCGCCCGTTACGAAAAGGCATCGGGACTGAAGGTCATCCCGGAATCGCTGATTTACTACGACATCTTCGGTGCCTACAAGATCGTGGTGCTCTGCATGGCGGCGGCCTATCGTGTGCCGCGCAACGGCAAATCGCACCAGGACGTGCTGCTGGCCTGGCTGATCGGGATTTCGTACTCGATCCTGGAAGGCCTCAGGGTCAAACTGGAAACGGTGCTCTGAACCGGAGGCTCGCTTCCGCCAAAGATCGATGCGCAAGCATTCCCCCGCTTCCTTGATCGTCGCCACCGGTGCGGATGGTCGCGTGGGGCGGTTGCTGTCGCAGGAACTCACGGAGAGAACCTCTCCCGCTAATGTGCGACTGTGCACGCCACGCGATCCCGCAACCCTGACCAATGAGCACGCACGTGGGTTCCAGATTGCCCATGCCGACTACAACGATCCGGCGAGTCTGGATGCGGCGTTTGCCGGCGCCGGCACGGTGCTCATTACTTCGTCCGACGGCGCCAACGATGTCCGCATCCGCCAGCACCGTTGCGCCATCGATGCCGCCAAAAAAACGAACGTGGGACGCGTCGTCTACATGAGCTTCACCTCACCGTCGGCCAGCAGCCTGTGCAACCTCAATCACGTACATGCCGATAGCGAAGCCTATCTGCTGGCATCCGGCCTCACCTACACGATCCTGCGCGACAACCAGTTCGCCGAGAATCTTGATCTGATCCTGGAGCGATCGCGCGGCACGAACCAGCTGGTGCTGCCCGGCGCGCATGGCAAGGTCGCCTACATCACGCGTGCCGATGCGGCTGCGGCGATTGCAGGCGCACTAACGCAAACAGGCCACGACAACAAGACCTACGAACTCACCGGTCCCGAGGCTGTGGATCTGTTCGAGATTGCCGCCGCACTGTCGATCGCACGCGGTGCGATGGTGACGGCGACCGAGGCCACGTCCGAGGAATTCGGGCCGCTGCTGGCAGGCTTTGGCCTGCCGCCCTATATCGTGGAAGCCATGCTGTCCATGTACCTGGCGGCGGCAGCGGACGAATACGCGCTGATCTCGCAGGACGCTGCCTTATTGGCTGGCCGACCCATCGAAGGCATGACCTCCCATGTCAGGCGCTTTGCCTGACCAAGCACCTGTGGCATCCGCTTTCCAAAATTAAGAACCAACGACCAAAGACGAACGAAGGAATTGCAAATGCCCAGGATGGACAAGAATCACCCGACACCCGAGTGGATCCAGCAGCTACGCAAACGCTTTCCTTGCGAGACGGAAATAGACCGGGTGCTCACGCGCAAGATGCAACGCCGCGCCGGGCCAGCCTATTCACCGGTCAGTCTTGAGACGCTGGTCAAGGGTACCGAAGCCCTGATCCGCAGCAATATCCGGGACAATTTTGAAATCACCGAGGCCCGCTGGCTCTCGGGTGGCGCCTCCAAACTTCAGATGGCGTTCACGCTCAACTGGAATCAACCCGGCGTTGGCCGCACCACCACGCCCATGGTGCTGCGCATGGAGCCGTCGGAATCCATCGTCGAGACCAGCCGGCTGCGCGAGTTCCAGATCATCAAGGCGATGGAAGGAACGGTGCCGGTACCGCCGACCTACTGGGTCGATTCGGAAGGCAAGTTCCTGCCTTACCCGGCGATCGTCTACGGCTTTGCCAAGGGCGTCACCAAGCCGACCACCGGCGTCAGCAACGTCGCCGGGCTCGGCACCAATCTCGGGCCGGCATTGCGCCCGATCCTCTCGCCGCAGTTCATCGACCACCTCTCGCGCATTCACCACTTCGACTGGCGCAAGGCCGATCTCGGCGCCTTCGACCAGCCCGTCGTCGGCTCCACGCAGGCCGCCGAATGGCAACTCAACTGCTGGGAACGGGTATGGGAAGAAGACGCCAACGAAGACATCCCGCTGATGCGCCTCGCCATCTCCTGGCTGCGCAGCAACATGCCGCCGACCGACAAGGTGTCGGTGATCCACGGCGATTTCCGTACCGGAAATTTTCTCTACACCGAAGACGACAACAAGATTTCCACCTGGCTCGACTGGGAGCTTTCCCACCTCGGCGACCGCCACGAAGACCTGGCCTGGATCTTCAATCTCACTTTCGGCCACCTTGCCGAGGACGGCAAGACCTTCCTCGTCTGCGGCCTGATGCCGGAAAGCGAATTCTGCGAAGCTTACGAAAAAGCCTCGGGGCTCAACATCGACCAGAAGGTGCTGACCTACTACAAGATCAAGATGGCCTACCAGTTGGCCAACGTCGCGATCGCCACGCCGTACCGCGTCTGCGGCAACGGCAAGACCCACCAGGACATTCTCGTCGCCTGGATCATGGGCGCGGCCTATCCGATCCTGCACGACCTGCGCGTATTGATGGAAGAGGTGCTGTGAACAAAAGATACTGATCGGGCGAACCGATTTAGCCCGGGTCGACGATTTTCCCCGCAAGTTCAACAATAACTATTCAGGAGGATTTTGGAAATGGAAACCGCGACCATATCGTCAGCCGCCACCACCGCGAGCAGCCTCTCACCCGCTAAGGGACTGCTGGTGCTTGGCGCCGTCGTTTTCGTCGTCGTTGCATTCATCTTGTTGACGCTGCTCTTCGGCAACCAGGATGCCTGGGCCGGCTTCCTCTTCCTGACTTATTGGGCGGGGCGCGAGGACATGAAATTCGACAAGCTTCCCATGTGTGCCCTCGGCGCACTGTTCGGCATCTTCATGGCTTATCTGCTGCAGCTGCTGCCACCGCAGTTGGGCGTCGTCGGCATCTGCATCGCCGTGGGGGTGATTCTCGCTGCGATCTATTGCCAGATCATGGGATGGTTTCTGCGTCCCGTGAACGTGGTCACGATGTTGTTTCTGACGGTAGGGGCGGTTCCCCATATCCAGAAATACGGAAACTTTGCGGATATCGCATTCGCGCTCATCCTTGGAGTCGTATTATTCAGCGGGCTGGTTGCCAGCCTCGGGCTGATCGGGAAAAAACAAGTCGCTTCCTGAACACTGCACGCGCATTCAAGAGGTCGGCATCACCACTGTTTCAGTCAAAAACAAAGTCGATGCTGCCCCCTTTGGCTCAGCCGTACACATGATGAGGAGAAGAACAATGTCACGCAAGCCCGTCAATGGACGCACCGAAGATGAGCGTTTCGTCCTGCGCTTTCTCGACCTGTGGGAGAAGCAGGACGTAGACGCAATGCTCGCTTGCTTCACCGAGGACGCAAGCTACATCGACATGCCGCTTCCGCCGCGTCGCGGGACTGCCGAGATTCGGGGCTACATCGAACAGGTGTTTTCCGCATTCAGCGTGCGCATCGAGACTCTACATATCGCTTCGGCGGGAAGCGTGGTGTTCACCGAACGCGTCGACTACCTCGCGCTCAACGGTGCTGCCAAACCTGCTTTACCGCTGCCTGTGGTCGGCGTGATGGAAATGCGCGATGGAAAAATCTTCGCCTGGCGCGACTACCTGGACCTGCGTACTGTCGAGGAAGGGCTTGGCATCGCGATACGGCCCACGGGCGGACACTAAAGCGCGGCGTGAATCGGAAAATCCGAAACAATCAGCGCTCCACTGATGCCGTCGCAGGCGGCTGGTAGTCGCGGAACTGTTCGCGCAACGCCGTCTTCAGCAGTTTGCCGGTGGCGGTATGCGGCAAGGCATCGACGAACACCACGTCGTCGGGCACCCACCATTTGGCGACCTTGCCCGACAAAAACTCGAGCAGCGCCTCACGCGTCACTTCACACCCCGCACGCTTGACGGCAATGAGCAAGGGACGCTCCTGCCACGTGGGATGGGCGATGCCGATGATCGCCGCCTCGGCGATGGCTGGATGGCCACACGCCGCGCCTTCGAGGTCGATCGACGAAATCCATTCACCACCGGACTTGATAACGTCCTTGGCACGGTCGACAACCTGCACATAGCCGTCTTCATCAATGGTTGCGATGTCGCCGGTCGGGAAAAATCCTTCATCATCAAGCAGCGCGGGATTGTCATCCTTGAAGTAGGCCTTCGCGATCCACGGCCCGCGCACATGCAGAAGGCCGGCAGACTTGCCGTCGTGCGGCAGGGCCGTGCCATCGGGGCCGACGATCTTCGGCTCGACGCCCCAGACACCGCGCCCCTGCTTCATTTTCATGCTGGTGCGCTCGTCCGGCGACAGCCCGGCGTGCTTGGGCAACAGCTTGCCGATCACGCCGATCGGGCTGGTCTCGGTCATGCCCCAACCCTGCGTGAATTCGGCGCCGAAGTCGCGCTCGATGCGATCGATCATCGCGCGCGGCGTGGCCGCCCCGCCGCAGCAGATGTGCTGCACGCCCAGCGCCTTGACGTCAATCTCCGGGTGCGCATCGAGAAACTGGAAGAACATCGCCCACACTGTGGGCACGGCCTGCGAATAGTTCACGTGCTCGTCGCGCATCAGTTCGTACAGGCTTTGCCCATCCATCTTGGCACCGGGCATCACCAGCTTGGCGCCAACCACCGCCGCCGCATACGGCATGCCCCAGCCGTTGGCATGAAACATCGGCACCACCAGCAACAACGACGTCGACGAATTCACGCCGAAGGTATCGGGCGCGCATTCCATCAGCGAATGCAGCACCGTCGAACGATGCGAATACAGCACGCCCTTCGGATTGCCGGTAGTGCCGGAGGTGTAGCAGAGCGAAGAAGCGCTGCGCTCGTCGAACTCGGGCCAGGCGTAATCGTCGCGCTGCGCGCCAATCAACTCTTCGTAGCACAGCAGGTTCGGCAACGCCACGTCGGGCATGTGCGCGCGATCGGTCATCGCGACGAAGGCGGTCACGGTCTTCAATGCCGGCGCCAGTTTTGCCACCAGATCAATACAGGTGATGTCGAAGAACAGCACCTTGTCTTCGGCATGATTGACGATGTAGTCAATCTGTTCGGGAAACAACCGCGGGTTCACCGTATGCAGCACCGCGCCGCTGCCGGAGACCCCGTAATAAAGTTCGAGATGTCGATGCGTATTCCACGCCAATGTGCCGACCCGGGCATCGCCGGTGATGCCGATCTGCTGCAGCGCATTGGCGACCTGCTTCGCGCGGCGGCGAATCTCGGCCCAGTTGCTGCGCACGATCGGCCCTTCACAACTGCGCGTGACGATCTCGGTATGCGGGTGAAAAGTCGCCGCATGGTCGATCAGCGACGAGATCAGCAATGGCCGATCCTGCATCAGTCCAAGCATTGTTGTCTCCTGCTCCGTGCGCATCGCGGATTCGCCGACCGCTTGTATTTGAGCTTCGTGGCGATGATTTCTGGCTGCGGACCATAGCGTAGCACGGCCGGTGAACGCCGTCTTCCGGCCACCCGGCGCTCGTACGCAACGCTTGTCAAAGAGGGAAAGTTATCGTCTAATTCAGTCAGAACAGGGCAACCCGGTACCGCAGTTACGATGCAGATCGGAATTCACAACGCGCCGGTATCGTTGTCAGCTTTTAGGGGCTACTAAATACGACCAAATGACTGATGGAAAAGAACAAACGTATGGTGTTTCCTTTTTATACAGCCTGTTTGATGGAAAGCTTTCCGTCAAATAGGAGGTCCACTTAACGTTAGGCCACTTGAATCCGCAGCACCTCAAACACGCGCACCGGTCCGTCTTGTGCGTACTGCGCCGCGTAGTGCATCGCCTCGCGCAATGCGTCTGC
>JAYUGL010000036.1:0-2471 GCA_043738385.1 Sterolibacteriaceae bacterium
CCTGTGTGGGCGGTGGCTCCGTCCCAAAATGACGAAACAGCCGCTTTGTCCTGGGTGGAGTAGGGCGCGTCAGCCTGGAGGATAGGCTTTGAAATAAGCTTGTTTTTCATAAGGTTCAGCCTCTCTGCATGAAATTAACCGGGGGCCTTCTTCACGGTCAGTCCAGACCAGCAAAACAACCCTGCTTCTGAGCCACCCCAGACTGACCAGGCGTTGTTCGCCATAACTTTCACTGGCATCTTCGCGCGTGAGCATGGGCTCATCAAACAAGGCCTCACACTCGGCCAGATCAATCTCGTGCTTCTTTAAGTTGGCCTTGCGTTTGACCGGGTCGACTGACATGTCTTAATTGTATATGCAATAAATAGTTTGCGCAACGCAGAAAAAATGCAAAAAAGGCCTGCAAACGCTGCTGTGAAACACTGCTGCACGGGAAAGTGCTGGGCTACATCGACATCGCCAGAAAGGATGGGGCCAAGCTGATGCTGGGTGGTGGACCGGCGACACGCGCGCAATGCGGCAAAGGCTGGTTTGTCGAACCGACCGTGTTCGCGGATGTGAACAGCAAGATGCGCATCCCGCAGGAGGAAGTATTCGGAGCGTCATGGCCCCCTTCGGCGGCTTCAAGGACTCGGGCCTGGGGCGATAGAATGGCAGCGGCGCCATCCGCGATTGCCCGTAAGTGAAAAGCGTCTGGATCAATACCGGCGCGGCAACCTGCAACCCGTTCGTGATGCGCTGAAGGAGGCGATTCGCAGTCGAAATTCCCACGGTGATCGACCGCCCTGTTCTGATACGTCCACTGCGTACCCTGACTCGCAGGGGCGACACGCAAGTCACCGTTATGAAGTCCTGAATCATGTCAAACGCAAGCAATGAGCAATTCGACTATGTGATCGTCGGTGCGGGCGCTGCTGGCTCCCTTCTGGCAAATCGATTGACAGCGGATGGAAGTGCGACGGTCTGTGTGCTCGAAGCGGGCCCTTCCGACAACCACCCTTACATCCATATCCCGGCGGGATTCATCAAGATTGGGTACAACCCCAAATACACGTGGCAATTCAAGACTGAACCCAGTGAAGGGACAGCCGGCCGCCAGATTCCGATCATGCACGGTCGCACGCTGGGCGGCTCCAGCTCGATCAATGGGTTCAATTACACCCGCGGTCTGCCAATCGACTACGACACCTGGGCTGCGCGGGGAAACGCCGGCTGGAGCTACGCCGACGTGCTGCCGTACTTCAAGCGCACCGAACGCCGGATTGGCCCGTTCGATCCGCGCTATCGCGGCGGCGACGGCTTGCTGCCCATCACAGACAGCGATTGGTCGCATCCGCTGTGCGATGCGTTCATCGATGGTGCCGTGGCCATGGGTATCCCTCGCAACCCTGATTACAACGCCGAGAAGCAGGCCGGCGCCGGCTACTACCAGCGCTGGATCCAGCATGGACGCCGTGTTAGTTCAGCCCAAGCATTCTTGCGGCCCGCGATGAAACGCAGCAACCTGCAGGTTCGAACGAACGCCCATGCGGTCGCCATCATGTTCGAGGGCAAACGGGCCATCGGCGTTCGTTATTCGCGCGGCCCCGGTCATCTGGTCGAGACAGTACGCGCCAGGAAAGAGGTCATTCTTTGTGGCGGCAGCGCGAACACGCCGAAGCTGTTGCAACTCTCCGGAATTGGACCCCGCGCGCTGCTCGACCGGCTGGGCGTCCCCGTTGTCCACGACCTTGCGGGGGTGGGGGAAAACTGCCAGGACCACTACATGGTCCGATCAAGCGTTCGAGTCAAGGGTGTTGCGACGCTGAACAGCACGGCACGCGGTTTTCGTCTGCTGGGCGAGATCGCCAAGTGGATGTTCGGCAAACCGAGCCTGCTCGCCATCAGTCCGTCGGTGGCCTATGCCTTCTGGCAGTCACGCGACACACTGCCGGTGACAGACCTGCAATTTTGTTTCTCCCCAGGGAGTTTTGCCTCTGGAATTGCAGGCAAGCTGGACTCCTTTCCTGGAATGACTTTGGGCTTTTACCAGTTGCGCCCGCACAGCACCGGCTTCGTCCGTGCGCAATCGACCGATCCTTTTCAGGACCCGGTGATCCAGCCCAACTATCTCTCGGACGCCAGAGACCGGCAGGTGGTGATCGACGGCGTGCGGCTGACCAGGCGGCTGTTGCACACCCCCCAGCTACAGGTCTATTGTGATCAGGATGTGGCACCCCCGGCGTCTGCGACCAGCGACAGCGAGCTGTTGGACTTCGCCCGGAACAACGGCGGGACGGCATGGCATTTAACAGGAACATGCCGCATGGGATCGCCTGCGGCGGCGGATTCCGTCGTTGACAGTGAGCTGAGGGTTATCGGCGTGCAAGGACTGCGCGTGGTTGACGCGTCCATCATGCCAACGATTGCGTCGGGCAACACCGGAGCGGCGACCATGATGATTGCCGAGAAGGCGGCCGACATGATTCTGG
>JAYUGL010000037.1:0-7279 GCA_043738385.1 Sterolibacteriaceae bacterium
TTGGCCGAAGTGGCGGAAGAGGTTTTGGCTGCCGGTGGAATGACAGCCGAACAGGTCGACTGGCTGATTCCCCACCAGGCCAATATCCGTATTCTGCAATCCACCGCGAAAAAGCTGGGACTGCCGATCGAGAAATGCGTAGTGACCGTCGATCACCATGGCAATACCTCTGCCGCTTCGATTCCACTGGCGCTGGACGAATCGGTACGCGCCGGCAAAATCAAGCGCGGCGATACGCTGCTGCTGGAAGGTGTCGGTGGCGGATTCACCTGGGGCGCGACCCTCGTCAAATTTTGAAGTCAACAATATCGCCATGAACTTCGCTCTCGTGTTTAGTTCCGGCATAACGCCCGCGTACGCGGGCATTAGCCTTCTCTGAAAACTCGTGACACTATGACAATCAAGTTTGCTCTCGTTTTTCCTGGTCAAGGCTCCCAGTCGCTCGGCATGATGGCCGCTTATGGCGACAGTCCGGTCATCCGCGCTACCTTTGATGAAGCGTCGGCTTCCCTTGGCCGCGATCTGTGGCAACTGGTCATTGAAGGTCCCACCGAAGCGCTCAACCAGACCATCAACACCCAGCCCCTGATGCTCACCAGCGGCGTCGCTGCGTATCGTTTGTGGCAGGAAAAGGGCGGTGTGCAGCCGGCGATGGTGGCCGGTCACAGTCTCGGTGAATATTCCGCCCTGGTCGCTGCCGGCGTATTGAAATTGAACGATGCCGCACCCTTGGTGGAGTTTCGCGCCAAGGCCATGCAGGACGCGGTGCCGGCAGGTGAAGGCGCCATGGCAGCGATTCTCGGGCTCGATATGGCTAACATTCAGTTGGCATGCGCTGAAGCGGCGCAGGGTCAGGTGGTGCAGGCGGTGAATTTCAACTCACCGGAACAGACCGTGATTGCCGGTCACGCCGCCGCCGTGCAACGCGCCGCCGATGGGTGCAAGGCGCGGGGTGCCAAACGGACCGTGATGCTGCCGGTTTCCGCTCCCTTTCATTGTTCCCTGATGCAGCCGGCAGCGGAAAAGCTCAAGGGGAAATTGGCCACGGTGGAATTTTCGATTCCGCGGATTCCGGTGATCAACAATGTGGATGTGGCCGTCGAGTCGGATCCGGAAAAAATCAGAGATGCGCTGGTGCGTCAGGCCGCCGTGCCGGTGCGCTGGGTGGAGATCATGCGCGCGATGCAGCAAGCCGGGATGACGCATGTGTTTGAATGCGGTCCCGGCAGAGTGCTGGCCGGGGGGGTCAAGCGTTGCGCCGAAGGGCTGGTGGGCGGCGCGATGGCCGATCTCGCCGGCATCGATGCCGCCTTGGCAACTGTCAATGCATAAGGAATTGAAAAATGCTTAAAGGACAAGTCGCGCTGGTCACCGGCGCTTCACGTGGAATCGGCCGCGCCATCGCGCTGGAGTTGGGTGCTCAGGGTGCCACCGTGGTCGGTACTGCCACCACCACCGCGGGCGCCGCCGACATTCAGCAGGCATTGGATACAGCCGGCATCACCGGACTCGGTGCAGTCCTCAATGTCACTGACGCTGCCGCCAGCGAAGCTCTGATCAGCGAAATTGACAAAAAATTCGGCGCGGTCGAGATCCTGGTGAACAACGCCGGGATTACGCGCGACAGGCTCGCTCTGATTCTGAAAGATGACGACTGGGACAGCGTGATGGATACCAACCTCAAGGCCGTGTTCCGCATGTCCCGCCTGGTCATGCGCGGCATGATGAAAGCGCGCCGCGGCCGTATCATCAATATTACTTCGGTGGTCGGCGCCGCCGGCAATCCCGGGCAGGCCAACTATGCCGCCGCCAAAGCCGGCGTTGCCGGATTAACCCGCGCCCTGGCGCAGGAACTGGGCAGTCGCAACATCACTGTCAATTGCGTCGCGCCAGGATTCATTGACACCGATATGACCAAGGCGCTGACGGACTTACAGAAAGAAGCGCTGTTGACCAAGATTCCATTGAGCCGCCTTGGGCAGGCCGACGAGGTTGCTGCAGCGGTTGCATTTTTGGCATCGCCGCGAGCGGGTTACATCACCGGGACCGAATTGCATGTCAATGGCGGCATGTATATGACTTAGAGGCTCTTAAGGCCGGATTGAGCCGGATTGCCCCCGGCTTTTTGGTAAAATACGCAGGCTTTTGTTACACCACCGCAAAACAGGGAAGGGGATACGCATGGAGAATGTCGAACAACGCGTCAAGAAAATCGTCGCCGAGCAGTTGGGCGTCAACGAAGCGGAGATCAAGAACGAGTCATCCTTCGTGGATGATTTGGGCGCCGATTCGCTGGACACCGTCGAACTGGTCATGGCCCTCGAAGAAGAATTCGAGTGTGAGATTCCCGACGAAGACGCAGAAAAAATCACCAGCGTCCAGCAAGCTATCGACTACGTCAATAGCAATCTCAAGAAGTAATTTCCTCGCGCATTCATGGAGGTCACCATGGCCGTGATCATCCATCGAAGCGAGGCCCGCAAGTAATCCCCGTTATCGCAGGAGCCTGCCTTGTCACGTCGTAGAGTCGTGGTTACCGGTTTGGGGGTTATTTCCCCGGTCGGCAATACCGTTTCCGAGGCGTGGGATAGCGTACTCGCCGGCAGGAGTGGTATTGCGCCCATCACCCGTTTCGATGCCTCATCCTTCCCGGTCAAGATTGCGGGAGAGGTGAAGGGCTTCGATACCGCTGCCTATCTGTCGCCGAAAGAAGCGCGGCGGATGGATATTTTCATTCACTACGGCATGGCCGCCGGCATCCAGGCTTTCAAGGATTCCGGACTTGAGGTCACCGAGGAAAATGCCGAACGCATCGGGGTAAATATCGGCTCCGGCATTGGCGGTCTGCCAATGATTGAGGAAACCCATAACGATTTCCTGGCCGGCGGGGCGCGCAAAATTTCGCCCTTCTTCATCCCCAGTACCATCATCAACATGATCTCGGGCAATCTGTCCATCATGTTCGGTCTCAAGGGGCCGAATCTTGCAGTCGTGACCGCCTGCACCACCGGTCTGCACGCGATCGGTGTCGGTGGCCGCATGATTGAATATGGTGATGCCGATGTGATGATCTGCGGGGGTGCCGAGTCCACCATCACTCCCCTTGCCGTCGGCGGCTTTGCTTCCGCCAAGGCCTTGTCGACCCGCAATGACGACCCTGCCACCGCCAGCCGTCCTTGGGACAAGGACCGTGACGGCTTTGTGCTTGGTGAGGGTGCGGGCGTAGTGGTGCTTGAGGAATACGAGCACGCGAAAAAACGTGGCGCGCGAATTTATGCTGAACTGGCTGGCTTTGGCATGAGTGGCGATGCGTTTCACATGACCGCGCCGGATACCAAAGGTCCGACACGCTGCATGCTGGCCGCCTTGCTTAACGCCGGCGTCAATCCGGACGAAGTGCAGTATCTCAATGCGCATGGCACTTCAACCACGCTCGGCGACAAGAACGAAACCGAAGCCATCAAGCTGGCTTTTGGCGATGCGGCAAAGAAACTGGTGGTTAATTCCACCAAATCCATGACCGGCCACCTGCTCGGCGGTGCCGGTGGGGTGGAGTCGGTGTTCACCGTGCTGGCGCTGCATCATCAGGTTTCGCCGCCCACGATCAATATCTTTGAACAGGATCCGGAATGCGATCTGGATTACTGCGCCAACACTGCGCGACAGATGAAAATCGACGTCGCCGTCAAAAACAATTTCGGCTTTGGCGGTACCAACGGCACCTTGGTATTTCGCAAGGTCTGATCCGGTCGGGTGGCGATGAGGCTGCCGGTCACCTTGATATTGCGGTCGTCAGCCACGCTGGCGACCGCTTTTTTTTTGATTCACGGCCTTGCGGCGATCATGGTGGCCGTCACGGACTTATCTCTGCTCATCAAGCTCATTTTGTGGGGTGCGCTTGCCTTCTCGTCATGGCGCAGCGTTCTCGTTCACGCGCTGCGCCATGGTGCGCGAGCGTTGACGGCGATCACCCTGCGCAGCGACGGCGCACTTGAGATCAAATACCGGAATGATGAGTCCGCCATGGTGTTGGTGGACGAGCGCACCACGGTATTTTCGTGGCTGGTGGTGCTGCTGATGCGAAAAGACGGACGGTTGCTGGCGCTGACGTTGCCGCATGACGCCCTGGGAGTGGAGGCGCATCGCCAACTTCGTCTCTGGCTGCGCTGGGTAGCGGATGCCGGAGGTCAAGCGCGTTAAACCATCCGCGCACCGTGCGCTGAAGTTAAGTCCTTGCCGGTGTGACTTGTTCGGATTGACGAAACTTGCTGGGAGTCCCGCCTGTGATCGAATGAAAAACCTGCGAGAAATGGGACTGACTGCTAAAGCCAGTTTCTTGTGCGATCCGGAGCAGCCCATGGCGGGTGTTCCGCAGCAACTCTTTGGCTTTCTCGGTTCGCCGCAGCAATACATACTGATGTGGCGACATTCCCGTCACAGTGCGGAAGTGACGGGCGAAATGTGCGCGACTGACACCTGCTTGATGCGCCAGTTCGTTCAAGGTCAGCGGCGTCGCGAGTCGCATCTCGATAAAATCGATGATCGGCGTCAACGGAATGCCGGATTCGACCACTCTTGTTTGATTGACGGGAGGCTCGGCAGGAAATCCGCGCATCAAATTCAACAGCAGCGCGCGTGTCACCGCGTTGATATAGAGCAGATTGCGCGATCCACCGGTGCGCATCTCGCTCAGAAGGGTATCCATGCAGGCGTTGGCAAAGACGTTTCTGAATGCGAACAGGAAACTCTGTGGTCCGACAAAACGCGCCCCCGAGATTCCCGCGACGGATTCGCGCGGAATATGAATGGAGGAAAAAGATACCGCACCTTCGATCTTGTACTTCACGTGTCGTCCGGGCGGAATCACGCTGATCAATCCTGGCGTGGAGTTCCGATCGATCCAGGGGCCGTCACAGGCCGCTCGCACCCGGCGCGATCCGGCGCTGTGGTAGGCGATAATGAAGTCGTCGTTCTTCGCGAGTTCAAAGCCATCCCGCCAGGGCAGTTTCCAATCGCAGGCTGACAGCCCGCCCCAGGTTCTGGCGTTATTGGCGCAAACGGGATCCAATCCGAATGCCTGACTGAAGGCGTCCACCGCTCTGAGCGGGGTTGCTCGATGCATGGTTTCTCCTCGCGGCGAAGTATCTCGCTGGATACCTTGTAGGCAAATCCGCCGTAAACTGTGGCTTACGATAGCACTTTTTTAATAAACAGCAGATTCAAATCTTAAAGTTCATGCCAAAACAGCGGCTTACACTGCCTCAATTGCGGTGGTTGGCGCAATAAAACTGGAGAGTAATTTTGATCAAACCTGAAGACGTCGAGTACCACACCCCAGCGGATGCCGACCATCGACACGCAGAGACCAACTGGTTCTGCTTTCATGTTCCGGAAGAGAGATTGATGGCAATCGTCTACACGGTTGCCCGCAAGGCGGTGGGTGTGCAGTCATGCGATATTTCGCTGTACGGTGCGCTCGTCGACAACCGTGCCGAGACGCTTTATCTGGATACGCAAATGGCGCTGCCTGCGCCGCCGAAGTTGTCCGAGTACACCACTGCCAACGGCCTCTATGTCAAGGCGGTTAATCCGCCGCGCGATTACCGTGTGGACTATGTCGGCTATGACGACACCGAGATACACGTTGATTTCAAGGGCCTCATGGAACCCTTTGATATTCACGATCCCGATCACAGTCCGATGGCAAAGGCGACTACCGAAGAGCAGCACGCCGGTGCAGGCATGGGTTCAGGCTATGGCGGCCACTTCGATCTGACCGGTCATTACTCCGGGACACTAAAAATCCGCGGGCGCGAATATGAGGTTGATTGCGTTGAGACGATGGATCATAGCTGGGGCAACCGGGCCGAGATCGATGTGCCGACCATGGGCTGGTCACATGCGCACTTTGGCAAGAATTTTGCGATCAAGTGGATCAATCACTGGGATCCGGGCAAACCGGTCGACCAACAACAGACGCTTGCGCATGGCTATGTCATGGAAGACGGGCAAGCCTATGGACTGACCGACATGAAGCTTTATACGCATCGCATCGGCAGCGTGATTACCTCAGTGGAGGTTCAGGTCACGGATCGGCGCGGCAAGAAGTTTCATGCCCATGGCACGGCGCAAGCGGGCGGACCATGGATCTGCTACGCGAGCGCACTCGTCTATGCCGCTCAGTGCCGCTGGACCTTGTCCGATGGTCGCGTCGGTTATGGCCTGGCCTCGGAAATTACCTCGTTGCAGGCCCTTACCCGCCGTCACGGTAGGCGCTGGACGCAATCCTCCGGACACATCAC
The DNA here is from genome assembly GCA_043738385.1 of Sterolibacteriaceae bacterium. Taxonomy (GTDB): domain Bacteria; phylum Pseudomonadota; class Gammaproteobacteria; order Burkholderiales; family Rhodocyclaceae; genus JANYCD01. The sequence continues at coordinate 6,303 of JAYUGL010000037.1, forward strand.
GTCCTGACGCACTCGCACTGAAAGAGAGACCCGGCATGAAAATAATCGACAAGGACAAGCCCTCGCCCGAGTGGATCGCGGCGACGCGCAAGCGCTTCGAGACGGAAAAAGAAGTTGATCGCGCCCTGACCCGCAAGATGGAAAAGCGCGCTGGACCCGGCTATACCAAGCTGCCTTTGGACGCGCTGGTCAAAGGCGTGACCTCGTTGATCGGTTCGCAGTTGAAGGAACCGTTCGAAATCACGGATGCGCATTGGCTGGCCGGCGGCGCATCGAAACTACAGATGGGGTTCAATTTGTCGTGGAACCGTCCCGGTGTCGGCCAGGAAAAGACGCGCATGGTGTTGCGCACCGATCTCGCTGAGTCGCTACATGCGACGAGTCGCCTGCGCGAGTTTCAACTGGTCAAGGCGCTCAAGGGCGTCATTCCTGTGCCGCCCGTTTTCTGGGTGGACAACGAGGGCGAGTACCTGCCGTATCCGGGGTTGGTGTATGGATTTGCGACCGGAGTTACCAAGCCGACCAACGTGAAGAGCGGTGTCTCGGGCCTGGGTACGCATATGCCTGCTGACTTGCGCAAAAAACTCGCCCCGCAATTCGTCGAGCACATGGCGAAGTTGCACACTTTCGATTTCCGCAAGGCCGACCTTTCTGCATTCGACATTCCGAAAACCGGAACGCAGAACGCGGAATGGGCGGTTAACTGGTGGGATCGCGTATGGGAGGAAGATTCCGACGAGGACGTGCCGATGATGTCGCTGGCCTCGTCGTGGCTGCACAAATATGCGCCGTCGGTGGAGCACCTCTCGATCGTGCATGGAGACTTTCGCACGGGTAACTACCTGTTCACCGAGCACGACGCGCGCATCACTACGTGGTTGGATTGGGAACTTGGCCGCATCGGTGACCGTCATCAGGACTTGGCCTGGAGCACCAGTCATGCATTCTCGGTTCCCTCAGAAGATGGCAAGACACTG
>JAYUGL010000038.1:0-18414 GCA_043738385.1 Sterolibacteriaceae bacterium
GCCAACCCGGTGAACATTCGCTGGAGCGCCGCCGAGATCGCCTATTCGCTGGATGATTGCGGCACGCAAATCCTGATCGTGGACGATGAGTTCGTTGACACGGCGAAGACAGTCGGCACAACGTCAAAAGTACTCAAGCATGTTCTCTACTGGGGCGAGGGCGAGACACCGCAATCCATGACGGGATTGGAGGCTTTGGTCGTCGGCAGTGAACCCATTGCCAATGCTGATCGTGGCAACAATGATCTCGCCGCCGTCTGCTATACCGGTGGTACGACAGGCTTTGCCAAGGGCGTGATGCTCAGCCACACCAATCTGATCACGTCGGCTCTGGGCATGGTCGGCAGCGGCGAAGCGATGGGAGCGATCTGCCTGCATGCCGCGCCGATGTTCCATGCCGCAGACATGCTGTTGTTCATCAGCAGCCTGATCACCGAGGCGACCCACGTCATCATTCCCGCCTTCGAGCCGGTGAACATGATGCGCACCATTCAGGACGAGGGCATTACCGATACGATCATCGTGCCGACGATGATCCAGATGCTGGCCGATCATCCGCAGCGCCCTGAATTCAATCTCGATTCGCTGCAACGACTCTACTACGGCGCTTCGGTGATTTCCGAGGCGGTGCTGGTTCGCGCCACGCGTGCGCTGCCGCGTGCGAAATTCATCCAGGTGTATGGCATGACCGAACTTTCGCCGCTGGTCACGCTGTTGCCGTCGTTCTATCACACCGAGCAAGGGCGCAAGCTGGGCAAGCATCGCTCGGCCGGGCGGGCAACGATCATGAGCGAGGTCAGGGTCGTCGGTCCGGACGACGCGGAACTGCCGCGCGGCGAAGTGGGTGAAGTGGTGGCGCGCGGTCCGCAGGTGATGCTGGGTTACTGGAACAAGCCGGCGGAGACAGCCACCGCGTTGCGTGGCGGCTGGATGCATACCGGTGACGGCGCCACCATGGATGACGAAGGCTTCATCTACATCGTCGACCGCATGAAGGACATGATCGTGACCGGCGGCGAAAACGTCTATTCGGCGGAAGTGGAAAACGCCGTGGCTTCCCATCCGGCGGTGGCGAGTTGCGCGGTCATCGGCATTCCGCATGAACTTTACGGAGAAGCGGTGCATGCGGTGGTGGTGCTGGTCGCCGGCGCAACAGTCGACACCGAGGAAATTCGTGGCCATTGCCGGACGCTGATCGCCGGCTACAAATGTCCGCGCTCGGTCGAGATTCGCACAGCGCTGCCGGTGTCCGGGGCTGGCAAGATACTGAAGCGGGAGTTGCGCAAGCCGCATTGGGAGGGTGTGCAGCGCAAGATATGATGCGGGCGCAGCTTTCGCCGGGATTCATCATCTACGAAATTAAGCAGGGCATCCGTACGCTATGATTGATTCTGGTTTGTGCAGTGCAACCATCAAATATGACTACATCCATCCAGTTTCATATACGGCTGCTTTCGGCACATAGCAGACATTCAGTGCTACCGTACGAAATGCCCATTTTCGGCCATGCTTGGCCCCCTCGCTTCGATGATTTCTGACTTCAAGAACCCCATTTTCAACCCCGAATACGGCACGCGTATTTTTCGTCGGCGCATTCGCATTGAAAAACACGATCGGAGGATAGTGGCCGGTCTGGAAGACACCTTGCATGCCTTCAAGCTGGTGGTTCAGCATGAGGGGGACGTTGTCACCGCGATCGAGGGCACCTGGGTGCGCTATCCCAATGGGACGTGCCCTGGTGCTGTCGGCCAGTTCGCACCCTACATCGGGAAGACACTGACTGCGCAACGGACAGCCTTCCGCAGCTACTCGGCTGCCCGCCAGCAGTGCAGCCACTTTGTGGACGTGCTCGGCCTTGTTTTCTCTCATGCCTTGCGCGAAGAGGATGTACGTCAGTTCGACGTCACCGTACCGGATATTGTGGACGGCAAGACTTGGGCCGAAATTCATGTCAACGGCGAGCAAATACACCGTTGGCAAATTGACCGCGAGCGCGTTCTCTATCCGGTGCCACTCAACGGTCTTAGCTTGTACGCCGGTTTCGGCCGCTGGTCGGCCGAGATGTTTGAAGGTAATTCACTTGAAGCTGCGCACGTTTTGCAGATGGGTATCCTTGTCTCATTCTCCGGAATGCTCGACTTCATGGCCATGGGTGCGCGGCACAGGAACAGCGCAGTCGTGATGGAAACAATCATGGGCGCCTGTTACGCAACACAGCCCGAGCGTATCGAAGGTGCCGTGTTTTGTCATGACAAACGCGATTTCACCGACTCGGATGACACGATGCTGCAATTCCTCAAGTAACAAGTCGTATTGGAATTGGGACCACCGATAAGCGCCATGCAGAGCATGGCGCATTGAAACGGGACTGATTCCTAAAATACTTTTGAGTCCGCTTTGGGTCGATAGCGGAAGATTACTTTTCCCATACACAATGTCACTATACGGGCAGATATTGCGCGCCGCACACCGTGTTTTGCATATCAATCACAGAATATAGATACCCGTTAAATAAAGAGGAGACGATGATGGTTACGGTGACACATGCGAATCTTGAAGCTGCGGTTCGCGATCTGGCGGCCAAGGACGCGATCAAGGAGGTGATTTACCGCTACAGTCACGGCATCGACCGGCGCGACTGGAAAGTACTGAACGACGTGTTTTGGCCCGATTCGCGCCTGGAGTATGGCCTCTACAACGACAGCGGGGCGGGCTTTGCGGACATCATCAAGCAGGTCTACGGTGAGCTCAAGATTGACGTCACCCAACATTTCATCGGCAATTGCATCCTGCGCGTCGATGGCGACAGCGCGATCGGCGAAACCTATGTGCGGGCATTTCATCGCGTGCCGCGTCCCGCTGATGGCGTCCATGAAGAGGTGATCATGGGCGCACGCTATCTGGACAACTTCGAGTGTCGCAACGGAGAGTGGAGAATCTCGGTGCGCAAGGTGATTTTCGACTGGTTTCGCCTCAGCCCCTACAGCGCCGATTGGACGGAGGGCGCGTTCGGTATTAATGCCGCTACGGCGCACACCGGCAAGCCGGGTGTGGTCGAACGGCCAGAATTTACCGCGCTGATGCGCTGACGCTCAGCGCTGCACGCGGAAGCGCCGCGGCGTTTGCCCGACCCTGCCGCGAAAGGTCGCGGAGAAATGCGACTGGCTGCTGAAGCCAACGGTGAACGCAATTTCAGCAAGCGAAAGGTCGGTGTGCCGCAGAAGTTCCTTGGCCCTTTCGATGCGCCGCTGGGTCAGGTAGCCATGGGGCGGCTGGCCAGTTGCTTCGCGGAAGGCACGCGCAAAATGGAAACGGCTGAGTCCAGCCTCCGTCGCCAGCTCATCCAGAGAGATGCCGGTTTCCAGACTCGCATTAATCCTGTCTCGTACACGGGCAAGAATCGGTTGCGAGATCGTTTCAACGCTTCCCGGTCGCTCCAATACGGGTGCCGAAGGTCGCATCACGTGCAAGGCCAGCGTATCCATCAGGGAGTCGACGAAAAGGGAACCGAGTTCGCGGGGTGCGCGCAGTTCGTCGAATAACGCCCCGATGCAGCCACTGGCGAATTGATCGTGAAAAGCAAAGCGGAAGGATGCCGGTATTGTTATCGATCCACCCAGGTCCGTCAGTGCTTCGAGCCGATCGCGGCTGAAATGCACGGACAGGAACTCGATCCATCCTTCCGGTTTGAAGGCAGTCGAGAATCCGGCGGGAATAAGGTGCAGATGCCCGGGAAATGAAGTGGCATCGCTCCACCCGCCGCGTACTCGGGTTCGGACATTCCGGCTACCACCGGTATGCATCGCCAGGATCATCTCGTCGGCTTGGCCGAGTTCGTACGAGGACAGCCATGGTGTTCGCCAGTAATAGGCAGCGACACTTCTGGCATCCGTCTTCCTGCTATGCATTTCCGGGGCAACACCCACTGCCTTGCGAAGAGCCTCTGCGGCGGGTGCGGCGCTGTGTTTCTTTGGGAGATTCATGAGCCTCCTCTACACCTTGTCCCTGTCCATGGTACGTCATTTAGGGGCTGATAGGAATTGTCAAAATTTTGTGTGGACCGCAAGATTTTGACAAAAATGACCGCAACAGGAAGGAAGACTGTTGCCCACCCTTCATGCAAAGATTCGAATACAGAAAAAAGGGTGCAAGGAGGAGATGATATGCAACAAACAACGCAATCGGGCGCATTGCTGCCGCCCGGGTTTGACGAGCTGGAAGGTTTCGTTGCCTATTGGGCAGGGGAAACCAATGACATTCGTTGGGACCGCCGAGCCCAGGCCTCGATGACGGAGATTCGCCGGTTTTACGACGCAATGCTGCCGCGCGGCGAGGATGCCCTGAAGTATCTCGAAAAATTTCCCCTCGCCGAAATGCCCGACGATGCGACCCGACTGTTCAGACTGCTCTTGTCACTTGCGCACGCATCAATGGCGGTCGAGATGCATCGCCAGCCACGGGCGAAATTTTCGCCATTCCCCCATGGCATGCACATCGGGCGTGGACCCTGGCCGCAAGGCTCGTGATTTCATCCTGACTGAACAGTTCCTTCGCTGAGGAGATTCCAATGAACGATGCGCTGAAAATCGAACTTCCTGAAATCACCAAAGCCAACGGCTTGGGTACCGGACCGATCCCAATCGAGCCCTATATTTCGCCGGAGTGGTATGAACGCGAGAAGAAGCAGATATTTGGCCGGGCATGGTTGTGCATGGGCAGGGTGGAGCAGTTGCCTGAAGCAAACAGCTTTATCACCAAGGAAGTTGAAGTTTGCGGTGCTCTGGTGCTGATCACCCGGAACAAGGCGGACAAGATCAGCGCTTTCCACAATGTGTGCTCGCATCGCTCCAACATGCTGGTTCTCGAATCGGCCGGGAAAGCGAGCAAGTTTGCTTGCCGCTATCACAACTGGAGTTACCGGAACGACGGTTCGTGCCTGGGTGTGCCGGATCGCGAAAACTTTTTCGATCTCGATCTCAAGGAGCGAGGTCTCACCCCTATCGCTTGTGATGTATGGGAAGGTTGGATATTCATCAACTTGCAGCCGAAGCCCGAAGTATCGCTGAAGGAATTTCTGGGCAGCTTTGGTGAAGCATTTCGCAACGCGCCGTTTCCTGCGGCCGAGCAGTTTTTCACCATCGATGTGGGAAACATGCGCGCCAACTGGAAGGTGACCATCGATGCTTTTGCGGAACCCTATCATGTCCCGGTACTCCACACGGCGACGGTCGGCGCAACCTTTGCCAACAAGCTCAATCCTTTTTCCCGGCCACTGAGCGGCAACGCACGTGGCGCGCATCGCACGCTGACGACGTTTGGCAACCCCGACTACGCGCCGCCCGAAGATGCCCTCGTCGAGCGGCTGGCCTACAGCAATGTCGACACCGGCAACGTATTGGGCAGCGACGTCAATAGTCTGGATGCAGGTGGATTGCAGAATCATCCGGCGATCAATCCCAACAGGGCGTCCTCCTGGGCGACAGAGATTGCCTGGATGTTCCCGAATTTCATCATTTTCTTCTCCCCGGGCGGCTTCTTCAGCATCGAATTCTGGCCGACCTCGGTCAACACGACGCGCTGGGTGGCAAAGATACATATCCCCGTGGCGCAGGATGTTCGCCAGCGCTTCCAGCAGGAGCATCACAATTGCCGCATGGGCGAAATTTTTCTCGAAGATGTGAGCAACCTGGAGTGCCAGCAGAAAGCCATGGAATCCGGTGCGAAGAAGGAAATCATTCTTCAGGATAGCGAATTCCTGCTGCGCCATTCGATCGAGACAGTGATGAAGTGGGTCGAAGCAGCCACGGTTCGCGAGGCATTGAAGTAAGCAGGTCAGACGATTCAAAAAAGGAGAGATCGATGTGGCGGAAAACACACGCCAGGTCGTCCAGCGCTTCATGGACAACATTGCGTCCTGAAACTTCTCGAAGCGTTCGGCATGTTTGCCGAAGACGGCACCTGGATCATTGATTATTTCTGGCAAATTGAGGAGATAGCTTGATCAAATTTGTCTTTTGTCTGCGTCGTCTTCCCCACCTCAGTCGTGCCGAGTTTCTGGACTACTGGCTGAACACCCACGGCTCGCTCGCCGTGAGTCTGAAAACAGCGCTTGGCCTGCACAAATACATTCAACTACACACCATTTCAACGCCGTTCGATGATGGATTGCGTGAGAGCCGCGGCGGCCCCGCGCCTTTCGACGGGATGGTGGAAGCCTGGTGAGAATCGATGGACGCGCTTCACCACGCAGTCAAGGACCCGGCGGCGCAGGCGGCCTGGGCTGCGTTAATGGAAGACGAAAAGCGGTTTATCGACCTGGAAAACTCACCGCTATGGTTTGCCGAAGAGCACGTGATGGTCGCCGAGGACACCGCCCGCTGAGCCAACCGGCCTGATCAATTGACGCGCTCAGCCCGATACCGAGCCGACCTTTTCACCGAGCGTTTTCCAGTCCTGACGTTTTGCCCACGAGCGGAAGGTTTCCAGTTGTAGGGGAATTTTTTGCAACAGCGCTGTCATGTCGAGCTCGAACGGCTTCAATTGTGATTCGTTGTTGAAGGTATAGAAATTGTCGAATGCGGCGATGAACAGATCGCGCGGCGCGCCGGTCCGGTGGATGAAGCGGTCGTAACTGAAGGCGGCGAAATCTGCCGGTGTCATGTATTCGTAGCGGATGTTGACGCCCATCGCCGCCGACAGCGCGCTGCGCACGTCTTCCGGACTGATGATCTCGGGACCTGCGATGCGATGGCGCGTGCCGATCAGGTCGTCCCGATCCAGCGCGGCGATCATGAACCTGGCCACGTCGTCGAGGCTGATCGGGCTGAAGCGCAGCGTCGGCTGGTGCGGGTAGCGATAGACATGTTCTTCGATCAGCACCGGCTTGGCATACGAAGTCAGCCAGTTGTCCATGTACAGCGTGGGGCGGAAGATCGTCAGCGGCAGGCCGAGAGCTTCGAGGATCACCTCCAGTTCGCGCATCGTGTCGTAGGTCATCTGGCCGCAGGGATAGTCGGCCGGATCGGGTGACCACATGGTCGAGTTATGGATGAAGCGCTTGATACCGGCGCGTCGGGCGGCTTCGCCGACATTGCGTGCGTGGCTGCGCAGATGGTCGGGAATGTCGAGCAGCGGCGGCTGAAAAAAGATTGCGTCGGCGCCGGCAACGGCGCGATCGAGCGAGGCCGGTTCGGTGAAATCGGCGGCGATGACTTCGACCGCAGAAAACTCCGGTGTCGAAAAGATGTCCTTCCGCCGTGTCACTGCCCGCGGTCGATGGCTGGCTTTCAACAATTGACGCATCTGGGCCAGTCCCTGCCGGGAACTGGCATTGAAGACCACCACCAACTGATTGCCTGCCATCTCTGTCTCCTTTGTTCGAGGCACGCCGAAATCTTACCCGCGTTGTCGGTTAAAGTATGATCTCCGGTTTCACTGCACCGCCATCAGCGCGTTGCTCGGCATGTTAAATTTTTGAGGAGTCACGAATGACACTGGCGTATGTTTATGATCACGTCCGCACCCCCAGAGGTCGCGGCAGGCCCGACGGCGCACTGCATGAGGCGACCCCGGTGCACCTTGGTGCCACCGTGCTCGAAGCGCTGCGCGATCGCAACGGACTCGACACAACATTGGTTGATGACGTGATCTTCGGCGTCGTCGCGCCGGTGGCCGAGCAGGGCCAGTGCCTGCCGCGCTTGGCGGCGCTGCGCGCCGGTTATGCCGAACAGACTGCGGGCGTGCAGATCAATCGTTTCTGTGGCTCGGGTCTTGAAGCCTGCAACATGGCGGCCGGAAAAATAGCGGCCGGCGGGGGCGACTTCATCATTGCCGGCGGCTGCGAATCGATGTCGCGCGTGGCGATGTTCTCCGACGGCGGCGCCTGGAGCGTCAATCCTGATCTCGCGTTTTACGTCAACTTCATCCCGCAGGGCGTCAGCGCTGATCTGATGGCGACGCTGTTCAACTACAGCCGTGCCGATGTCGATAGCTATGCGGTGCGCAGCCATCGGCTTGCCGCACAGGCCTGGGCCGAGAACCGGTTTGGTCGCTCGGTGGTTCCGGTCAGGGACGACGTGCTCGGCGACGTGCTGCTGGCGAAAGATGAAACCATCCGCCCCGGCTGCTCACTGGAGGATCTCGCCGGCCTCAAGGCTTCGTTCGGAGAGCTGGGCCGCAAGGCCGGATTCGATGCGTTGGCCCAGCACCGCTATCCCGAGGTCGAGTCCATTCAGCACGTGCATCACGCCGGCAATTCCTCCGGCATCGTCGACGGTGCCTGTGCGGTGCTGATTGGTTCCGAAGCCGCTGGCAAGGCGGCTGGTTTGAAACCCCGCGCCCGTATTCGTGCCTTCGCCGAAATTGGATCGGAGCCGACCATCATGCTCACCGGGCCATCCTACGCCGCAGAAAAAGCGCTCAAGCGCGCCGGTATGAAGGCATCTGACATTGACCTGTATGAGATCAATGAAGCCTTCGCGGCTGTCCCGCTGCGCTTCATGGACGTGCTCGGCCTCGATCCTGACAAGGTCAACGTTAACGGCGGCGCCATTGCCATGGGCCACCCGCTCGGCGCCACCGGCGCCATGATCCTTGGCATCGCGCTTGACGAGCTTGAGCGTACCGGCAAGTCCACCGCACTGATGACGCTTTGCATCGGCGCCGGCATGGGCGTGGCCACCATCATCGAGCGCATCTAAGCCGCTTGCGACAACAACTTTTTCGAATGCTCAATTCTATGATCAAGACCGAACTCGCCGGGGGCATCGCCCGGCTTACCATCGACATGCCGGGACGCACGATGAACGTGCTGACGCAGGAATTCGTCGCTGCAATGTCAGCCTGCTTCGATGCAGTGTTGAAAGACCCGGAGCTCAAGGGCATCATCATCGCCTCGGGCAAGCCCGCCTTCATGGCCGGTGCCGATCTCGGCCAGATGGCCGGTTTCGTCAAGCCGGGCGTGACGCCGCAAATGGTGGTCCAGCAAGCCGGTATCTATAGCGCCCTGTTCCGCCGCATTGAGACTTGCGGCAAGCCGGTGGTGGTGGTGGCCAACGGCACCGCGCTGGGTGGCGGGTTGGAGTTGATGCTGTGCGGCCACTATCGCATCGCCACCGACGATCCCAAGGCGCAGTTCGGTTTGCCGGAAGTGAAACTCGGTCTGTTGCCCGGTGCCGGCGGTACGCAGCGCGTGCCGCGTTTGATCGGCATTGCCGCAGCGATTCCGATGATCACGCAGGGCAACCCGATGAACGCACAGGCCGCCATGAAGCTCGGCCTGATCAACGAGGTCGTTCCCACCAGCGAATTGATCGCCGCCGCTGAACGCGCCATCGTCGAAGGACGCGTGAAGTCTGTCGCACCCTGGGACGTGAAGGGCTACAAGCTGCCCGGTGGCGACGCACATTCCGCTGTCGCCGCCGATGCATTCGGTGCCGCCAATGCCAGCATCCATGCCGCCACCAGCGGCAACTACCCGGCACCGCTGGCGATACTGCGCTGCATTTATGAGGGTGCCAGGTTGCCCATCAACAAGGGCTTGCGCATTGAATTGAAACATTTCGCCACCCTGATGCAGGACAGCGTTGCGCAGAACATGATTCGCACGCTGTTTTTCGCCAAGCAGTCCGCAGACAAGCTTGCACGTCGCCCCGAGGGTGTGCCCAAATCCAGCGTAAAGAAGCTCGGCATCCTCGGCTCGGGCTTCATGGGTGCAGGCATTGCCCAAGTATCTGCACTGAACGGCATCGATGTCGTGCTGCTGGATCGCGATCTGGCGACCGCGCAAAAGGGTCGCGACGGAATCGTCAGTGCCTTCGACACCGACGTACAGAAGGGCCGCATGAAGCCCGAGCTGCGCGACGCGGCCGTCGCCCGTCTCGTTGCGGCGGAGGGGTACGCGGCGTTCAAGGATTGTGATCTGGTGATCGAGGCGGTGATCGAGGATGTCGGCATCAAGGCGACGGTGACCAAGGCGGCGGAAGCCGCGATGGGCAAGGATGCGATCTATGCGTCCAATACCTCGGCGCTGCCGATCAACGACCTGGCGGCGGCGAGCGCGCGACCGCAGAACTTCATCGGCCTGCACTTCTTCTCGCCGGTGGCGAAGATGGCCGTGGTCGAAGTCATCGTTGGCCGCGATACCGCGCCTGCCACGCTGGCCCGCGCGCTGGATTACATCCGCCAGATTCGCAAGACGCCGATCATCGTCAACGATGGCTACGGTTTCTATACGTCACGCTGTGTTGATGCCTACATCCGCGAAGGAATGCGTCTGCTGGTCGACGGCGTGACGCCGGCACTGATCGAAAATGCCGGGGTTGCTTTGGGCATGCCAGTAGGGCCGTTGTCCTTGGGAGACGAAGTAGGCGTCGACGTGTTGCATCACATTACCCATTTCTTCCGGACCAGGGAAAAGAGTGTTTGGGGCGATGACAAGCATGTGCCCGATCGCATCATCGACGGTATGGCCTCAGCCAAGCGGCTCGGCCGCAAGACCGCGGCAGGGTTCTACAGCTATCCGGCTGGAGCGCCCAAGCATCTGGCGCCTGAGCTTTCAGCAGAATTTCCGGGCAAGGGAATTCAACCAGAGGTGGCTGCGGTAAAAGAGCGGCTGCTCTATGCCCAATTGGTCGAGGCGGCGCGATGCTGGGCTGATGGCGTGATTACCGATGCCGGCGAAGCTGATCTCGGCGCTGTCCTGGCATGGGCTTTCCCGGCGTATCTGGGCGGACCCATGGCGGCGATCGATGCGATCGGTGCCGCGCAGTTCATCGCGCGCTGTGATCAATTGAAAGTTAGCCTCGGAGCGCGTTTTGAGGCGCCGGAAAAACTGCGCGACTTTGCCGCGCGGGGCGGGCGTTTTCATACTCCGCAAGGTTGATCGGCATCGCTGACTTCCGCCACAGGGCGGGAGTCAGCGAAACCAGGCGAGTCAACCGAAAGCGACGCCGTAAAGCAGATAGAGGCCGATCGCGCCGATACTGCCGTGCCCGGCAACCATCAGCAGGGGTGGCTTGTTCTTGAAGATGACGCGGAACAACAAGGCGCCGCCGGAAAAGCCGGCAGCGAAAACACCGAACGCCCACCATGCCCGTTCTGTGGTGTCAGGACCGGTGAGGTTGGCTGCCAGCAAAACCGCCAGCGCCACCAAACCGGCCAACCCATGACCCGGGGGCATGAAAGAAGGGATCGGTTTTTTTGCGGCGATCATCAGCGCCATGGTTACGCCACCCGCGGCAACCAATGCAAAAATAACAAATGCGATCTGCGTAAGATTCATCAAGTTCCCCTTTGGTGATCTCCAAGGAAGGATTTCCTCAGAGGGATGCTGTGAATCAAAATCCGCAGGCCAGTTATTCCCGAATCAGCTCCATCTGGCGGGCGCGGTGCGCGGCGAGCGTACGGCCTGAAACGCCGAGCTTGCTATACACGTTCTTGAGATGCCATTTCACCGTTTCCGGTGTGATGAGCAGGGTTCGCGCGATTTGTTTGTTGGCGAGACCTTTGGTGACCAGGCCGAGAATGTCCTGCTCCCGCTTGCTTAGCGCTTCGCTCACGACACCTGTGTTTGGCGGGATCGACGATGTTCCCTTCGGCAGATCCAGACCAAGCGCACGCCACAGGCGCTCGCGATAGTCGGAACGATGCACCAAAGCTTTGCCGGAAGGGGAGAGCGATTCGATCAAAGGAGTGACGGCTTCTTTTTCGTCGGCGATCAAACGCACCAAATTCGCCGATTCACCAAACTTGAGCACGTCCAGCAAGCAAGCGTGGGCAGCTGCGCGATCGCCTGAACCATCAAGGGCGATGGCGAGCAGTACGCTGAATTTCGCCATGGCGTACTGGTTGCTGGCTGCTTCCTTGCTGCCGAGGTCTTTTTTCAGCAGTACAACGGCCTCGCTGAAACAATGCTTGTGGAGCAATAGCCGGGCGCGGGTAAGGTGAAGCAAATTCACGATATCGGAATTTTCACCATGTGCGTTGGCGGTTTGTTCCTTTGCAATCGACTCAAGTTGTGCTGCTGAACGTTCTGCGTCGACCAACCGGTTATCCAGCAGCCACAGCCGGGTACGCTCGGCGGCGCATGCGGCAAGCAGGCGCAGCCATGATCGACGATTGCCGACGACCTCGGCGCGATCAAGCAAATCGTGCGCAGCCTGGAAGTCGCCGCGCACGATCCAGATGCGGGCCAGTGAAATATAGGCGGATTGAACGGCGTCCACATAGCAGACGTCTTCAATGACATCCAGTCGATCGGCGAGCAATTCTTCGACAGTGTCGAGATCGTTCCATTCGTAATGCACTTTTGCCAGGGATCCGGCGACCAGTGAAGCCGCGCCGGAACGACGGCCAGCCTGCTTTTCGCATTCCGACAACGCTTCGCGCAGCCGTCTGGCACCGTCGCGCAGATGGCCTTCGCGAATGTCGCAGGCGCTGAGCACGCTTGCCCGGTAACTGATGGTGAAGAGATTTGCTGCCGGGGGATGAAGATGCTCGATGCTGCGCGCCTTCTCCAGATTGCCGGCTTTTTCGTAACAGTAAATGAGGCAGTTGAGGACTGCTTCATCCTTCCACGTATCGCAGTCGGCATCGCGTTTTTGTCTCGACACACGTTCAAGGCAAAGATTGTCCAATTCCAGGGCCGCCGCCGTATCGTCCTGGATGACGAGAATGGCGAGACGCAAGGCCAGCAGTTCGTAACGCATGCCATCGGTCTCGGGAAGCACGCCTTCGTCCAACTGGCGTTCTATATCCTCGACGATGGACTGGGCTTCCGCAAGCCTGATCGTCAGCGCCAGCGCCCACGCAAATGCCATGCGCAACCGGGGCCGTTGGCGGACGGCTTCCTGCGGCAGCTTGTGCATCCATGACAGCAAACTGTGCAGCCTGCTGTCTTCAACCTCGCGCATTGCACAACGCTCGACCCATTCAGTGGCAATGTCGACGCGATTAGCCGCTAACGCATGCCTGACCGCCTCAGCCCATAGTCCTTGTTCCGAGAACCATTCCGCTGCACGCCAATGCAGCATGGGCAATTCGTCGCCCATTTGGCGCTCGAGCTGGGCGCGAAGAAAGTCGGCAAACAGGCCGTGATAGCGATACCACTTGCGCTCGTCATCCAGCCCCTGCAGGAACAGGTTCTGTGCTGCGAGCCATTCCAGGGTGGATTGTCCTTCCGCCGAGCCGGCCACGCGTTCGCACAAATCTCCGCTCAGTCGTTCGAGAATTGAGGTGCGCAACATGAACGACACGGTATCCGGCGCGATTCGCGCCAGCACGTTTTCCGCAAGATAGTCGCTGAGCGCGCGATGTTGACCCGAAAAGCCGGCAATCAAATCCTTGGGACTGCTGTGACTGCGCAGGACAATTGCCACGATCTGCAAGCCGGTGACCCAGCCTTCCGTCGCGTCGTGAATGGCACGCGTTTCGCTCGCGGACAGTTTGACCGATGCAAGTGGGGCGAAGAAGGCTCGGGTGTCGTCGATCCCGAAGCGCATGGCACCGGCGTCGATCTCGACCATCTGGTCACGGGCACGCAGGTAGGAGAGAGGTAATGGCGGTTCGGAGCGGCTGGCAACCATGACGTGAAGGTTGCTCGGGATATGTTGCAGCAGAAATGCGAACAGATCGTGCACCGCGGGTTCTGTGATCTTGTCGTAATCATCCAGAATCAGCGTGACTTCCCGGTCTATCTTGTCAAGGCTATTGATCAGCGAAGTCAGCACCACCCGGGCAGATACAACTTTGCCGGCGATGCGAAGCTCCGGCATGTCTTTGACCAGGTCGCCCAGCGCCTCCGCGAGCGTTCTGGTCAGATATTCGATGAAGTGGTTGACGTCGTTGTCGTCCCGGTCCAAGGTGAGCCAGGCAACAATCTGGCTTTCGCCGAGCAGTGATTCGCGCCACTCAGTCAGCAAAGTGGTCTTACCGAATCCGGCCGGGGCCTTGACCAGGGTAAGAGCCCGTGTTGCGCCGATGGCAATCGACTGTATCGGCGCCTCACGCAACACCACCTTGCGTGAAAGCCTTGGCGGGCTAAGCTTTGTCCTGATGAACAGAGGCGATTGCTGCTTTTGCCTCACTGACATCCTGTGTCTCCTTCCGGCTGCACCGCATTTATGAACGGTTTTATAGTAAAAATAGGCCCTTCGCGAACATTATGAAGATTGGGGGGGGGCGGGTCAAGCGCCGTGCCAGTGGCTGAATCAGCCACTAGGATTGAGGCCGGCAGATCAAAGGTCAACTGGCCGGAAAGCAAACGCCCCCCCGCCGCTTTACTCACCCCCCCTTAAAAGGGTTTGTAGTGTAATGCACCTTCGAATAGGCTGCTAAGGTTTGGTCCCAACTGGGGCTCGTTGAAGTTTGTTGTAGTTAATTTTAACTAAGGAGGAACAAAATGAGTATTGAACAAAACAAGAAGACGGCTCTGGATTTCTGGGCAAAATTTTCCGTGCTGGATGTCGCTGGCGCGATGGCGCACACGACAGATGATTTCACCTGGTGGATGGCCGGGAAACCCGACAAGTTTCCGCTGGCCGGCCTGATGAGCAAGGAGAAGTTCCTCGGTGTGTTCGACCAGCTCCTTGTTGGGGCCCCCAAGGGAATTCAGATCGAGCCATTGGTGCTCACCGCCGAAGGTGATCGCGTTTGCGTGGAAGCCAAATCGAAGGCCCTCACGACCACCGGCCGCGTTTACAACAATGAGTATCACTTTCTGATGCATTTCACACCGGAAGGAAAAATCAAGCAGGTAAAGGAATACCTCGACACGATGCATACCAAGGAAGTTTTCGTCGACTAGTCAGCAAACGTTTCTCCGGCCGTTCGGACCACACTTTTTTCCCAGAGGATTTCATGTCTGACGCTTTGTCCCAGTCTCTTCGTTTGCCTTGTGGCGCAGTTTTGAAAAATCGGTTGGCGAAAGCCGCCATGACCGAGGGCTTGGCCGATTCGATGAACCGGGCGACGGAGAGACACGTCAGGGCGTATGGACGCTGGGCGAAAGGTGGGGCCGGGTTGCTGTTGACCGGCAATGTGCAAGTGGATCGAACTCACCTTGAGCGGCCCGGCAATATCGCCGTAGACGGCAACGATGGCTTGGATGCGCTGCGCGCCATGGCAAAGGCCGGAACCTGTGCCGGCAACCATCTGTGGATGCAGATCAACCATCCTGGCCGGCAGACGCCGGCAGGTATAAACCCGACGCCGTTGGCGCCATCAGCGGTTGCTCTCACCTCTGCAGAAACCGGTTCCGGCAATCCGGTTGAAATGACCGAGGCGCAGATTCTTGATGTCATCAAACGTTTTGTCCATGTTGCGACGGTAGCGCGTGATTGCGGTTTTACCGGTGTGCAAATCCACGCCGCCCATGGCTATCTACTATCGCAGTTTCTCAGTCCGCTCTCCAATTTGCGGAGTGACGCCTGGGGTGGCAGTCTGGAGAACCGGGCCAGGATACTGTTGGAGATCGTGCGCGCCACCCGCAAGGCCGTCGGGAAAGACTTTCCGGTTTCGGTCAAACTGAATTCGGCGGACTTCCAGAAAGGTGGCTTCACCGAGGAAGAGTCGTTGCAGGTCGTGCGCTTGCTGAGCGACGAGGCGATCGACCTGCTCGAAGTTTCCGGCGGAAACTACGAACAGATCAATGACATGATTGGCCGCAATCAGGTCGATGCGGCAGGTATCGGCAAACCGGCGGCGGAAAGTACGCGGCGTCGCGAAGCCTATTTTTTGGAGTATGCGGCCAAGGTTCGGCCGATTTGCAAAATGCCGTTGATGATTACCGGCGGTTTTCGTGCACGCTCGGTCATGCTCGAAACCTTGCAGGCGGGCGAGCTCGACGCGATCGGACTCGCCCGTCCGCTCTGCGTGGTACCTGACTTGTGTACGCGCCTGTTGCAAAATGAAATTCAGGAAGCACCGGCGCCAGAGCGTGTCATGAAACTGGATCGGGCCGCACTCGATTCCATCATGGGTGCTCCCGTGGATGACAAACTGTTCCGCACCATGGAATCATGGAGTCAAGTGGCGTGGGCCTGCATGCAGATTTTGCGTCTGGGCGATGGCAAGGATCCGGATCCCGGCATGACCCTGCTGGAAGCGCTCGGAGCCTACGACGCCAATGAAAAGGCGGCCACCCAGGCTCTCCAACGTTCTTGACCGACGTGGAGCGGATTGCAGGTTCTACACTTGCAACGGAATAATTAAAACAACTCAAGGAGCAAGGACATGAAATCCTGGAAATTGGCCGGTACTGGCATCAGTAGCCTGAAACTTCATTCGGACGCAAAAGACCCGTTGCCACCCGGCCATGGACAGGTGCTGGTTCGTGTCCGCGCCGCTTCGCTCAATTTTCGCGATCTGCTGGTCATCAGCGGAATGTACGTGACGTGCAAGCCCGATCTGGTTCCGCTTTCCGACGGCGCCGGCGAAGTCATTGCGGTGGGCGAGGGGGTGTCGCGGTTTGCCAAGGGCGACAGGGTTGCGCTCACCTTTCATACCGACTGGTTCGGCGGACAGTATTACCCCACCATGAATCTGGCTGGACGCGGCGGCGGCCAAACCGACGGCATGCTGGCTGAATACACCTGCGTTTCCCAGGAAGAGGTCGTGCATCTGCCCGAACATCTTTCCTACGAGCAGGGTGCGACGCTGCCCTGCGCAGCGGTCACCGTCTGGCGCGCGCTGACGGCGTTCACCCCGTTGTCGGCGGGCAATACCGTGCTGGTTCAGGGGAGTGGTGGAGTCTCCATTTTTGCCTTGCAGTTTGCCAAGCTGTTTGGTGCGCGGGTGATCGCCACGTCTTCCAGCGAAGCCAAACTGAAACGTCTCGGCGAACTGGGCGCCGACGAATTGATCGACTACAAGAAAACGCCGGACTGGCATTTGCGAGTGCTTGAGTTGACCGGCGGCATGGGTGTCGACTACACGATAGAGGTGGGTGGCAAGGACACCTTCGCCAAAACCACGGCGGCGACTCGGATCGGTGGGCAGGTCAATGTAATAGGGCTGCTTTCGGGCATGCCGGAAGTGGGACAGGACATCCTCCGGCGTACACTTTCGGTACACGGCAGCAGCGTTGGCAGCCGCGAGCATTTCGAGCAGATGAATCGGGCGATTGCCTTGCATCGCTTGCAGCCCGTGGTGGACAAGGTCTTCGGTTTTGGCGAAGCCGTCCAGGCGATAGAGCACCTGCAGGCCCAGCGTCACTTCGGCAAGGTCGTTATCCGGATCGATTGACCGACTTGCCTGCGGCCCATTTTTTCATGAACAAAATAACCAGAGGAGAAACAAATGAGCAGCGGCTACGAGAAATTTGAAAGCCTTGCCCCCGGCGACGGCAACCCGCGATGGAACCAGAGCTTCTACTACCAGTTCTATGACCCGAAAACGAAAATCGGTGCGCTGATTCGCGTCGGCCTGCTGGAGAACCAGCGCGAGACCAATACCTGGTTCGTCTTTTTCAAGGATGGCCGGCCCATCTACAACCGGGTGAACATGAACCTGCCCTACACCTTCGATCGCCCGGCCAACGGCATGAAAGTCGCCGGCATGACCATCCACGCCGTCGAACCCCTGAAGAAGACCCGCATCCTGTTCGCCGACCTCGACTTCTCGGTCGATCTTTGCTGGGATGAACGCAACCCGATGGCCAATGCCATCGCCATGGACTCCGGCAAGGAAACCTTCTCCAGCGAAATGGCGCATGTTCATCTGGAGGGCACTTCCAACATCACCGGCCACATCATCCATCGCGGCGAACGCACCGAGATCAACGGCATCGGCTTTCGCGACATCGGCGTCGGCCCGCGCAACTGGGATGCACTCAAGCACTACCGCCTGGCCTGGCCGGTGTTCACAGACGGAACGGCCTTGGCCTGTGTGCGCGCCATCTCCACCAGCGGCGATACCTCGTACATGCGCATGTACCACGACGGCAAGAAATGGCTGCGGGTCACCAAGGTCGACGAAAAGCAGGTCTATGCCGAGGACACTTTCTCCATCGCCTCCGCCCAGTGGAAGTGGACCGACGAAAACGGCAAGGCCTACGACATGACCTGCAAGCCGCTGCTGCGCTGGTTCTTCTCGCTCGATACCTTCATCATGTGCGAGCAGATCATGGAGTACCGCACCACCGACGGAAGGGTCGGCTACGGCCTCTATGAGACCGGCTATCGGTTGCCGTGGACGGGCATTGACGTCTGAGCACTACTCCTGCGGATAGCTCTTTGCGGGAGAGGTATCTGCGTTAGGTTGCCAGGGAGATATTCGTGGTGCGTTCCCTGTTGTTAAGTTGGAATTTATTCGACCCTGGCTCTGAGGTTTCCCCACGAATCATGAAGACAAGTGGCAAGGATTGAAAGCCGCAATAGCTTGGGATCGTAAGCGGTGGAGATAGGCAAGTGGGCTGCT
>JAYUGL010000039.1:0-7235 GCA_043738385.1 Sterolibacteriaceae bacterium
GCATTCGTCCATCCGGCGGTTTCTGCGCGCAAACCTCTGGCGCGATTGCGCTATTTATTGCCACTGCACTGGGCATACCGGTTTCCACGACACACACCATCACAGGTGCAATCATAGGCGTTGGACTGTCCAGGCGGGCCTCGGCAGTGCGCTGGGGCTTGGCATCGCGAATTGTTTGGGCGTGGGTTCTGACTATTCCGTGTGCGGGCTTGATTGCTGCACTGTCGTACCAGTTAGGGCGCAGCTTCTAGATCAAGTTATGCGGATCGTCACTGGAGAGCCGGACAACTCTAATGCCCTACGCTACTGAAGGCGGGGAGACGTCGCACCTACTATCCCGCCCAGGCGGCCTGATCCACGGTAAGCGTCATCTCGAGGCCGCCTGTTTTACTCTGGGTAGAACGGTAAGGATGGTGTCCACTTAACCGCGAGGTGGACACATGTCGGAACGAGCCGTGGAGCTGGTAGCGAACCTGGTTCGCAGTCACAAGGTGGATGGACGCCGAAGTTACGACCGACAAGCCAAGACGGAGCTCATTCGTCGCTGTCTCAAGCCGGGCGTGTCAGTGGCAGGAGCAGCGTTGGCGCACGGACTGAACGCGAACCTGCTGCGCAAGTGGATCAAGGATGCGACGCTACGTGGCCAGCTCAGGCGCCCGGCACTGCCCGCGCCGGCGAAGCTGCTGGCGGTAACCCACGGATCAGCGCCACGATTGGCGGCACCCAGTGATGGGTATCTTGAGATACTGGTTCGCGGCGTGACGCTGCGAGTGCATGGCCGGATCGATCCCTCGATGCTGCGCCTGGCGCTGGATGTGCTCGCGACGCGCGCGTGATCAGTCCTCCGAGTGGCACGCAGGTGTGGTTGGCGGCCGGCGTAACGGATATGCGACGCGGGATGCATGGCCTGGCGGCACTGATTCAGACCAGCCTGGCCAGTAATGTCTACGCCGGTCAGGTATATGTGTTTCGGGGACGGCGTGGCGATCTGATCAAGGTGCTGTGGTGGGATGGCGATGGCTTGTGCCTGTTCGCCAAGCGCCTGGAGCGTGGGCACTAATGTTGTCGACAACATTATCTTCCTAATGTTGAGCTGCCGTAATGTTGCGGGCGTGGTGCCCACAAAGGAGGCGATATCACCCGCGACCTGTAAGCAGCTAAATTGACTGAAGAAACTGTGACATCTTTGGCGTGAGCCGCCATCGGTTGCGTTTTGGTGCCGACATTCCTGTAGCGGCCCAGAACGCTTCCAGAGCCGTGCGTTTGAGCTTGAGATTGCTCGTGGCATATCGGCCGGTCGTCGCAACGCTGGCGTGCCCGAGCTGATCACGTATGGTCACCAGATCCACTCCGGCTTGCAGCATTGAGACCGCGCAGGAATGGCGCATGAGGTGCGGCCATACTTTTGCTGGAAATCTCGAATCAGCCTGATGAAGCGCCGCGCTGTGGTGGGAGAGGATGTGATGGATGCCGTGTCGAGTGAGCCCTCTGCCACGAAGGTTGCGGAATACAGGTCGTTCCGGATCGATCACTGCGGTCGGAAATAGTGCCTTGATCGCCGCCATGGCTTCGGGCCACAGTGGCGACACGCGTTCTTTTTGCCCCTTCCCGCGCAGATGCACAGCCGGGCCAGGCAGCAAGTCTTTGCCATGAACCGCAGTGGCCTCACTGACCCGTGCGCCGGTATTGTAGAGAAAGAGGATCAGTGCGTAATCGCGTCGGCCAACGGGTGTGTTGCGATCCGGATGGCGGAGTAGCAACTGGACGTCTGGGGGATCGAGATACCGCGGCGGCGCGGGCGGGTGTCGCTTGGGCGGCAACGCGATGATGCGCGCCAGACGTCCGGCATGCTCGGGGTGGCGACGCAAGAGGTGCGCGAAGAAGCTGCGCAGCGCAGCGCGCCGACAATTACGAGTCGATACGCGGTTGTGCCGCTCTGCTTCCAGGTAGTTCAGAAAGTTGAGGATCAGCTCGGCATCAAACTCCACGATACGCAACCGATCGACGGCAAGGCTGCGAACGCGCGCGGCGTACTCGAACAGCAGACGCAAGGTGTCACGATAGCTTCTCAGCGTGCACGCACTGCAGCCTCGCGCCAGCTTGAGATGGTCGACGAAGAACGACTCGACCGCATCAAAGAGTGGATCCGGGGACTTCATGGCATCGCCACGTTGAATCCCACGCTGCGTCGGAACCGACGTGAAGCGGTGGACAGCGTCTCTGGGGTCGCTGCGAGGTACTGCTGCGTGCCCAGCAGGTTCCCGTGCCCCATATAAGCGGATAGCCAAGGCAACAATGGGCCGGGGTCGAGTCCCGCGCGATACCAGTTCTGCAGGCGATGGACGGCATAGTTGTGGCGCAGATCATGAACACGCAGCCCGACTCGGCCACTGCCGCGTGGGGGCTTAAATCCGCAGCGCCGAAATAACGTGTTGAAGCGCATGCCGGCGTTACCCAGGTTATCCGGCCGCCCGTTCTCGCGCTCGAACAGCGGCGTCTGGGGCGTCAGGACAAACCCTGCCTGTCGGCGATTGTTCAGCCAGACTTTAAGCTCACGGGCGAGATCCGTGCCGAAGGGCACCAGGCGAACACGACCCTTGCTGGGGCCAATCCGAAAGTAGGCGCGCTTCAGATCGACATCGACCAGACGCAGCCGTAAGGCTTCGCCGAGTCTCAGGCCGGTGCAATACAGTGCGAGGAACAATGCTCTCAGTCTGGCGAGCCGCAATGGCGATCCTTGCAGTTCGTCGATCGTCTTCAAAAGCAGCTTGATCTGACGTGGTGACAGGATGCAGGCTTTGAAGCGCGATCGGATCTTCGGCACACAGGGGTCCGGGACGAACCCCTGCGGGTCGAATCGTCGCCGATACAGACAGAACTGGCGGATCGCGCTGAGCTCGTTACCCCGCGTGATCGGCTGCGCTGGCGGACTACGCTTCAACCACAGGTTGATCAACTCCGGCAATGCCAGATCGGGGTGTGCGAGCGCCCAGGAGTCGAATCGACGCAGGGCCGACGCGGGCCAATCGGAGGTGAAATATATCTGGCGAAACTCAATGAACGCCTGCAGCTCGCTGGACCAGCGACTATGGAACGAGCGCTTCATACGGGGACTGGGAGAGCAAGCCGACGCAGCTTTGCCATCGCCGTGCGCACGTAGACGCCCGTGGTCCGGCAGTCACTGTGACCTAAAATATCGCCGATCACCTTCAGCGGTGTTCCGCGCTCAAGATGATGGGTCGCGACGCTGTGGCGAAACAGATGAGCTCCGAGGAAGGGGGCTTTGACATTGGCCCGCTCGGCCCAGCAAATAACTCGTTGCCCTACGGTCGCGTGACTCAACTGACCGAACGGAATGGTGTGGCGGATGAAGACGTGTCGGCAGAAACTGTGCGGCCGTGCGCGTCGAAGATAGAGCACAATCGCCTTGGCGACTGCAGGCAGCAGCGGCAGATCGACAGTGGCGCCGTTCTTCACACGACGGATATGCAGAATGCCGGCGTGCCAGTCAATGTCCCCAAGCCTAAGGTTGGTGACTTCCGCACTGCTGAGTCCGTAGGCGCAGAACAACAGATACTGTGCGTCATCGCGTCGCCCTATGGGTGTTGAGGTATCAATCCCGCGGCGCAGTTGGCGCACCATTGCCCACGGTAGAGCACGGGCCGGCCTTGGGTAGGAAATCCTTGGCGGCAGAGCAATGGAGGAAGCCAGATCGAGCGCGCTGCGACCGGTCACGAACAAGAACCGCAGCCAGCTGCGGAATATGCCTGCCGCAGTTGCCACCGTTGTTCGTACCCAGCGTTTTGCCGCGAGCTGAAGAAAGCAGTCAATATCTTTAAGCCCGGGCACAGGCCAGGTGGAACGGTGCCGGATTAAGTAGCGTCGCAAGTAGTACAAGTACCGCAGGTGCGAGTGCAAGGTCTGATCAGACCATCCCACCTGCTTCCCGTACTGGATATAGGCTTGCACGACAGGATCCGGATCAACTCGCGGCTTTTTGTTGAGATCCACGGAGCCGACCATTTTACCCAGGCGTTGCAGCCCCCAGGCGAATGCCCGAAATGACGATAGCCACATCCATCGAGTTCGCTGCGGGTCCAGCTGGCGCCGCCGCGCATACGCGAGTGCCAGTTCAACAACACGATCAGCGCACAGCTCCCGGTAGTCGCAACCGCGCGCTTGCCGCAGAAGGCGCCTGACGTAGTCGGAATACACGGCAATGCCACCGGGAGAACGCCCAAGCTTGCGCCACAGTTGCACGACACTCTCCAAGTCACGCGATTGCTCGATTGCACGCGAGGTCTTCATACCCACTGTACGTACTGAAGGCACCGCTCGGATGCAATCGAGCCTAGAAATTGCATTTATCGCGGAAATCAGCCGACTGGCACCACGCCCGCAACATTACGGCAGCTCAACATTAGGAAGATAATGTTGTCGACAACATTACTTGCCGCTCTCCAGGCGCTTGCAAAACAGGCACAGCCCGTCCCCATCCCACCACAGCACTTTGATCCGATCGCCCTTGCGGCCGCGGAACACGAACAGCTGACCGGAGAAGGGATCTTCCAACAACTGCGTCTGCACCAGCGCGGCCAGACCATCGAAGCCGTTGCGCAGATCCGTCACCCCGCAGGCCATCCAAATCTGCGTGCCCGAGGGCAGCGTAATCATCGACGCAACTGTGCGATGACCCGTTCCACCAGCGCCGCATCCACCGCGCCACTGATGTGAAGCTGAACGCCACCGAGGAACTCGATCCGCAGCGTCCCCGGTGTCGGTTCTGCTGTTGCTTCCAGCAGCTTCACCGGCATCATCGCCGCCACGTTTCCGCGCAGCGTATGTGACCCGAGCAATCCCTGCTGCTCCAATCGGCGCCACACAAACACCAGGTTCGCGTTCAGGCCATAGCGGCGCGCCACTTCGGCCACCGATACACCTGGCTGTGATGCTTCCTGGGCGATCCGCCGCTTCTCGGCCAGTGGCCGAAACCCCCCGTGCCAATGTGACCCGGAACAACTGCCCGCGACAATTTACAGTCTAAAGGTAGTATCCATCCATGGCAGCAGCAATGAACTCTTCGATGATCAGCTCTTCCCCAGCTTTGGCTCTGGGCATCCCGGAGGGAGCCCGTAGGGCGAGTGAAGGGATGCCCAGAGCCGCGGCGCCGCTCGACCCGGAGGTCGTGGCGACAGCGCGGCGCCGGCAGTTCTCCGGCAGCGAGAAGCGCGTGCTGCTCGCGGAGGCCGATCGATGCAAAGCGGCAGGCACGCTCGGCGCGTTCTTGCGCAGCAAGCGCATTTATTCCTCGATGCTCACGAGCTGGCGCAAGCAGCAGAGCGCGGCCGATCACCTCGCGCTCGCCCCGAAGCGGCGCGGGCCGAAGCCGGATCCTTCGGCCCGGCAGATCGAACTGCTCAACCGCGACATTGCGCGCCTGCGCCGCCGACTCGAGCACGCGGAGCTGATCATCGATGCCCAAAAAAAACTATGTGCCATCCTGGGACTGCCGACCTCAGACGATCGGACTCCGGAGGAGCGATGAGCGCCATCGGCGAGCTCATGCCGCACATTGGGCTGAGCCGGGCGTGTCGCGCGTTCGCGCTGAACCGCGGGTTCGTGTACCGTCACCGGCGTCGAGCGAGCGTGTCGCGCCTTGTACGGCGTGGCCGTGCTCGGCCACCCTTGGCCTTCTCGATTGCCGAGCAGGATCTGCTGCTCGGCCTCCTGGGCAGCGAGCGCTTCCTCGACTTGGCCCCGGCCGCCGTGTTCGCCACGCTGCTCGATGAAGGCCAGTATTACGGCTCGATCCGCACCATGTACCGGCTGCTGGCCGCGGTGAACCAGACCGGCGAGCGCCGCCGTCAGCGGGTTCACCCGGTCTATGCCAAGCCCGAACTGCTGGCCATTGCCCCCAACGAAGTGTGGAGCTGGGATATCACCAAGCTCCGCGGCCCGGTGAAATGGTCCTACTATCACTTGTACGTCATCCTCGACATCTTCAGCCGGTACGTGGTCGGCTGGATGGTGGCGTATCGGGAAACCGCCGGGCTCGCCGAGCAGCTGATCGCCGAGACCATCGGCAAACAAAACATCGCCCCGGGAACCCTCACCTTGCACGCCGACCGGGGCACGAGCATGCGCTCCAAGCCCGTGGCCGCTTTGCTCGTCGATCTGCAGGTCACCAAGACCCACAGCCGGCCGCATGTCTCGGACGACAATCCGTACTCCGAAGCGCAGTTCAAAACCTTGAAGTACCGGCCTGACTTCCCCGAGCGCTTCGGCTCGATCGAAGATGCCCGGGCTCACTGCCAAACCTTCTTCGCCTGGTACAACACCGAGCACCATCACTCCGGAATCGGCCTCATGTCACCCGACGTCGTGCATCACGGTCGCGCCGGCGCGCTCAGCGCGCGCCGCGCCATCACGCTCGACGCCGCGTTCATCGCTCATCCCAACCGCTTCAAGGGCAATGCGCCGCAGCCACCCAAGCTGCCCACTGCCGCCTGGATCAATCCACCCAAAAAGGACACCGCTCAACCCCTCAACACCACCGCTTGCTCTCTAAACTCATGAACCCAGTTGTTCCAATCTCATTGACACGCTCCGTGCCGGGCGTATTGTTAGTGTTGAGCATCCATTCGAGGTGCTCTTGCTAGTCATATCTCGGTGAAAGTCCTCCCTTCAGGCCGGGGCGGTTTGTTGGAGGTGGGGAGAGGGGTGACTGTTAGGATGGCCCAGATATATGGGGGGTGGCGAGTTGGCTTAGCCTGACCGGGATCTTGCGGTCCTGAAAGAGGCTCTAGAAGAGGATAAAAGTGAAGAAGTGGTAGAATATGCCGAGTACCTCAAGGCACTTGCGGCGGAGACGTTCAGCATTGTCCCTGAAAGTATTTTGGAGCCCGTGGGGCGAAGGGAGGTGTTGGGTTTAGTGAACAAGTGCTACATGATTCGAACGGTTAGTGGCCTGTTAATGCTACGTTTCGAATGAGTAATCGAGTATAGGGAATGCAGTTGGCAATCGTTGCATCAGCAATGCACTTGCGCGAAGGCGTCCGGAGGTGGGCGCTCCACCTTTGCGGGGATTCTGCAGCCCTGCACGACTGTCGCGTACCGAGTGTTAGTCGACTAATGACGCATCACCTGAGCTCCGAAGCTACGGTCGTGGAGTTGCATTATGCGGTGTCAATCGCGCATTTGTGTCGCAATCCTTTGGCATTGCGGGCTACTTGCGA
>JAYUGL010000040.1:0-7227 GCA_043738385.1 Sterolibacteriaceae bacterium
AGCGCGCGCACCCAGGCGGCGGCCAAGGTCGAGGCGCTGTCGAGCAACGGCATGGACGAGATCGAGATCCCGGCGTTTTTGCGCAAGCAGGCGGATTGAGATTCCCAAGCCAGCGAGGGCCCAAGCGTGGAAGCGCTTGGGCCCTCCTGCATTGAGCGCTGTGGGTTCCTGGAGTCAAGGCATTCGATATGCAAACATCGGAACCGGGGTGCTCGCAGCAACTGACGCGGTATGACTTGACCGGCCGCGCGTAAATTCACAGGGGAGGTGCCACTTGCCAAGGAAGACCAGCCTCACCGGAAGTGAGTTGTTCATCGTCGACAACAGCGACGAAGACTGGAAGGCCGTCCGGTATTTGCGCGACTGGTGCCAACTCTCGAAGTCGATCGACATAGCGACGGGCTATTTCGAGATCGGCGCGCTGCTTGCCCTCGACACTGAATGGCAGAAGGTCGACGGCATACGTCTACTCATGGGCGACGAAGTCTCGCGCCGCACGAAGAAAGCCTTTGAGGAAGGCCTCGCGCACGTTGCCAGCCGCCTCGATCAGAGCATCGAGGCCGAGAAGAAAAAGAACGACTTTCTGAACGGCGTAGCCGCAGTTGTCGAAGCGATTCGCATCGGAAAGATTCAGTGCCGCGTCTACAGGCAGGACAAGTTTCATGCCAAGGCCTACATCACCCATGCCCGATTAGAGGTTGTAGGCGCGGCAGCTTTGGTTGGGTCATCCAACTTCACGTACCCCGGCCTGACTCAGAACATCGAGCTGAATGTCCAGATCACCGGCAGTCAGGTTGCGGTCCTGCAAGAGTGGTTCGACCAGCACTGGGACAACGCCGAAGACGTGACCCCGGATGTGCTGAAGGTCATAGAGCGCCACATCCGGGACTACACACCCTTCGACGTCTACGCGAAATCCCTGCTTGAGTTCTTCAAGGGCCACGAACTGACCGCCACCGAGTGGGAGCGCAATCACTCCGCGATCTACAAGATTCTCGCGCCCTACCAACGCGAGGGCTACCACGCCCTGATGAAGCGGGCCGATCGCTATCGAGGTGCCTTTCTTTGCGATGGTGTCGGCCTTGGCAAGACCTATGTCGGCCTGATGCTGATCGAGCGACTGATCGTGCATGACCGCTTGAAGGTGGCGCTCTTTGTGCCCAAGTCCGGGCGCAAGCCGGTGTGGGAGAGCGCGCTGCGGCAACGGCTGCCGCACCTGTTCGGCAAGTACAGCCAGCTTGAAATCTTTAACCACACCGACCTGATGCGCGGCGGCCAGACCGCCGAAGATCTGGAAAGCGTGCGCGCCCGCGCCGACGTCATCATCATCGACGAGGCGCATCACTTTCGGAACCCCGGCGCCAAGGGCGATGCCGACGATCCCCAATCACGCTACTGGAAGCTGTTTCAGGTCGCCGAAGGCAAGACCCTGTTCTTGCTCACGGCGACGCCGGTCAACAACCGCCTGAGTGATCTGCAACACATGATCGAGCTCTTCTCGCGCACGCAGGCCGACTACTTCAGGGACGCGCCGCTGGGTATCCACTCCCTGCCGGGGCATTTCCGCAAGATGGAGAAAGACCTTGAAGCGCAACTGAACCGCCTCGCCGACAAAGGCGACAACGGCGACGGCATGCAGACCGATCTGTTCGAAGCCGATTTCGTTTTGGGCTCCGACGCACTCTTCCACGCGCTGGTGGTCCAGCGAAGCCGCGCCTATGTGCGGCGCAGCCTGGAGGTTGCGGGTGTCGGAGACATCCTGTTCCCCAAGCCGCGCGAACCCAAGGTGCAGCCTTATTCGGTGAAGCAGACCTACGGCAAGCTGCTGCAGATGGTGGAAGACGCGTTCAGCAAACAGAAGCCGTTATTCACTCTGGCCATCTACTTCCCATACGCGTATTACACGGGGCCGGCAACCGATATCGACGCACTGACGCTCGGCCGCCAGAAGCAGGTGGTCTCGCTGATCCGCATCCAGTTTCTCAAGCGCTTTGAGAGTTCGGTGCATGCGTTCCGCGCCTCTTGCTGGAATTTGCTGATCAAGCTGCTGGCCTGGGTCGAGGTTCACTCAGTAAGTGCGCATGAGAAGCGCGTGCTCAAACGTTGGAAGGACCAGCACGCAGCCTTGATCGACTACGTAAAGTCGAATCAGCTGGAACTGTTTGGCACGGCCGACGAGCGCGACGCCGAAGAAGACGTGATCCCCGAAGAAATGCTCGAGGCCGTCGAAAAGCTCCCGCGCGACAAGTTCAAGGTTGACGAGATCATCGACGAGACGCTGCTCGACCTGGACCAGATCGCGTCTTTCCTGAAGGAACTGGACAAGTTCAAGCCTTCGCAAGACAAGAAGCTCCAGGCTTTGCTCGGCTTGCTGAAGAAGGACCCCGTGCTGAGTAAGCACAAGGTACTCATCTTCAGCGAGTTCATGACCACTGCGCGCTATCTGAAGCAGCAACTCATTGAAGCCGGCATCGATGGTGTCGAAGAGATTGACAGCGCCAGCAAGGCTGATCGGGGCGAGGTCATCACGCGCTTCTCGCCGTACTACAACGGCTCGTCCAGTGCCCAACTGGCGGCTGAGAGAAAGACGGAAATTCGCGTTCTCGTCGCCACCGATGTGCTGTCGGAAGGCCTGAACCTGCAGGACGCCACGCGCATCATCAATTACGACCTGCACTGGAATCCTGTGCGCCTGATGCAGCGCATTGGCCGCGTGGACCGGCGCATGGACCCGGCCATCGAGGCGCGCATCGTTGCCGACCACCCCGACCAGAAGAAGCTGCGCGGTGAAACCGCCTACTGGAACTTCCTGCCGCCGGAGGAACTGGACGAGTTGCTGCGCCTGTTCCGAACCGTGTCGAAGAAGACGCTGCGCATCTCCAAGACCTTCGGCATTGAAGGCCGCAAGCTCTTGACGCCCGAAGACGACTACCAGGCGCTGAAGGAATTCACCGACGCCTACGAGGGCACCCTGTCGCCGGTGGAAGCCATGCACCTGGAGCTGCAGGCGCTGCTCCGGGACCAGCCAGACCTGGAAGCCCGCCTCAAGGCGCTGCCGGGCAAGGTGTTCAGCGGCAAGCAGCATCCGCGCGCCGGCGCGCGGGCCGTGTTCTTCTGCTATGCGCTGCCGGCCCGGCCTGTCAGCGAGGCATCACCCGAAGACCAGGCGGCCTGGACCCTGGAAGCGGGCTACGTACAGTGGTATCTGCTGGATCTGGACAAGGGATCGATCCTCGAAGAGCCGCCACAAATTGCCGATGTCATTCGATCGATGCCACAGACGCCGCGCCGATGCGAGATTTCCCCCGCCACGCTGAAGCAGGCACGCGAGAAGCTGGAAAGGCACATCAAGAACACCTACCTCAAGAAGGTGCAGGCGCCGCTGGGTGTTGAGCCCGTGCTCCGCGCGTGGATGGAAATCAACTGACAGGGAGCGTCATGACCGAAGAACAACGCCGGCAACTGCGGGCGATCAAGACCTTCCCGCAACTCATCGAGTTCCTGCGCGACGAACTCGATTGGCCCATCGATCAGGGGCACGACGAAGACGACCTCACTTTCGACTGGTCAGACGACTTGGGTCTGAAGGACAGCGAGCGTGTCGCGATCAAGGAGATCAAGCAACTGCGGCCGCTGGAATCCGGCCAGCCCTGGGGCATCTTCTTCGTCAACTTCGAGAAGAAGAACCTGCCGATCGTCATCCTGCGCCGCATCCTCAATGCCCTGGTGCTGAAGAAGCGCGCCAGCGCCAACCGCGCGCAGCAAGCCGCCTGGCAGCAGCGCGACCTGCTGTTCATCTCGGCCTATGGGCAGGACAGCGAGCGACAACTCACCTTCGCCCACTTCAGCGAGCCGTCCAGCGAGTTCGACGCCAGCAAGGCCACGCTGCGCGTGCTGGGCTGGGACGACGACGACACCAGCCTGAAGCTGGACTACGTGGCCGACATGCTCAAGGCCAAGCTGACCTGGCCCAAGGACACCACCGACCTGAAGGCCTGGCGCCAGCGCTGGGGCGACGCGTTCGAGCTGCGCCATCGGCAGGTGATCGACACCGCCGAAGACCTGGCGTTGCGCCTGGCCGAATTGGCCAAACGCATCCGCAACCGCATGCTGCTGGTGCTGCCGCGTGAAAGCGAAAGTGGCGATCTGCGCAAGCTGCTGAAGGGCTTTCAGGCCGCGCTGATCCACGACCTGGACGAAGCCCAGTTCGCCGACATGTACGCCCAGACCATCACCTACGGGCTGTTCTCGGCCGCGGTGTCGCGCACCGTGCCTGGCGCCGGCACGGCCGTGCACCAAGGCAATGTGGTCGACATGGTGCCGGTGACCAACCCCTTTCTGCGCGAGATGCTGCAGAGCTTTCTCAAGGCCGGTGGGCGCCGCGGCAAGCTCGACTTCGACGAACTCGGCATCCAGGAGGTCGTCGATCTTCTGAACGACCCGAAGACACACATGGACGCGGTGCTGCGCGACTTCGGCAACCGCACGCGCGGCGAAGACCCGGTCATCCACTTCTACGAAGAATTCCTCAAGGCCTACGACAAGAAGCTCAAGGTGCAGCGCGGGGTGTTCTATACGCCGCAGCCGGTGGTGTCGTACATCGTACGCAGCGTGCACGAGTTGCTGCAGACCGAGTTCGGCCTGGTCGACGGCCTGGCCGACACCACGACCTGGGGCGAGATGCTGAAGCGGCACCCTGGTCTCAAGCTGCCTCCGCTGACCGACGAGCCCGGCGAGACGCGCACGATTTCGCCCGACGAGCCTTTTGTTCTGATTCTCGATCCGGCCACCGGGACGGCCACGTTCCTGGTCGAAGTCATCGAGGTCATCTTCCGAACGCTCAAGGCGAAATGGAAGCAGCAGCGCCTGAGCGAGGCGCATCAGGCATTGGCGTGGAACGAATACGTCCCGGCGCACCTGTTGCCGCGGCTGCATGCCTACGAATTGATGATGGCGCCATATGCCATCGCGCACATGAAGATCGGGTTGAAGCTTGCCGAAACCGGCTATGGCTTTGGTACCGACGAGCGCGCCCGGATCTACCTGACCAATGCCCTTGAGCCGTGGGTGAAGCAACTCCCGCTGATTGGCTTTGACGCTCTCGCCCACGAAGCCGCCGCTGTGAACGAAATCAAGCGGCATAAGCGCTTCACTGTCGTCATTGGCAACCCGCCATATTCGACTATTTCGCAGAATATGCATGGCCGGATATCTAGCCTCGTAAATGAGTATCTGCGCTTGCCGGATGGTCCGATGAAGGAGAAGAGCAACCGTAACCATCTGCAGGACGACTATGTGAAATTTATTCGATCAGCGCAAGCGGCTGTCGAAAATGCGCGCTTGGGAATCGTTGGATTGATTACTAACAACTCGTACTTCTCGGGAAACTGGCACCGAGGCATGCGATACCATTTGGCCAAAGCGTTCCCAAACATTCGGCTTGTAAATCTTCACGGAGGGAAGGGCTTCCTCCGCAGCATCTCAGACGTTGACGAGAATGTTTTCGACATTATGCAAAGTGTCGGATTGTCTTTTCTGTCGCGTGGATTTCAGTGTTCTCAATCAATTGTTTATCAGGAAGTTGTTGGAAGTCGGGATTTGAAGTATCAGAGACTAGCGGCTGGCGAAATAGGCGAGAGTGTTGTGCTGACGCCTATCGAGGAAAACCAGTGGCTCTTCCAGCCCACTGCTGCTGAGCTACAGCCAGAATGGAATACATGTGTGAGTATTGACAGTGTATTTGTCGAATGGGGCGCGGGAGTAAAAACTAATCGAGATGGGTTGGCGGTCGCCTTTACTCGACGAGAGTTGGAGTCCCAGATTCACACGTTCGCTGACTTGAGTCGAACGGATATCGAGGTCGAGCGCGAGTATTCGTTCAATTCAAATTACCAGTGGAAAACTAGTATAGTTCGAAAGAAATTTTCTAAAGATGGATTTCAACGCGAACTGATTGAAAATTACTCGCATCGGCCTTTCGATCGTCGATTCATCTACTGGCACGCGGCAATCGTCTTCAATATGCGAGGCGAGAAGATGGAGTGCTTTCGCTCGGCTACTCCTCCAGGGCGATTGCATGAAGAAAATCCCCTGAAAACGACGGATTTCTGGCGCGATTCAATGAATTTGTGTTGACATTTCGAGTGAAATTCGAGGCATTTCTGAATTAATGAAGCGCGGAGCTGGTGGTTGGCCCCGGATCGAGACCGTCGGATTCGACTGAATCCCACAATGTGGGATTGGCGGTTCCAAAATGTTCCGGTTTGGCAACAAAAGCGCGAGCTACCACAGATTCAGCAAATCCTTCATGCAATCGCCCTGGCTACTCCTCCGGTGGCCTTGTTGTTTGCACGTAACACGACAAAGAATACTTACACGAACTTCTTCGTCACCCGCTGGATTACAGATATTCATTGTCTGGAGACCATGAATGTCGCACCGATGTTCTCCACCGCCGCTGCGTTGAGCGGCGCAGGATCCTTGGACTTTGGTATAGAGCCCTACCCAAACTTCAATAGAGCGTTTCTCGCCAAGCTGGCAGGGCAAATGGCGCTCTCAGTAGTTCAGCCGCACGGCCTGCCCGCAGGCCTAGCAGCCGAAGATGTGTTCAATTACACCTACGCGATATTTCACAGTCCTGGCTATCGGAGCCGCTACGCGGAGTTCCTCAAGATCGATTTCCCACGCCTACCGTTGACCGCGAACCTGGAGTTGTTCCGCGCGCTGGCCCGGATGGGCGGCGAACTCACCGCTCTGCACCTGCTGGAATCGCCCACGCTCGCCCAGCCTATCAGCGAGTTCATCGGAAGCCGCGGTCTCGAGGTCGAAAAGATATCGTGGTCGCGCAACACCGTATGGGCGAACAAGGCACAGACCACTGGTTTCCGCGGCGTCCCAGAGCCAGTCTGGAGCTTCCATATCGGCGGCTACCAGGTCTGCGAGAAGTGGCTCAAGGACCGCAAGGGCCGCACGCTGAGCAATGACGACATCACCCACTACCACAAGATCGTCGTCGCGCTTTCGGAGACGATCCGCCTGATGGCCGAGATCGACCGCGTGATCGACGAGCATGGAGGATGGCCAGGCGCCTTCCAAACCGCCACCGCATCGGCATGAGTACGACGGACCCGCCCAGCACGCTGCACTTCTTCGTCGACGAGGCGGGCGATCCGACGCTCTTCGACGCCAAGGGCCGCATCCTGGTCGGGCAGGAGGGCTGCTCGAAGA
>JAYUGL010000041.1:0-2445 GCA_043738385.1 Sterolibacteriaceae bacterium
AAACAAAAGGCCCCGGATTTTCTCCGGGGCCTTTTTGCGCCGATCTGTCTGGCGCGGGACTTACTCGTTGCGACCTGACTCAGGAGGCCTTCTTCCTCGAAACCGTCGAATTCACGGCCGCTTCGGCGTTTTCGGTCAGTTGCTTCGCGGACTTGGAAATCGCGTCAAAAGCCTGATTCGCCACAGCGATGGAGGACTTGACTGCGGCGATGGCCGACTCCGAACCCACCGGGGCGTTCTTGGCAGCCTGATCCAGGATCGTCACCAGGTTCTTGTTGAACTCGCTTACCTGGGCTTCGACCAGCTTGCTCAGGTTGGCGCCGGTTTCGCTGACGATCGCGTAAACATTGCGGGAATACGCCGCGAACTTTTCCGCGGAAGGCTGGGTCGCCGTGGCATTCAAATCGTTGAACGCCTGGACATCCTTGGCTTCGGTCAGCGCCTTCACGTGCTGGGCGGTTTCCGCGAAGGTCGCCTTGGCGGCCTGGGTTTGAAGTTCCATAAAACGCTCGACGCCCGCTACGGCAATGCCAACCGCCGACAGGAAATTGTCGACCTGCGCCTTGTTCTGGGCCACTACCTGCTCGTTAATCGTTGTCATGATTCAGCTCCTATGCATTGATGGGTATCCCGGGGGCACCCCATCCAGAATCGATGTCGCACCACACCAGTGGCGGCATATTGTTGCACTGCACCATTCCTGTCAAGCACTATTTTTGAGATTCTCTTCGAGCGACTCGAAAGAGACTCCAAAGGACAATACAACATGAAGTGTGTCATATAGTTAGTACATTATTTTTACTGTGTAAGCGGTCAATTTTGAGAAGCGCCTCGGTAAAGATGTTCGATTGCGTTGCAACAAGACCAAGCCTGTTTAAGGGATTCCGGCGGGGCGCCGCCGAGCTTGCAGTAAGCAATGGAACGAGTTCGGAAACGGTCCCGGCCACCTCCCGATTCGTGCACCGGTTTATTTCAATAACCCCTCGACCCGGCCCCACATTTCGGCGGCCTTTTCCGAATGCTGTTTGGTCCCGTCACTGTCGCCGGCAGGAGTTGGGTCAGCTCCCCACAAATGCATAACGAATATGCAATTCTGCAGGCATGACCCCCATGACTCGAGCTGGACGCTCCACGCATCAAGTCCATCGTCGCTTGGCCGTGGATTATTGATGCACTATTGAATTCAGTAGTGTCCGGTTAATAATCGAACAGCATCAATTGGTTGGTAGTGAGTGGCGAAATGGTTGTGGTGGTATCGGGCTGCAAGGCGCATGAAAGCTGGGTTTTCTCAAAAATTGAGACTGACAATATCTGTAGCAAAGTGTAGAGCGAGGCATCGAGGTGAAGCTCCTTTTTGATGATGGCGATGAGCACATAGGTGGCGACAGCGCACCAGATTTGTGTCTTGACTGCGTTCTCGCTGGTGCCCAGAAAACGCTTGATGCGCAAGTGCTGCTTGATCCATTTGAAGAACAACTCGACCTGCCAACGGTTCTTGTAAAGTGCGGCGATCATCAGTGGCGGCAAGGCCGTGTTGTTGGTCAGAAACACCAGCGTCTTGCCCGACTCCGGATCTTTGAAACGGATACGCCGCAAATGCTCGGGATAGTCCTTCGACACGTAGAAGCCGTTCAACGCGATGCTCTGATCGCACATCACACCGGTGGTCCTGTCGGTCTTGGTCGAGTACACGCGCCTGGCGTTCATGCCGCGTTTGGCACGGGTGACAAAGAAGGCGCCAGTCTGATGGAGTTTGTACAGCCGTGCAAAGTCCAGATAGCCGCGATCCATCACGTAAAAGGCACCCGCTTCGATGGGCAAGATGTCGAGCACGTTGACATCGCCCATCTTGCCGTCGCTGATGTGGATGAAGGCAGGAATAGCGCCACGCAAATCCAGCAGCGTATGCATCTTCACCGCCGCCTTGGTCGAACGAAATGGTGCCCAGTCGAACAGACTCAGGCACAGGTCGATGGTGGTGGAATCCAGCGCGTAGACCGTCGCATCGAGTTCGATGCCCATCGGTTCTTTGGCATAGAGTTCCCTGCCGCGCACAATCAGGCGCATGGCGAGAGCGTGATAGATGTGCCAGTCCCGAGCGTTCAATGCGTCCGCCAGCGTCGAGCGCGCGGGCGCTGCGCTCAGGCCCATGTGAAACAGCTTGGCCTGATTGGCCGCCAGGCAAACCTCGATGTCGCGCAAGGACTCGCGCCATGTCAACTGCGAGAAGGTCATCACTCGAAACAAATCGGCGCAGTCCAAGGTGCGTACACCCGCATCGCCACCATGGCGATCGATGATGCGTCCAAAGGTCTTCCACGGCACGTACTCCATGACTTGCGCAAACAGCGTCTTGCCCACGTTCATGCGTCACCCCTGGTTGTCTAAACCCGGAAGCATCGCAATTGTTGAATCTAAAATTCAAATCGTGGACACCCATGAATC
>JAYUGL010000042.1:0-18125 GCA_043738385.1 Sterolibacteriaceae bacterium
GCAGCCTCATGTCATCCGAAACTTGTTTCAGGAAAAACATGTCCGCTATGCCGCCTGATCATAATCACGCACTATTTACCGGCCCCCTCAGTAACTGTAGCTTGATCCCAAGCATGAAGCCGACGAGCTGGTAAATAGTCTCTTGGCCCCATTGCCGGGGTCAGAGCTTGAGGCGTGGAAAGTCTCCCGGCGCGTCAGCAGTGCGCGGGAAGATGGACCGGAATTGATACCGCCGGAAGTGGGAACGAACGAAGCATAGATTGCAAAAGGCGGCCCCATGGCACAATGCGGCGCCTCATGAACACCAGTCTTCCTGAACCTTCCGACGACGCCAAGGCCGCCAGCGCGGCTTTGGTGCTGCGCATCGCCGCCGAGATTCGCGCCGCCGACGGATGGATTTCGTTTGCGCGCTACATGGAGCTGGCGCTTTACAGTCCCGGGCTTGGTTACTACGCTGGCGGTTCGGAAAAATTTGGCGAGGCGGGAGATTTCGTCACCGCACCGGAACTCACACCCCTGTTCGGCCATGCGCTGGCGGTGCAGATCGCGCAGGTGATGCGCGCCTCCGCCCCCGAGGTGCTGGAAGCGGGGGCCGGCAGCGGACATCTGGCGGCGGATTTGTTGATCGCACTCAATGCGCTCGGTTGCCCGGCGCAACGCTACCGAATACTCGAACTTTCCGGCGAGCTCAGTGCGCGGCAGCGCGAGACGATTGCGACGCGGGCGCCGCAATTTCTGTCGCAGATTGAATGGCTGGATTCGCTGCCCGACAAAATTTCAGGTTGCGTGGTCGGCAATGAATTACTCGACGCCATGCCCAATCACGCCGTCGTCTGGCGCAGCGAAGGATTGATGGAGTGTGGTATCACGCTCGATGATTCGGACGCTTTCATGTTGTCCGAACGCCCGGCGGGCGAAGCGCTGCAAAAGGCGGCGCGCAAGTTGCCGGTTGTGGCGACATATCGCAGTGAAATTGCGTTGGCCGCGCGGGCCTGGACTGCCGAGCTGGGGCGGCGCCTGAAGCAGGGCGCGCTGTTGCTGATCGATTACGGCCTGCCACGCCACGAGTACTACCATCCACAGCGCAACGGCGGCACGATCCGTTGCCACTATCGGCACCGAAGCCACGACGAACCTTTCTGGTATCCCGGGCTATCCGATATCACTGCCCATGTCGATTTCACCGCCATTGCCGAAGCTGGCCACGATGCGGGACTGGACGTATTGGGCTACACCTCGCAGGCGGCATTCCTGATGAACTGCGGCATCGCCGATCTGCTGGCGCAGCGCAAAGATGAGGTCGATGCAGCCACCGCGGCGCGGGCCGGCGGCGCGGTGAATCTACTGCTGTCGCCGAATGAAATGGGCGAGTTGTTCAAGGTGATCGCGCTGGGCCGGGGGCTGCGCGAACCGCTGGTGGGCTTCAGCCGCGGTGATCGATTGCATGCGCTTTAGTCGAATTTCTACACCCCGTATTTCTTGAACCACTCCTGCAGCCGCTGCCACCCATCTTCGGCCGCTTCCTTGTTATACGTGGCCCTGTAGTCGGCGAGAAAGCCGTGATCAGCATGGGGATAAACATGGATTTCCGATTGGCTGTGGGCTTGAGTCAGCGCCGCCCGCATTTCGGTGACCTGATCGATTGAGATAGTTTGATCGAGCCCGCCATAAAGCCCCAGCACCGGAACCTCCAACTTCGCCGCGATATCAATGGGGTGCTGTGGCGTGATGACGTTGACATCAGCCTTGATGCGGCCGTACCACGCCACGCCGGCTTTCACCTGCGGGTTGTGGGCGGCATACATCCAGGTGATGCGCCCGCCCCAGCAAAAGCCGGTGATGCCCAGCCGCGCCATGTTGGCGCCTTCGGCCTTGGCCCAGACCACCGTGGCGTCAAGGTCGGACATGACTTCGCTGTCGGGTGTCTTGGCGATGATGTCAGTCAAGATCTGCTGAATGTCCTGCAGCTTGCGCGGGTCGCCGTGCCGGGCAAACAAATCCGGTGCAATCGCCAGATAGCCGAGTTGGGCGAGGCGACGGCAGATGTCGGCGATCCATTCATGCACGCCGAAAATCTCCGATACCACCAACACCATCGGGAAATGCTTGCCGGTGGCAGGTTGTGCGCGATAGGCGGCCAGGGTGCCGTCGGCCACTGGAATCTTTACTTCACCCGCGACGAGGCCCTTGCTATCGGTGGTGATCGCGGTCTGCGCCATGATCGGTTGCGCAGCCAGGGCGAAGCCGACACCGGCCACTGTAATCAGGAATTCCCTGCGGTCAAACGCGGGTTTGGTCATTGGATTCAGATTCATGTAGTTTGCTCCTCAAGGCTGATACAAATGGGCTAAGATTGGCCTGTCAAAAACGCGCGAAGACGCTTGGCCGGATAAGGTAAAGCATCGCAAGGAAAAAATCCCTGGCGTCCCCCGGACATACTTTTCATTTCATCAGTGGACTGCCGCGTTCCGGCTCCACTCTGCTGTCAGCGATTCTGCGCCAGAACCCACGCTTTCATTGCGGTGTCACCAGCCCGGTGGCGAGTTTTTTCAGCGCCATTGTCGGCCAGGTCAGCGTTGGCAGCGAATGGGCGCCGCAGGTGTCCTCCGGGCAACGGCGCACCATTCTGCACGGCCTGTTCGAGAATTACTACGCTGACAATCCGCAGCAGGTCATCTTTGACACCAACCGGATATGGAGCAGCAAGTTACCGGCCGTACTCGACTTGTTTCCCAATGCCAAGGTGATTTCCTGTGTCCGCAATGTGGCGTGGATCATGGACAGCATCGAGCGCCTGTATCACGCCAACCCGTACGAGAACACCCGCCTGTTCGCCAACGAACCCGAACGCAGCACGGTTTTTTCACGCGTCGAAACGTTGGCCCAGCGCACCCGCCTGGTAGGCATCGCCTGGGCCGGACTGAAGGAAGCCTTCTACAGCGAGCAGGGCAATTCATGCTGGTGATCGATTACGACATCCTTGCGCAACGCCCCAAGGAAGTGATTGCTCTGGTCTACTCGTTTCTCGGTGAACAATTATTCGAGAACGATTACCAGAACATCGATTTCGATACGCCGGACTATGACGAAGGATTGGGGCTGGTTGGACTGCACAAGGTGCGGCCAAAGGTACAATTCGAAGCGCGCAAAACAATATTGCCGCCGGAGCTGTTTGAGCAGTACACCAAGCTATCATTCTGGCATGACACGACGTTGAGCCAAACCAACGTCATCCGTATTCGCGACCAAGGATAAACACATGAACTCGACTACTATCAATGGCATTGAAGATCTCAGCGTTGGAATGAACGCGAGCATTTCCAAAACTGTCACCACGGACGATATCGTAAAGTTTTCCGAGGTTTCCACCGACATCAATCCAGTGCATCTCGACGCGGCCTTTGCCGCCACCACACCCTTCAAGGGAATCATCGCTCACGGCATGCTCTCTGCCAGTTTCATGTCTGCCGTGCTTGCCAACAAGCTGCCCGGCCCGGGCACCATCTATCTCGGACAGACATTGAAATTCAAGGCGCCGGTGCGACCCGGCGATGAGGTGACGGCGACGGTCACCATCAAGGAAGTGGCGATTGAAAGACAGCGCGTGGTGCTCGACACGGTATGCACGGTCGGCGGTAAAGCGGTGATCGAGGGCGAAGCCACCGTGATGTTTCCTTCACGAAAACCCAAATAAAAAAGCGGCGGCGGCCAGCGCTTTTTATCAAGCCTGCTGTCTTCGCAGGCACCCACGGATTCAGAGCGCGCAGGAACTGCCCTGGTCTTTGCCGATGCCGCCGCCGATGTTCAGCGGGATGGTGACCTTCTGGCCATTGATCATCAGGGTCGGTGGCGAAACACCGCTCTTTACCAAGGCAAACTGCCCGGTATTGACCTGCAGCATCCCACCGGCGTTCGTCACCACGACCGCGCCGTCGCTCACATCCACGTGCAAACTGCCATCGCCTTCCAGCGCGGCACCCAGATTGGTGCCGCGGATGCCGATGGTGGCGGTGGCGGTGACATAGCTCACCTTCTCTTTGCTGCGCTTGCCCAAAAGACCGGTGATGGCACGCAGTCCCCCCTTGAACAAGCTGATGACCTGATTGTCCTGCGCTGGCTTGGCTTGGTCGAAAGAGAAGGCGTCGACCTTGATCTGCGTTCCAGGTCGCAGTACGACTTCGCCGCCATCAATGAATTTGACTCGGGCGTAGGTGCCTTCTTCGGTGGCCAGGGTGTCGCCGGGCTCAACTTCGGACTTCACCGCCAGCAGTTTCGACGTTCCATCGAGCCGCTTGACCGACAGCGTTCCCGATAGATTGGCAATCTGGCCCACCGCGGCTGCGTAGCTCGGCCCTGCGATCAGGGCGAGGATGATCAGCAGGAGCTTAACTGCACTGCCCGGTGTGGTTGTCATGATCTTCATCCTGGTTGTTTCCTTCGGTGTCGTGGCCATCTTTCTTTTTCTTGTCGTCCAATGAGGCAGTGTCGGTTAGATTGTTGAAGAACTGGTCAATTGTTTGAGCCGCGCGGTTGTCGGTCGATCCGTTGGCGTAAGTAATCTCCAGTCCATTGCCAAGACTGGACGGGTTGTTAAAATTGCGCGCGAAGAAGCCACTGCCGCCGTACACCGTCGTGGTCGTCGGTGCGCCATCGATGATGATGCCCCCTGATGAACGGCTGAGGAAGTTGATCTGGGTGATGGCGTGCGGCCCGGCCAAAATCGTCGACGGCGATTCCCCGGCAACGCTATTCAGCACTACTTGGGCGCTGGCGCCGGTCATCGTCAATATGACATCGTGACTCGCGCCGATATGCGACCGATTATCCAACGTCAGATCGCCGCCGCTGATCACCATCTTGACGTTGGCTGGGGCGCCATTGCCATTGCCATTGCCATTGCCATTGCCATTGTCGTTGCCATTGTCGTTGCCATTGTCGTTGCCATTGCCGTTGCCATTGCTGAACACGACGCTGTTGTGGTCGAGACTCACTCCCTTGGCACCGATACTGACCCCATTACCGAAGATGAACGAATTATCAAGACTCAACTGGCCACCGGAAATTATGGAGGCCGCGCCGTTGCTGCCTCCGGCAATGCCACTACCATTGCGCAATGTGATCGGCCCCGAGCTAACCAGTGAGACGCCGTAGTCACCGAAGATGCCGCTACCGTGATCCATCGAGATCGGGCCAGCCACTGACACAGAAGCGGCGTAGTAACCGCCGATGCTGCTGTTGTGGTCCATCGACAAGACGTTGGCGTTCACCGCCACGGCGTTGTATCCGTAGATGCCGGAACCCCTGTCCATGCTGATGTTGCGGGCGCTGACGACGGTGTTTCCATTGGAAGTGCCAATGTCACTGCCAACCATCGAAATGTCGTTGTCGGCAGATACCGTGACATTATTGTTTGCCCTCAGAATGACAGGAGAAAAATTTATTAACACGTCGTGTCCCGCGTGCACGAAAAGGCTGCCGGATGAATTGAGTCGGTTGTGGACCTCAACGTCACCCGTTAACGAATTCAGCATCAACAATTTGGCGGATGAAAGAGAGAAACTGCCGCCATCGATGAACAGCTTGCCGGTCGCTGTCGCAAAGGACATATTGCCGCCGGAGATGGTGGCGTTGAAGGTGTTGGTATGAATATCGCCGGTGGCAGCCACGTCAATATTGCCGGTGGCATTAAGGGCCACTGAGGCGGACGGACGAGTGACGTTGTTCAGCGCCGCGATGATGATGCCCTGGCCGACAACACCACCATAACCGGCGGTAACGTTCAAGCGATTAGCGTTGTTGAGTACGACATTACCGAGTAGTTGCACGTTTCGCTCGGCAGTGATTTGGCTAGTACCAATGCTATCGGCGCCCTCAAGGTAACCGCCGCTGGCCTGAATAACTCGGCCGCCGCTGTTATTGACGGAACCGAACTTCGCCATCAAACCGAAACCGGCACCCGTTACATTGCTGCCGGCATTGAGGTGAATGTCGCCACCGTATATACCGGGGGCAAAGACACCCGCTGTCATGAACACGCCCTCGCCGCAATCGCCGCAGGAGCCGCCCGCCAAGATGCCGCTGACGTTGATGTCACGGTCGGACCTCAGCCCGACGCGGCTGCCCCGAACGGTGCCACCATTCTGCATAATGGTGCCGCTGCCACCAAAAACATCGGCATGCGCATCGATAACGACGTCGCCAAGGAAGTTGGTGTCAAGCGTCGTGTTGTTCAAGACCACGTTACCGGCCACGAGGGTGATGCGGCCGGCCTGAAAACTGCCGTTGGTCAGCGTGATGTTGTTATGCGTTGCGTCTGCGCCTGCGATCACATTGGCGTTCGGAAACGTGCCACCACCGAGGGTACCGTCCCAGCCCGCGTGCATGCTGAGGCCACCGCTGAGGGTCATGTTCACGCCGGACGCATTGATGTTGTTGTGGGCGAATAAATTCAAGCTATTTCCCGAACTGTTACTGAAAGTGCCGGAAGAAATAGTGATGTCGCCTAAGCCGCCGCCGCCAAACGTCGTGATGTAAACATTAGAGGTACTTAGATTGGAACTGATCGTCCCCCACGACAGAGTCGAAATACCTATGCCCCCGTAGAAAACACCGCCGCTGAAACTCGCGGTGAAACTGTCACTCCCGTTGGCGATATTCACATCGCTGGGGTCAAGCAGCCACTCGCCCCCATTGCCCGTGTTTACTTTAATACCTTCGACATCGAGATACCGATGTCCCGATGTTTCAACGAGTCCGCCATTGCCGCCGTTCGGTCCGCCTCTGGCACTAATGTGTCCGTAAGCCCGGGTAGTGTCATCGGCCCAGACAATCACCTTGCCGCCGTTGCCGTTGTTGGTCGCGTCAGCCTTTACTGTGGCATTCGGCCCGTAGTAAGTGGTGGTGGAGTTTTGTACGTTGGAATTTTTGCCCTGGTAATCACCACCGATCAGGACTGTGCCGCCGCCGTTGCTGCCTGATGCGTCAATGCTGGCGTGGTCCATGACCGCGACTCTGTTGCCCAATACCGCAACGCGTCCGCCTTTGGTTCCCGTTGTGACGATGCGGCCATTGCCATCGACATACGCATCCTGGCTGGCCTTGAGGAAGATGTGCCCGCCTTCATTGACCACGGAGGAAGCGTTCAGTGTTCCCGCGTTTCTGACGATGACCCCGGCGATGCCGATGCGCCCTGCATCGGCAACGATGGTGCCGAGGTTGGTGGCGCTGCCCTTTGGTCCGACGATCTCAACGCTGACACCAGGGGTGCCGGTGTCAAGCAAGGTGACGCTCTGGCCGGCGGCGAGAATGATTTCGCCCTGCGGGGTGGTAATGAGGCCTGCGTTGCTGACATTGGGCGCCACCAGATACACCGTGCCGCCGCTGGGGGTGGTGATGTTGCCTTGGTTGACGATGCTGCCGGCACCCGCTTTGCCCACTGCGGTCGCGTCGAACTTGAGCTTGTTGGCGAGGAAGTTGGCGTCGGTGATGTTAAGCGTGGAGGCGATGAAGCCGGCGGTATTGATCGCCGCGCCGGCACCGACCAGAATGCCGCTGGGGTTGATCAGCCAGACCTTGCCGTTGGAGGTGAGGGTGCCGAGGATCACCGAGGGATCGTTGGCCAGTACCCGGTTCAATACGCTGCTGGATGAGGAGGCTTGAATGAAACGGGTCGTCTCTCCGGCGCCGATGGAGAAGCTGTTCCAATTGATGATGGCGCCGCTGCTGTTGGTGACGTTAAGTACGTTGCCGCTTTGGGCGAAGGTAGCTGAACCATTGACTACGGTCGGGGCCAACGGCAGTGCCGACACGGTCGCCGCAAAACAGGCGGATATCGCCGTGGCCATGGCCGAAGGAAATCCCCGTGGGATCAGGCGCGACCGGGTGCAGGGTGGAAGTAGGGGACTACGCGCCATGGCAGACTCCAATTTCTAAAAATATCCGGGGAGAAGTTCCCCCATTCAGGCGCCGACTATAAACCCCGTGAATAACCGGGGGTATGACGCACTTCACAGGACTTACCCTAGAAACCATAAACGACGGCGAAATGCACTCGCCACTGGTCATCCACCGCCACATTTGGCGTCAGGCGGTTAGCGGGAGAGCTTTGCAGGATGCGGGCCCAGTCAAAGCGGGCGCTGATATCCTTGCGCAGCCCGTAGCGCAGGCCCAGCCCGATGCTTTCGATGTTAGTGCGTTCGTTGATCGCCTTGGTTCCGACCGGAATGATCAGATTGCTGTGCGGGTCGAACCAGGTCGTACCGTCCACCGGGCGGCCCCAGCCCAAACCCGTGTCGTAGAAGGCCAGCGCACGCAGGGAGCCGGGTACGGTGGTGTGCAGCATCGACCCGAGCCGCGGGGCAAGATCAGGCGTGTAGCCCTCGATATTGGCGATGAAGCCGTTGTCAGACGTCAGCACGCGCTCGCTGAAACCACGCACGGCTTGCGCACCGGTCAGGCCGAGCTGTTCAGTGGTCGGCAACGGATTATCGCTGTATTGCGCGTTGA
This sequence comes from Sterolibacteriaceae bacterium, assembly GCA_043738385.1. Taxonomy (GTDB): domain Bacteria; phylum Pseudomonadota; class Gammaproteobacteria; order Burkholderiales; family Rhodocyclaceae; genus JANYCD01. The sequence continues at coordinate 8,506 of JAYUGL010000042.1, forward strand.
GCGCGCCGCGCACCTGCCAGTCACCCCGCAGAGATTGCAGATAGCTGCCGCCGACGCGGAAAATCAGGAAGTCCTTTTGGGTCGAGCGCGCGTTGGCGGCATAGTTGTAGCGCCAGCCAGACTGGCGTTCCCGGAGCAGCAGGTTGTAGGCCACGCCGGCATTGAAATCGGCAGCGACGTTGGGTTTTTGCCATTGGCCGAGGTAAGTCGCGGAAACCGGTGTTTCAAGCAAGCCGATGCAGCCGGCGTTAACGAGGCCTTTGCAGGGGTTTTCCAAATCTTTCCAGTCGAGCCCCAACACCACGCGTGATGTGTATTCCCCCGCGCGTGGGAACAAATGATTCCAGCGCGCGGCGAAAATGGTGCCCTTGCCGTTCAGAGCCAAGGTGCCTCCAGGCGCAATGACCGACGCCGGGATGTTGACCGTGCTCTTCGCCGCGATCAGGTCAAGGCTGTCACCCAACGCGTAAAACGGGATGCGCAAACCGACGGTATAGACTTCAGCTTTCACGCCGCCGGGCGCATCGGGGGCGGAGATGTAACCCACTGTCAGGGTTTCGTCGTGACCGAACAAATTCGCGTCGCGGTAGGACAAACCCGCACGATACTGCCCGGTCGTGCGTTTTTCGCCGGTGTTGTCGACGGTCACAAACACCCGGCGCGGATTCTCTTCATTGACCGCGACTTTCGCGTCTACCTTGCCTTCCTCTTCGCTGACGCCGAGGATGACTTCAGTTTTCTTGGCGGGATTTTCGTTGGCGAACTGAACGTTATCGGAAATCAAGCTCAGGTTTGGCACTTTGCCTTCTCGAAGCTGCGGCAGGGCATTGCGAACATTATCAGCGGAAAAATAGTTATTGCCGGTCACCGTGACTTTGCCAATGATGCCTTCCGCAACTTGCAGGCGGACGACGCCGCTGGCGAGTTCCTGCTCCGGCACATAAGCGGATACCGTGCCGTAGCCTTTGCTGTGGTAGGCGCGTTCGAGGGCTTCAAGCGCCTTCTGTACATCGCCGTACCCCTTGTCTTTACCGGTAAAAGGAGCAATCACTTGATCGATTTCTGTTTTGGACAAAACGGTGTTGCCCTGCACGTCAAACTGATTAATGGCGAACTTTTCGTCCGCGGCCCCGGCGATCCCCTGACCCAGCAGCAAAATGGCCGACAGTGCGGCGAGAATGATTTGTTTTTTCATGACCCCCCGGATACGGCGAACTTGCTGAGCAACCCTACTTTGCCAAGTTCAAACTACCAAGAACCGAGCAGTTATGCAACCGGTGGCGAAGAAAATATCAGGCAGCGTTGCATTGCCACTACAGCAACACGATATCGAACTGCTCCTGGGTGTAGCTGGACTCACCGTGCAGAGAAATCGGTTTGCCAATAAATTCCGAAAGCATGGCCAGGGATTGTGACTCGTCATCGAGAAACAGGTCGACGACCGAGGGCGCCGCCAGCAGCCGGAGTTCCCGGGCGTTGAACTGCCGCGCCTCGCGCAGCAGTTCGCGCAGGATCTCGTAGCACATGGTACGGGCCGTCTTGATTTCGCCCCGGCCCTCGCAGGTGGGGCAGGCCTCGCAGAGGACGTGGGCGAGGGATTCGCGGGTGCGTTTGCGCGTCATTTCCACCAGTCCCAAGCCGGTGAAACCGCTGACGGTAATCGGCGTGTGGTCCTTTGCCAAAACCTTGTTGAGCTCCTCCAGCACCGCCGCACGGTGCTCCGCCGATTCCATGTCGATGAAATCGGCGATGATGATGCCGCCCAGGTTGCGCAAGCGCAATTGGCGCGCGATGGTTTGGGCCGCCTCAAGATTGGTCTTGAAAATGGTGTCGTCGAAGTTGCGCACGCCGACGAAACCGCCGGTGTTGACGTCGATGGTGGTCATCGCTTCGGTCTGGTCGAAGATCAGGTAGCCGCCGGATTTGAGATCCACGCGACGCGCCAGGGCCTTTTGAATCTCGTCGTCGATGCCGAGGATATCGAATAGCGGCCGCTCGCCAGCATAGTGCTCCAGCAGCGGCAACGCGATGGGAACATATTCCTTGGCGAAATCCGAGAGTTTCTGAAAGTTCTCGCGCGAATCGATGAGGATTCGCTTGGTTTCGCGCGATACCTGATCGCGCAGTACGCGCTGTGCCAGGTTCAGGTCTTCGTGCAGCAGCGCCTGTGGCGGGGCCCCCCGGCTCCGCTCGCAGATCTCGCCCCAAAGCCGGCGCAGATAGAGAATGTCGGCCGCGAGTTCCTCGTCACAGGCGTTTTCAGCCACGGTGCGAACGATGAATCCGCCTGCCTCGTCGACAACCAGCAGCGCCTGGATTCTCTGCCGCAAATTTTCGCGCGCCGCTTCCTCGCCGATTCTTTGCGAGATGCCGATATGGCGTTCTTGCGGCAGATAAACCAGCAGGCGGCCGGCAAGAGAAAGCTGAGTGGTCAGCCTGGCGCCCTTGGTGCCGATGGGATCCTTGAGGACTTGCACCATCAGATTCCTGCCTTCGGACAGAATCTTTTGGATCTGCCGTTCCTCGGCAACCTGACCACTCGCCTGACGCGGTTCCCAGATATCGCCAATGTGGAGAAACGCCGTGCGGTCAATGCCGATATCGACAAAGGCCGACTGCATGCCGGGCAGCACACGCACCACCGTCCCCATGTAAATATTGCCGACGATGCCACGACTCTGGTTACGTTCGATGTGCAGTTCCTGAACCACGGCGTTTTCCAGCACCGCGACGCGGGTTTCCTGCGGCGTGAAATTGATCAGAAAGTCGTGACTCATTTGTAGAAGAAGGTGAGGAGTGAAGAGTGAGGAGTGAGGAGTACAACCGTCGCAATGCGAACGGCGTCTCGGTGAACACGCATCCGCTGCATGCCACTGTTCTTTCGTTCAATGTCGTTGCTCACTATTGCTCCTCACTCGTCACTCCTCACGGCCCTTCACAACGGATATCCAAAGCGCCTCAACAGGAGCGCAGTTTCGCACAAGGGCAGGCCGACGATGCCGGAATGCGAGCCACGGACCTCGCCTACGAACATGGCCGCCCGACCCTGAATGCCGTAAGCGCCAGCCTTGTCCATCGGTTCGCCACTCATCACATAACGGCGGATTTCTTCGGCGTCAAGCCTGCGGAAGCGAACCTCGTTAACGTTGAGAACATGTTCCAGACGATCACCCTCGGCGATAGCGATGGCGGTAAGCACGCGATGGCTGCGGCCCGACAGTCGGGCCAAAATTGCCTCTGCCTCGGCGGCGTCCCCGGGTTTGCCGACGATCTCGCCATCAATGTCGAGCGTGGTATCGGCCGCCAGAATGGGCCGCGACAGCATCTGCCGCGAATTCGCCAGCCGCAGTCCGTGCTCGGCTTTGGCACAGGCCACGCGCACCACATACTGATCCGGGGTTTCATTGCTGACTGCAGCCTCATCGACTTCGTGATCGAAGCGCTGTCCGGAACGGAACAGCAGCACATCGAAACGCACGCCGATCTGCGCCAACAGTTCGCGCCGCCGCGGACTGCGCGAGGCAAGATAAATTCTTGGTTCGAGGATTTTCATCGACTCGGGTCACTCACGGTGATATGGGTGGCCGCGCAGCAAACTTGATGCACGGTAGAGCGCTTCGGCAAGAACGACGCGGATCAGCGCGTGTGGCAGGGTCAGTCCCGATAGCCGCACTCGCTCTGCGGCTTCGCGTTTCAGCGCGTCGTCAAGACCATCCGGTCCGCCGATCAAAAAAGCCACATCATCACCCTCTGTCATCCACGTTTGCAGGCGGTCAGCGAGGCCGCGCGTCGTCAATTCAGTGCCGCGCTCGTCAAGCGCAATTTGTTTGCATCGTGCCGACAGGGCGGCACGCAATCTGGCGGCCTCCTGCGCCATCATGGCGGCGATCGGTTTGCCTTCCGCGCGCGGTTCGGCTTTGACTTCAATCAAGCTCACCGGCAACTCTCTCGGCATACGTTTGACATATTCGGCCACGCCGGTGTTTACCCAATCCGGCATTCGCGTCCCGACAGTGGCGATAAGCAGCTTCACTCCTTATCGCCACTGTCGGAATTAATTTTTGGCCGACTCCCCTTCCCCCGGAGGGCTTGCTTCGCGCCGCTCGCCCGCTCCAACGGCGCGGCGCCTTGCTCCGCGACACCCCGCTTCCGCCCCTTGGCGGGGGGCGACTGGTCACCTCCTCCGCTTGGCGGGGGAGGTTGGGAGGGGAGGCTGTCCAATTTCCCACGTGGTCGAGCTTTGGTCGACCAGAGCTCTTCAAGATTGTAGTAGGCGCGCACCGCGGGTTGCATGACGTGAATCACGATGTCGCCGAGATCCACCAGCACCCACTCGCCGCCGCCTTCGCCCTCGGTGCCGTAGATGATGCCGCCGGCTTCCCTAACCTTGTCCTGCACATTGCGCGCCAGCGCATTGACCTGGCGCGTCGAGTCGGCGCTGGCGATGATGATGCGATCAAACAAGGCCGTGAGCTTGGACGTGTTGATGACTTCGATGTCCTTCGCCTTGACGTCCTCAAGTGCGGCTACGACAATTTTTTGCAGTTTTTTTGGGTCCATTCAGGGTGCCGATTGGTAGAGTTGGTTACGAGCAATATATTCGAGAACGGCCGGGGGCAGCATGTCTGCCGGCTTCTCACTGCGACCAAGTGCAGCACGAATCGCGGTCGCCGAAATTTCCATCGGCGGCATGACGAAGGGCCGGATACATCCGGCCGGGGCTGTCGTCAGAGAAGCTGAGTCCTGCCGCAAGCGTTGTGCGTATTCGTGCCGCAACGCCGGTGGCAAAGCGCCCGCCTCCAGCGTGTGGCCGGGCCGCGTGGCGATGGCGATGTGGGCCAGGCCGAACAATTCCTGCCAGCGGTGCCAGCTGGCCAGAGCGCCAAATGCATCGGATCCGAGCAACAATACCAGGGAGCGTTCTGCGCCGTAGGCTTGACGCAGCCGCTGGAGCGTGGGAACCGAGTACGACGGTGATGCATTGCGTATTTCACCGTCGTCAATCTGCATCCACGACTTGCCGGCAACCGCCAGCCGCACCATGGCCAAACGCCGTTCGGCGCTGATCGTCGGTTTGTCTCGATGCTGGGGATTACCAGCGGGGACCAGCACCACATGATCAAGGCCGAGAACGCGATGCGCTTCTTCAACCAGACGCAGATGGGCGTTGTGAATCGGGTCGAAAGTTCCGCCAAAGACCCCCACCGGCGCCAGGGGTTCACTCATGGGCGAAGACGTCGCGATAGCTGAGATAAACGCTGGCCATCAGCGCTGGCGAAAGTACGAAGATGAACAGCATCCACACTACCGTGGAGACAACCTTGGCGAAAGGCTGAGAAACCGAACCGGCAAATGCGATCAGCAATCCGGGCAACACGATTCCGGCCACCGCAATCGTGACGCCATAGGCGATAAACGCGCGCCAATTGCGCAATACGGCGACAAAGCTGAAGAACACCGACTTGAGTGGCGGAATACCGTCCCAACCGGTCAGCAAGGGCGCAAACCAGAATGCAATAAACAATGGTGCGCCGAGCGCCAGGAGCGGTAATAGGGTTCCGAGCAGCAGTTTCGGATCCGGCTTTCCGTCGCCGATGCTCTCCGTCCCGATGCCCAGAAAATGGGCGGCCGCGAGAATGGCAAGGGAGCCCAACAACTGTAATCCACCCAGCCGCAACAAACCGTCGCGATGCTCACGCAAACCCTCAGTGAAATTGCCTATCGGCCGGCCGCCTTTTTCGATGGCGCGGCAGCTGTTGGCCACCAACAGCGTCAAGGTTGGCATCACCACTGGCAGGAGGAAGGACGCGACAGCGTGCAACAGGCTGAGGAAGATGACCAGCAGATAGGCCATCGCCACCATGGTCAGCATGGGTGGGTTGGCGCGAAACAGCCCGAAGCCGCCCATCAACCAAAGAGCACCGTGGCGGGCGGGCAGACGGCGTGCCTGCATTGATCAGCAGTAAATGTCGCGGTACGAGGCGTACACAGAGCCCAGCAATACCGGAGCCAGAATCAGATAGCCGAGCATCAGCGGTATGGCGGCAACCACCATCAGCACCAAGACCACCAGGCTGTAGATGGTGAATGGCAACCAGTTACGCATCAAGGCCGTGAGGCTGCTCTTCATCGCCGCGCCTGCGCTGACTTGGTCAAACATCACCAACGCCGGTGCGAACCAGAGCGCCATCAGCAGCGGCACGAACAACACCAGAACGATGCAAGCCGCCAGCAGGACAATGCCCAAAGATGACAGCAGGACCTCGCCGGGAAACATGTCAGGCGTGGCAACGCCGCCGAAGTGCCACAGGGCGGCAAGAATGGCGCCGCCGCCACCGACCACGAGCACTGCGACGCCAATAAGGCTGATCGCGATGATGCCGATCAGGTAGATGACGCCGATGGTGACGAGGTTGCCGGTGTTGCTGCGAAAACCCAGGAACAGGCACTCGAACTGGAACGGTTCGCCCCGATCAGCGGCGGCACATCCGGCCATGACGCCGCCAAGGAATACCGGCGCGAGAACGGACGATGCCAGGCCACCAATCACGGGCACGATATTGAGCAGCAGTTGGATCACGATCGTGACAACCGCAACGGCAATCCATACACCGGGTGCTGCGGTGAACATGCGCCAGCCTACACTGATCCAGTGTGTACCCCGATCCGCGCCGACGGTCTTCGGTTGCGGCAGGGCGGTGACGGGCAGGGTATCGTTCATGTTAGAAGGAATGAATCACCCACATGGGCGGTTGCACGTTGGGGCCGATATTGTCTCGCCGCAGCAGAACCCCGTTGCCGGTGTCATCCACCAGATAGTAGGGCACGCCATGCGGCGGCGTCACCTTGATCTGGTAGAGCTTGCCGTTCATTCGATACTCCTCCACCTTGTCTTCACCGCGCTTGGTGATGGTGACCTCTGGCGCATCCGCGGCATCGTCAAGATTGACGCCGGCCGGCGGCGGCGGGGCTTCGGGCAGAGGCTGAAGTCCGTCAGGCCGATTGGCCGCGAAGACCGGCAAGGCCAAGGCCATTAACAGGGTAAACAGCAGGCGGCGCATGACTTTCCTTTCGGTGAGCAGCGACATTCTAGCAGGGGCGTCAAAGATTCAGCATCAAATCATGCTCTTCCGGCAGGCGCTCAAAGCCGCGCTTTTCGTAATACTTGAAAATGGCGGCAACAACTTCCGCGGGCTCGTCGATGACCTGAATCAAGTCCATGTCTTCGGCGTGGATCATTCCCTCGGCCACCAGCCGCTCCCGGAACCAGGCTAGCAGCCCGGCCCAGAAGGCGCTGCCGACCAGAATCACCGGCATGCGCACCGACTTGCGGGTCTGGATCAGTGTCAACGCTTCCAGCAATTCGTCGAGGGTGCCGAAGCCGCCGGGCAACACCACGTAGGCGGTGGCCATCTTGACGAACATGTATTTGCGGGCGAAGAAGTGACGGAAGGACTGTGAAATATCCTGATAAGGATTCGCCGCCTGTTCCTGCGGCAACTGGATATTGAGGCCGATGCTGACCCCCTTGCCTTCGAAGGCGCCCTTGTTGGCCGCCTCCATGATGCCCGGGCCGCCGCCGGAAATCACCGAAAAACCGGAATCGGACAACTGGCGCGCGATTTTTTCCGCGAGTTGATAGTAGGGCGAATCCACCGCCGTGCGCGCGCTGCCGAAGATCGAAACCGCCGGTCGCACATGGGCAAGGCGTTCAGTCGCGTCGACAAATTCTGACATAATGCCGAACACCCGCCAGGCCTCGCGGGCCTTGCCGGTAGCGGATGCCGGATCGACAACCTTCGGCAGTTTTTCTTTTGCGTTCATAAACCCCATGGCCTCCTTGCTGCTGGTAGACGGATCGTCTTATCTCTATCGCGCTTTCCATGCGCTGCCCGATCTGCGCAATACGGCGGGCGAACCGACTGGCGCGGTGTATGGCGTCATCAGCATGCTACGTCGGCTGGAAGCGGACTACAAGGCGGATTATCTCGCCGTGGTGTTCGACGCCAAGGGCAAGACTTTTCGCGACGACTGGTATCCCGCCTACAAGGCGCACCGGCCTCCGATGCCGGACGACCTCGTGATGCAAATTGAGCCTCTCCACGCCTGCGTGCGCGCACTGGGCTGGCCATTGCTGATGATAGACGGCGTCGAAGCCGACGACGTGATCGGTACCTTGACGCAGCAGGCATCAACACGCGGCATCGAATGCGTGGTCTCGACCGGCGACAAGGACCTCGCCCAGTTGGTCAATCCCCATGTGCGGCTGGTGAACACCATGAGCAACGAAGTGCTCGACGAAGCCGGCGTAACGGCCAAGTTCGGCGTGCCGCCCAATCGCATCGTCGACTACCTGAGCCTGGTGGGCGACAGCGTCGATGGCGTGCCAGGCGTGGACAAGGTCGGCCCGAAAACCGCGGTCAAGTGGCTCACCCAATTCGATTCGCTCGATGGCGTCATCGCCCACGCGGCGGAAATCGGCGGCGCAGTGGGCGACAACCTGCGCAAGCATCTCGACTTCCTGCCGCTTGGCCGCAAGCTGGTGACCGTGGCTTGCGATGTGGCGCTGCCGGTCACGGTGGAGCAGTTGGCTCATCTGCCGCACGACAATGCGGCGCTCGCCGAATTGTTTACCCGCCTCGGCTTCAAGACCTGGCTGAAGGACGTGCAAGGCGGTGGCATGGCCGATGTTGGCGCAACATCATCCTCCAACGGCAACAAACGCGTGGGGGCAGCGCGAGCCGCCGCAAGCGTCCCGGAAATCCCGCTCGTCACAACGGCACCCGATCGCTCCGGTTACGAGACCATCGTCACCTGGGACCGCTTCGATGCATGGCACGCAAAAATTGAACAGGCGCCACTCACCTCGCTCGACACCGAGACCACCGACCTCGATCAGATGCAGGCACGGCTGGTTGGCATTTCCTTCGCCATCACTCCGGGCGAAGCAGCCTATGTGCCGGTCGGCCACAATTACGCCGGAGCGCCCGATCAACTGCCTTTGGACGAAGTGCTGGCCAAGCTCAAGCCCTGGCTCGAATCGCCGCAACACAAAAAACTCGGTCAGCATCTCAAATACGATAGACACGTCTTCGCCAATCACGACATCGAACTGCGCGGCATCGCCGACGACACCCTGCTTCAATCGTATGTGATCGAGAGCGACAAGTCGCACGATCTCGGCGCATTGGCCTCGCGCCACTGCGGTCTTTCCACCATCAGCTACGACGAGGTGACCGGCAAGGGCGCATCGCGCATCTCCTTCGCCCAAGTGGCGCTGGAACAGGCCGGCGCCTACGCCGCCGAAGATGCCGACGTCACGCTGCGTGTGCATCAGGCGCTGGCGCCGCAACTGGCGCGGGAAGAAAAACTTGAACGGCTGTATCGCGACATCGAACTGCCGGTCGCCGAAGTCTTGTATCGCATGGAGCGCAATGGCGTGCTGATCGACGTCTTCGCGCTGGCGCAGCAGAGCGACGAACTGGGCCGTCGTTTGATGGAACTGGAACGCGAAGCCCACGCGCTGGCCGGCCAGCCTTTCAATCTCGCCTCGCCCAAACAACTCGCCGAAATCCTGTTCGACAAACAGGGCTTGCCTGTAGTCAAGAAGACGCCCTCCG
>JAYUGL010000043.1:0-18118 GCA_043738385.1 Sterolibacteriaceae bacterium
GGCGAAGTGGCGCACGAAACCATCGGTCAGTATCCGCGTGAAGCCGGCCAGCAATATCAGGTCAGGCTGATGACGCTCGATTTCTTCCACCAACGCGGCGTCGAACGTCTCTCGCGACGGATACTGCGCATGATCAATCACGACCATCGCAATACCGTGTGCCTGCGCAACGCTTAAAGCACCGGCACCGGGCCGGTTGCAGATCACCACCGCACACTCGCCGGGCAAGCCGGATTCAAGCAAACTCTTGAGGTTGCTGCCGCGGCCCGAGGCCAGCACCACATAGCGCTTGTCTTTCATTTGAACATCGCTATCGGCAGAAACACCGCGGACGCCATGATTTGCAGCACCTTGACCACATTGCGATCCGATCTTGCGGCAACGACAATGGATAGCGTATCGAGGTTGCCGATCATTTTTCCAAACTCACGTTCAAAACTGAGGTTGGCCGGCGGACCGGCCTCGTTCGACAACAAAAGCAGGCTGCCATCGACGCCACGATCATTGGATAGTTTCCACATTGCAATTTCCACATTGCGGGCAGCGTTGTACAGTTTTTGCGGATCCAGTTCGTCGGTCATGTAAAACACGTTCTTGCCATCGAAGGCGGCATGGATCATCCCGCCCAGCCCCGCCACCAGCGCGAATACGCGGTCGCCCTGATAATCGGCGCGCAACGCCAGTTGAATCGCTTCGACGCCGTAGCGTCCATCAAGTTCGGCGAAGCGCCAGGCCGCAGCCGGGTCGAACAGGCGCGCCAAAATTTCTTCCGGCCCGGTCGTGCTGCTTTTTTTCCATTCCCGCGGATTGCGCCGATACATCTTCTCGGCTACCAACTTGAGACTTGCAAGCAGTTCTTGACGGTGCACTTCGCAGACTCTGTCGATATCGTTCTTGGCCAGTTGACCCGCTTCAAACGAAGAGGGTTTGCTCTTCGGCGAGACCCCATGCGTTGCGCAAGCCGCCGACAGCATCAGCATGGCCACGATGACGCAGCGTCGAAAAATCATTGGTGACCATGGCGCATGGATCACGTCCCCTGCGCCTGCCGATGCCGCCACCAGCCGATCATCGCCGGCAGCAAGGAGACGACGACAATGCCGACGATCATCATCGAGAGGTTATTCTTCACCACGGGCAGGTTACCCAGCCAGTATCCCGCCAGCGAAAGAGACCCAACCCAAAGCACGGCCCCGGCCAGGTTAAAGACGGTAAACCGCGCCGCATTCATCGCCCCGACGCCGGCGACAAACGGCGCAAAAGTACGAAACAGCGGCAGAAAACGTGAAAGCACAACAGTCTTGCCGCCGTGGCGTTCATAAAAAGCGTGGGTCTTCTCCAGCGCGCTGCGATTGAACCAGCGCGAATCCGGCCACTGAAAAACTCTGGGCCCGAGATAGCGTCCAATCGCGTAATTGGTACTGTTGCCAAGCACCGCCGCCACTGTCAGCACGGCCATCAGCAAGCCAATATCCATGCCGCCCACCGCAGCCAGCGCCCCGGCCACAAACAACAGGGAATCGCCGGGCAGAAAAGGCAGTACGACAAAACCCGTCTCGGAAAAAATGATGGCAAACAGAATGGCATAAACCCACAGCCCGTATTGTTGAACCAGCACCGCCAGATGGATATCCAGATGCAGGGCGATGTCGATGAATTGCGCGATTATGTCCACAGCTCGGGGAGGGGGTTGCGAAAGAACGCGTAGTTTAACCGATGGCTCACATTCGTCAGACAGGCACAGCCCTGGCTGCGTTAACATGCGGGGCAGCCCGTAATTCAATGTCAACATGCCGTGCGCGGCAAATGAAATGGAAAGTGTTTTCAAAAAAATGGCCCCCCATGACCCTCGGCGACAATCAGCAATAATTGTCGCTGCCTTCACGACGCTGCTGGTTGCCGGCCTCCTGTCGGGCTGTAGCGCCGACTCCACTCCCACCGGCACCAAGGCTCCGGCTGCGACGGTTCCGGTGGTCGTCGCCGAAGTCGTCAGGAAAAACATGCCGATCAGCGTCGACGGCATCGGCAATGTCGAAGCCATTACCAGCGTCGCGGTGAAATCACGCATCGACGGCCAGATCGTCAAGCTGGGTTTTCATGACGGGGCGGAAGTACGCCAGGGGCAGGTCCTGTTCGAACTGGATGCGCGGCCGGTCGTGGCACAGATGAAACAGGCCGAAGCAAAGCTGGCGAGCGACAACGCGCATTATGCGCATGCAAAGGATCAGGATGCCCGCTACCAGGACTTGCTGCAAAAGAATTTCATATCCCCCGATGCGTATAACCAGATCAGGGCCAATCTGGGCAGTGCACAGGCCAGCGTGGACGCCGACAAGGCAGCGCTTGAAAATGCCCGGCTGCAAGTCGAGTACGCCACGCTGCGCTCACCCATCAGCGGGCGCGCCGGACGCATCCTGGTGCAACAGGGCAACATGGTCAAAGCCAATGACACGGTGGCGCTGGCGACGATCAATCAGATCAACCCGATCTTCGTCAGCTTCGCCGTGCCCGAGCGCTATCTTGCCCAGATTCATGCGGTGATGAGATCCGGCAAGAGCGCAGTGGACATCATCGCCAACAGCAACGATGGCAGCGACATTCGCAGCGAAGGAGAATTGAGTTTTGTCGACAACAGCGTCGATGCCGCCACCGGCACCATCCGACTGCGTGCCGTGGTCGCCAACAAGGATGCGGCGTTGTGGCCCGGCCAGTTTGTGCACACACTGATGCGTCTCGGCCAGCAGAATGATGTCATCGTCGTGCCTTCGGATGCGGTGCAGATCGGCCCCAAAGGCAACTACGTGTTCGTGGTCGACGCCTCCGGCAAGGCCGTGCTGCGGGAGGTTGAGGTGGAGCGCATTGCAGGCCACGAGACAGTGATCAGCAAGGGACTCGGCGGTGGAGAAAAAGTGGTGGTCGACGGCCAATCGCGCCTGGCGCCGGGAAGCGCAGTCGAAATCAAGCAGGCCGACAAACAGGTGGACAAGGGCACGTGAATATTTCCGGGCCGTTTATCCGCCGCCCGGTGATGACGGGCCTGGTGATGCTCTCCATTCTCGTGTTCGGGATCATCGCCTATCGGCAACTGCCGGTTTCCGATCTGCCCAATGTCGACTTCCCCACCATTTCGGTCAGCGCCAGCCTGCCTGGCGCCAGCGCCGAGACCATGGCGTCCGCCGTGGCGACGCCACTGGAAAAACAGTTTTCCACCATCGCCGCGCTGGATTCGATGACCTCGACCAGCGCCCAGGGGACGACCCAGATCACCCTGCAATTTTCGCTGAGTCGCAACATCGACGCCGCCGCGCAGGACGTGCAGTCGGCCATCGCCGCCGCGCTCAAGCAACTGCCGCCGGAAATGACCACGCCGCCCTCCTACAACAAGGTCAATCCGGCCGACTCGCCGATCTTCTATCTCGGCCTGATTTCCGACACCATGAAGCCGTCGGACGTCGACGAATACGCCCAGACGCTGATGGCGCAGCGCATCTCCACCATCAACGGCGTCGCCCAGGTGCAGGTCTACGGGTCGCGCAAATATGCGGTGCGGGTGCAGGTCAATCCCAACACGCTGGCCAGCCGCGGCATCGGCATCGACGAAGTGCAGCAGGCCATCAGCAGCCAGAACGTCAACACCCCGACCGGCACCTTGTACGGATCGCACCGGGCGCTGACGGTCGAGGCAACGGGGCAACTGCTTGATGCCGCCGCCTACCGGTCGATGATCGTGGCCTATCGCAACGGCGCACCGGTGCGTCTGGGCGAACTCGGACAAGTCATCGACAGTGTGCAGAACAACAAGGCCGGCGCCTGGCTCAACGGCGAGCCTGCGGTGATGCTGGCCATCATGCGGCAACCCGGCGTCAATACCGTTGAAGTGGTTGACGCCATCACGCAACTGTTGCCGGTGTTTCGCGCCCAGATACCGCCGGGCATCCGCATGGAGGTCATATTTGACCGCTCGCTGACGATTCGTAGTTCGCTGGCCGACGTCAAGTTCACCCTGCTGCTTTCTCTCGCCCTGGTGGTGCTGGTGATCTTTCTGTTCCTGCGCAACGGCGTCTCCACCCTGATTCCCAGCCTGGCGCTTCCGATGTCCATCATCGGCACTTTCTCGGTCATGTATCTGGCCGGCTTCAACCTCGACAACCTTTCCCTGATGGCGCTCACGCTGTGTGTCGGCTTTGTGGTGGACGACGCCATCGTGGTGCTGGAAAACATTTCGCGCCATCTGGAGATGGGCAAGCCACCGATGCAGGCGGCGCTGGAAGGCGCGCAGGAAATCGGCTTCACCGTGATTTCGATGACCGTCTCGCTGGTCGCGGTGTTCATTCCGATTCTGTTCATGGGCGGCATCGTCGGTCGCCTGATGCATGAATTCGCCGTCACCATCATGGCCGCGGTGCTGGTGTCCGGCTTTGTCTCGCTGACGCTGACGCCCTTGTTGAGCGCACGGATGCTCAAAACGACGGATCATCACGCCAAACATGGCCGGCTCTACAAATTGAGCGAGAATTTCTTCGAAGCGTGGAAGCGCACCTATGACCGCAGCCTGATCTGGGTGCTAAACCGTCCGCGCCTGACGCTGTTTGTCTTCATGGCGGTGGTGGCCGCCACCGCCGGTTTGTTCGCGCTGGTGCCGAAGGGTTTTCTGCCCAGCGACGACACCGGACAGATGATCGCCTTCGCCGAAGCGGCGCAGGACATTTCCTACGACGCGATGGTCGACAAGCAACAGCAGATCGCCCGCATCATTCGCGCCGATCCCAACGTGGCGTCGGTCTTGTCCTTTATTGGGGTGGGCGGTTCCAGTTCGACGCTCAACCTGGGGCGGCTGATCGTGATTCTCAAACCGCCCGGCCAGCGGTTGGCGCCGGAACAGGTGATTCAGGGGCTGCGACCCAAGCTGGGCGGCGTTCCCGGCATGAAAGTTTTTTTGCAGAACATCCCGGTGATTCGCATCGGCGGCCGCTTCACCAAGAGCCTCTACCAGTACACGCTGCAAGATGCCGACACCCAGGAGCTGTTCAAATGGGGGCCGGTGCTTGAGGAAAAACTGCGCGCGATTCCCGGGTTGCAGGACGTCACCAGCGACCTGCAAATTTCCAATCCGAAACTGTCGGTGAACATCGACCGCAACAAGGCCTCGGCGCTGGGCGTCACCGCGCAACAAATCGAGGACGCACTGTATACCGCTTACGGTTCGCGCCAGGTGTCCACCATCTACACGCCCACCAACGAGTATTGGGTGATTCTCGAAGCGGCACCCGAATATCAGGCCAATCAAGCGGCGCTGGGCATGTTGTATATCCGTTCGTCGCAGGGAACACTGGTGCCGCTCAACGCCGTCACCCGTATCAGTAACGGCGTGTCGCCACTCACTGTCACCCACCAGGGCCAAGTGCCTTCGGTGACGATCTCGTTCAATCTGGCGCCGGGCGTGTCCCTGTCGACCGCCATCGAAAAAATCAAGAAACTGGAAACCGACTTGAAGGCCCCAGCCACCCTGAGCGGCAGCTTCCAGGGATCGGCGCAGGCCTTCCAGGCGTCGCTGGCGGGCATGGGCGCGCTGCTGATCATCGCCATCTTCGTGATCTATGTCGTGCTCGGCATTCTCTACGAAAGCACTGTTCATCCGCTGACCATTCTTTCCGGGCTGCCCACTGCCGGGCTCGGCGCTCTGCTAACACTGCTGCTGTTCCAACGCGAAATGGACATCTACGCTTACGTCGGCATCATCATGCTGGTCGGCATCGTCAAGAAAAATGCCATCATGATGATCGACTTCGCGCTGGAGGCACGGCGCACCGGCAACCTGTCGGCGCGGCAGGCGATTCATGACGCCTGCCGGGTGCGCTTTCGCCCGATCATGATGACCACCATGGCGGCATTATTGGCGACCCTACCGATCGCGCTCGGCGTCGGTACCAGCGGCGCCAGTCGCCAGGGGCTCGGCCTGGTTGTGGTCGGTGGATTGCTGCTGTCGCAATTTCTTACGCTCTACATCACACCGGTGATATACCTCTACCTGGACGGGTTCGGCGCATGGCTGACGCAGCGCCGCATGCGCCGCGCTGTTGCACTCTAAGCAACATAACGAAAGGCAACCTGATGGCAGAAGAAACGCCCACCCAAGAACTTCCCCCGCTCAAGGGTCGCGCCCTGTTCTTCGCCGCAGTCTCGTTGGCGCTTGGGACTTTCATGAACGTGCTGGATGTCACCATCGCCAACGTCTCGATTCCGGCGATCTCGGGCAACCTCGGCGTCTCGCCGACACAGGGCACCTGGATCATCACCTCGTTCGCGGTGGCCAATGCCATCGGCGTGCCTCTCACCGGCTGGCTGGCGCAACGCTTCGGATCGGTACGCCTGTTTGTCACCTCGGTGTTGTTGTTCACCGCGGCTTCGCTCCTGTGCGGCCTGTCGACCAGCCTGCCGATGCTGTTGTTTTTCCGTGTCGTGCAAGGGTTGGTGGCGGGGCCAATGATCCCGATTTCCATGGCCCTGCTATTGCAGTCCTTTCCGCGCGATAAAGCCGGCATGGGGCTTGCCGTCTGGTCGATGACCGCGTTGGTCGGGCCGGTCACCGGCCCCATCCTCGGCGGCTGGCTGACCGACAACCTGTCATGGCCATGGATCTTCTACATCAACATCCCGGTCGGCCTGATCACCGCATGGTCGGCGTGGACGGTGTTGCACAAACGCGAATCGGCAACCCGCATCGTGCCGATTGACAAGATTGGACTGGTGCTGCTGGTGATCTGGGTCGGCGCGCTGCAAATCATGCTGGACAAGGGGCGCGAACTTGACTGGTTCGACTCGGGCGTGATCACCCTGCTGGCAGCCGTCGCATTTATCGGTTTTTGCACTTTTCTGGTATGGGAACTCACCGAAAAGCATCCGGTGGTGGACTTGCGTTTTTTCAAGCGACGCAACTTCGCGCTGGGTGCCACCGCGCTTTCGATCGGCTACGGCCTGTATTTTGGCAATCTCGTATTGCTGCCGCTGTGGCTGCAGCAGTACATGGGCTACACCGCCACCTGGGCGGGAATGGTCACGGCGCCCGCCGCCTTTGTCGCCCTCGTGGCCTCGCCGTTGGTCGGCAAATACATCGGCAAGGTGGACGCGCGCGTGCTGGCGACCATCGGCTTCGTCGGCTTGAGCAGCATGTCGCTGATGCGTTCCGGCTTCAACACCAATCTCGATGTCGACGCCCTGCTGTGGCCGCAAATCGCCCAGGGCATCGGTGTCGGCGCCTTCTTCATTCCGCTGACCACCATCCTCCTGTCCGGGATACCATCGAGCATGGTGCCGCAGGCTTCGGGACTCTCGAATTTCATGCGCACCACCGCCAGCGCGTTCGGCGCATCACTCGCCACCACCATCTGGGACAACCGCACCAGCCTGCATCACGCCCGTCTGGTGGAATCCGTACAGACTTACAATTCGCCCGCGCACCAGGCGGTCGACGGACTCACCGCGCTCGGCCTCAACACGCAACAGGCGCTGGGCGTCATCGAACACCAATTGACCATACAGGCGGCAATGCTCGGCATCGACGATTTTTTCCGCTTGTCGGGTTATCTGTGTCTATCGGTGATCCCGCTTATCTGGCTCACCAAGCCCCACAAGACGGCCGGCGCCGCGCCAGTGCATGTCGTGGCGGAATGAAAATACGCGCGACCGACTGAGCAGCAACATGGCCCGCATCCATCCCCTGCCCGACCTGCTGGTCAGCCAGATCGCCGCCGGCGAAGTGGTTGAACGACCCGCGTCGGTACTCAAGGAACTGATCGAGAACAGCCTCGATGCCGGCGCCACAAAAATCGACGTGCAACTGGAACAAGGCGGCGTGCGCCTGATCCGCATCGCCGACGACGGCCACGGTATCGACGCTGACGACCTCGCTCTGGCACTGACGCGCCACGCCACCAGCAAGATCGCCAGCCTCGACGATCTGGAAAGAGTGGCGAGCTACGGTTTTCGCGGCGAGGCACTGGCCTCCATCGCAGCAGTGGCACGCGTGACGCTCGCTAGCCGCGAGCATCACGTGCGCCATGGCGCACGAATTCACAACCATCCCCCCAGCCCCCTTCCCGGGGAAGATGGTGACAATAACGGTTCGCTTCGCTCAAATTCTTCCGTTGAACCTGCTGCAATTGCCGCAGGGACGGTTGTCGAAGTCGCCGACCTGTATTTCAACACCCCCGCACGTCGCAAATTCCTCAAGACCGAAGCCACCGAATATGCCCATTGCGACGAGGTGCTGCGGCGCATGGCACTGGCCAATCCCGCTGTCACGTTCAGCGTCGCGCACAACGGCAGCGTGCGCCGCCACCTTGCGGCGGGCGAAGGACAACGCCGCGCACGGGAAATCCTCGGCGACGAATTCTTCGCCCAGGCCCGTGCCCTCGACGTGCCCGCCGGCCCGCTGCGGCTGCATGGCTTCGCCGCCCTGCCGGCCTATTCGCGCTCCGGCCGCGACGAACAATACTTCTACGTCAATGGCCGCTTCGTCCGCGACAAGGTGCTCACTCACGCCGCGCGCGAAGCCTATGCCGACATCCTGCACGGCAGCCGCCAGCCGGCCTATGTACTGTTTCTCGAACTCGACCCGGCCGGCGTCGACGTCAACGTGCACCCGGCGAAGACCGAAGTGCGCTTCCGTGATTCGCGCGGCATCCATCAATTTGTTTTCCACGCGGTGCAACGCGCATTGGCGGCGCCGCCCGGCACGCAAGCGGCTCCGTCCACGGCCACAGCCGAGTGGAACATGCAGGGCGAACGATCTTTCTATTCATCATTGCCGCGACAGTCGCCGCTTGACGTTAACCAGACATCAGTCACCAGTTATCTCGACTTCGCGCGCAGCGCCTTTGCCGATGCGCCGTACCCGTCCGGGTATCTCCATCGACAAGTCATGCCGCCCATTGCCGGTGACAGCGCGCCGCTCGGCTATGCACTGGCGCAGTTGCAGGGCATCTACATCCTGGCGCAGAACCAGGCCGGGCTGGTACTGGTGGACATGCACGCCGCGCACGAACGCATTCTTTACGAGCGCATCAAAAACCAGCTTGATGCCGGGCCACCGCCGACGCAACCGCTGCTGGTGCCACTGCTGATCAACGCCAGCAGCAGCGAAATCGCGACCACCGCCGATCACGCAGAAACGCTCGCACACCTCGGCTTCGACATCGCACCGATTGGCCCGCAGCAACTTGCGGTACGCACCGTGCCCGCGCTGCTGGCCCGCGGCGATCTGTCGGCGCTGGTGCGCGCGCTGCTGGCCGACCTCCAGGAATTCCCCGCCAGCCGCGTCATCGAAGCGCGCCGCAACGAGTTGCTGTCCACCATGGCCTGCCACGGCGCGGTGCGCGCCAACCGCGCCCTCAGCGTGCCGGAGATGAACGCCCTGCTGCGCGACATGGAAGCCACCGAACGCGCCGACCAATGCAATCACGGCCGGCCGACCTGGATACAAATGTCGATGAATGAACTCGATAAACTGTTCATGCGCGGACGCTGAGCCACGAAGTCACGTCCGTGCCGACTTTGGCAAGCTTTGACTGGATTGCGCCAGAATTTTTCTGGTCAACTTCGCCTATGCTATTCCCGGTTAATTTGGTCAACTTCACCTATGCGGTTCCCGGTTAGTATTGGGCATGGAATACTTCATTTTTAAGCCTCGCTGAAATGTCCAGAAGACAATGCAAGTAGGCGACAACGAATCGTCGGCCCAGCCTGGGGAAAGCGAAAAATCCAGCAAGAAGGTTTGGGATGGGGTCAATATACGACTGCGCCTGCCCGTGGCACGACTACCCATGATGCCCCAGGTATTGTCCCGGCTTTTCGATGCATGCCATGGAGAAACGGTCGGCACCGATGAACTGGTGTCCATCGTCAGTCTGGATCCGGGAATCGCGGCAAGGGTTATCGCCGTCGCGTCGTCATCGGTGATCGACGCAAGCACCCGGCCAAGAAACCTCACGCAGTGCGTCACGCTGGTCGGTTTGGGCGTCATTAAAGCCATTGCCATCAATGAATCCGCCACCCGGGTTTTCGGAAGGCTGAGTTTCGGCCCGGCCTCCGCGCTTACCCGCGCTTGGTTCCATGCGCTGAGGAGCGCGTTGTTGGCAAAAGCGCTGGCGGTCGCCATGCATTATCCAGATCCGGAGGAAGCCTACCTTGCCGGACTCGTGCATGACATCGGCTCCTTGGCGCTCATGGCGATTGATCCGAATGGATATCCCCAGCTCCTGAATCGGAGTCTGGACGAGAAAGACCAGTGCCGCCTTGAACTGGAGCAGTATCAAACCACGCATGCCGACATCGGCACCTGGATTGCCGAAAAATGGCCACTGGACTCTTTCGTTGCCGACAGCATTCGATATCACCACGTGCCAGCCGAACGGCTGACCACCGCGCATCCCCTGCTCAGAATTGTCTTGCTGGCCGATCACCTCGCGGGTGTCGACATGGCGTCGGACGGCGGCGAAGGAATCGAATCCGCCCGGCTTTGCGGCGCGCCTCCGGAAAGCGTGGCGCACTCGATCAATCGGGCAAACGAAGACCTGAACAGGATTGCCAATCAACTCGGGATCAGGCACGAGAACGGCCTTGAACAGGAGCCGACATCCGGTCTCCGCGCCATGCCCAACCATGCCATATGCGGACTCGAGAACCGGCTTGAGGAAAAGCTCTTGCTTGATCACGCGTCGTCCTTGATGGCGGACGCAAAGGACACCGACGCCATCCTGCGACGCATCGCGCAGGCGGTGCTGATGCTATTCGGATTGCAACCGTCGCTATTTTTCCTGCGGGAAGGACACAGTGACGTATTTGTCGGAAAGGCCCTGCTGCCGCAGCATGCAAAGGTAAGTCAATTAACGTTCGTCACCAAGCATGCCGATTCGGCGGTAGCGATGGCCGTATCGGGTACGCCGACGGTCTGGTTCGCCCGCGACAACGGGGGAGCGCCGTTAGACGCTCAACTGACACGGCTGCTTGATGCCGAAGGCATGGTGTGCATTCCGATGGGGAGTGGGTCTCAATGCAAAGGACTCATCGTTTCCGCGATCAATTCGCGGCATCACGCCGACACGCTTGATGAGAAGATGGACACGCTGCGATCATTCGGGAAACTGGCGAACTCGGTGCTGGAGGCTGCGTCTGCCGAAAATAGCCCGGCGGCCATGGATGACGCTCCAAAAACCGGCGCAAGCCCGGAGCAAATAAAGCATCTGCTCCACGAAGTCAGCAACCCTTTGTCGATTGTCCGCAATTACCTCTCCACCTTGGAGATGAGCATGGGTCACAACGCTACCGGAAAGAAGGAACTTCGCATCGTGACCGAGGAGATTGGCCGCATATCGCAGATACTCGATAGTTTTCGGCAGCTGCCCCACGACCCGGCCAGCGCGACCGGCCCCGTTCCGCTGGACGATCTGATTCGAAGAGTTCTGGATCTCTGCGAAGGCTTGAGGCTGAAGCCGCCACTGGTCAAAATCGAAGTGAATCTTCAAGCCACGTCCACGGCGACCGTCGCGCACCAGGACAAGCTCAAGCAGGTACTGCTCAATCTACTGAAGAATGCCTTCGAAGCCATGCCCGACGGGGGAACGCTCAAGGTGTCGACCTTTCTCTGGGGTGACGGGCGCACGGGCAACTATGTCGAAATCGTGCTTGAAGATTCCGGGCCGGGTTTGCCCGCGGAGATACAGCGCAGCCTCTACCAGCCGGTGACCAGCGCCAAGGGCGGCCAGCACTTCGGCATCGGATTATCCATCGTCGGCCAGTTGGTGCGCGAAATGAGCGGGCTCATCAACTGTCGCTCTGATCAGAACGGTTCCTGCTTTCACATAATGCTTCCATTCGTGACCTCATGAAAAATGCAAAGCCGAATACTGCCGCCGTAGAAACTCGACTCGCGGAAGTCCCCGCCGGCATCACCGGCGACCGAGCCCATCAATCGCGGCTTCCTCGGCCGCCGTCGCCAGCAGCGGCGGCGACGATCGCGATAATAGACGACGACGATCGGCTAAGGGAGAGCCTGGCGGCCCTGTTGCAAGCGCATGGCTACCGGACTCTGCAATGCGGCAACAAACACGACGCGGCCGCGCTCATCCTCCGCAATGAAGTCGGTCTGGCGCTGCTCGACCTCAGGCTCCGCGACGAAAGCGGACTCGCGGTGCTGGAGGAAGTGC
The DNA here is from genome assembly GCA_043738385.1 of Sterolibacteriaceae bacterium. Taxonomy (GTDB): domain Bacteria; phylum Pseudomonadota; class Gammaproteobacteria; order Burkholderiales; family Rhodocyclaceae; genus JANYCD01. Next base: position 12,204 of record JAYUGL010000043.1, read on the forward strand.
GCGCCACTGGATGCGACACTCCGGTGGTGGTTCTCAGCGGCGATACCATGATCGAGTCGGCGATCAGCGCCCTGCAACTGGGTGCCCAAGACTACATCCGCAAACCGTGCGCGCCCGAGATCCTGTTGCATCGGGTTGAAGCGACTCTCAATCGCCACCGTCTGGAACAGGCACATCGCCGCGTGACCATGGAACTTGAGCAGTCCGAGGCATTGCATCGTTTTCTGGTGGCGAATTCTCCCGATATCATATTCGTCCTGGATAGCGACGGCAGGTTCAGCTTCATCAGCGACAGCGTCCAGTCCCTGCTGGGACATAATGGCCTCGATTTGCTGGGCGTTGATTTTTCCGCGCTGGTCGCCGACGAGGATCTCGAAACGGCCGAATCGGCGATCCGGCATTTGCGCGCCGGAGAACGCTGCACGGTCGAGTTGCGACTGAAGCTCGACCAGGCGGAAGCCGGCCATCGTTACTTTGATCTGACGCTGGCTTCGCTACAGCGAACACCCTCCAGACCAAGGCTGGCCAATCTGGCGGGCGACCATGGACACTATGGGGTCGCCAGGGATATCACCGACAAGAAACTCGCCTACGACCGTCTTGCTTTTCAGGCGGGCCACGACATTCTGACCGGATTGCCGAACCGCGGCCTGTTCGTGGACAGGTTGGAACTCGCCATCGTGCAGGCGCGCCGGAATCGCAAACCGCTGGCGGTGATCTTCGTCGATCTCGACCGCTTCAAGTTGATCAACGACGCCTTCGGGCACATCAAGGGCGATGCGGTGTTACGGCAGGTTGCCGACCGGCTCAAGGCCTCCCTGCGCGAAAGCGACACCCTTGCGCGACTGGGTGGCGACGAGTTCATCATCATGCTGCCCACGATACACGGGCGTGACGATGCCGGCCTGGTGGCCAACAAGATCGTGGAGGATCTGGTCAAGCCATTCACGCTCGACAGCCGTGAAACATTTCTCAGCAGCAGTCTGGGAATCGCCATGTTTCCTGAAGATGGCGAAGAGAGCGAGACGCTGATACGCCACTCGGATATCGCCATGTACGACGTCAAAGCCAAGGGGAAAAACGGCTTCGCCTTCTTTAATAACGCGATGAACGAAGGCTCGAGCCAGCGCCTGACCGTGGCTAACGATCTTCGCAAAGCGCTGGAAAACGGACAGTTCGACTTGTATTACCAGCCGCAGGTCGACGCGCAAGAACTCAGGATCACCGGATTGGAAGCCCTGATCCGCTGGAACCATCCGACTCGGGGCTTGTTGACGGCGGGCGAATTCATTTCCATCGCCGAGGATCTTGGAATGATGTCAAACCTGACCCACTGGGTGCTGGAACGCGCCTGCCTCGATCTAAAACGCTGGCGCGACCGCGGCATCAAGCTGGACAAGATGGCGATCAATTTTTCACCCTTGACAATCGAAAAGGTGGGTTTCATCGACGACTTGATGTCCGTGCTTGATCGTCACGGCATCCCTCCATCCTGCATTGAGTTGGAAATCACCGAAAGCGTGCCAATCCATAACATGGAGGCCACCACGGTCAAACTCCGGACTCTCGCCGCCGCGGGCGTGCGAATCGCCATCGACGATTTTGGCGTTCAGTATTCATCGCTGAGTTATCTTCGCTCGCTCCCCATCGATACATTGAAGATCGACCGCGCTTTCGTCATGGAAATTCGCCAAGACTTGGATGATTCGCCCATCATCAGGGCCATCGTCGCCATTGCTTCGGGGCTGGGCATGGATGTTGTCGCGGAGGGCGTTGAAACCGTGCTTCAGGCGGACTTTCTCAAAGCGGTCGGCTGCCGCCAGATGCAGGGCTTTCTGTTTGGCCGCCCGCAGCCCTTCTCGTCACTTGAACGGGTACTGCTGCACTAAACCTCCCGTCCACGGAAAACGACACTGCAACTTCAGCCCGCCATTTTCCTGATGGGTCCCACCGCCAGTGGCAAGACCGCCCTGGCCTTGGAACTCGCCACACGCCTGCCGCTGGAAATTGTCAGCGTCGACTCGGCCCAGGTCTTCATCGACATGGATGTCGGCACGGCCAAGCCCGATGCCGCAACACTGGCGCGCTTTCCGCATCACCTGATCAACCTCATCACGCCCGAGCAGCGCTACTCCGCCGCGCGTTTCTGCGCCGACGCCCTGCACGCCATGGCCGAGATCACCGCGCGCGGCCGCGTGCCGCTGCTGGCCGGGGGCACCATGCTCTACTTCAAGGCGCTGCGCCACGGCCTCGCCGATCTGCCCGAGGCCGACCCCGCCACTCGTGCCGCCATTGACGCCGAAGCGGCACGCAGCGGCTGGCCGGCGCTGCACGCCGAGTTGGCGCGGCACGATCCGCAAACCGCGGCGCGCCTCCAACCGACCGACGCCCAGCGTATCCAGCGCGCGCTGGAAGTGGTGCGCCTGACCGGGCAAACACTGGGAAGTTTTTTCGCGCAGCAGAAAACGCCTGCGCTGCCGTATCGCGTGCTATCCATCGGCCTCGCACCAGCGAACCGAAGCTGGCTGCACACACGCATCGCGCAACGCTTTGACGCCATGCTGACCGCCGGCCTGGTCGACGAAGTCGAAGCGCTGCGCAGTAAATATCGGCTCGACGCCGCGCTGCCATCGATGCGCTGCGTCGGCTATCGGCAAGTGTGGGAAATGCTGGCAGGCCGCTTGCCCAAAGCCGAACTGCGCGACCGCGGCGTCTATGCCACGCGCCAGTTCGCCAAGCGGCAACTGACCTGGTTCAACAGCTTCAGCGATGTTGAACTGGTCGACTGCGAAGACAGCGGGATCACAAAAACCGTGACGGACAAGGTGGAAGGCTTTATCACATAGCCATTGGAGCAAGCCTGACTGTCACGTCAGGGCTTGGGTTGCCATGCGATTTGTACTCTCCGGTGTTGTGTCACGCAGTCACGCAGATACAGATTGATCAGGCTTTGATACGGGACACCGGCTTCATCGGCCATCCCCTTGAAGTACCCAATAACGTCTTCGGAAAGACGCATGGTGACCGGCTTCTTGAGTTTTGAAGCGTAGGGATTCCTGCGCGATTTCATTTTGGCCAGATCGTATTCAGGTTTCATGGGTGTTCACCTCCATAGAAAGTGCACTCGCGCTTGGTTGCGGTTCTTGCTGAAATGATGCGGATCACGCTGCCAGATGCTCGCTCACAATGGCATACGAGAAGCAGCCTGGCCACCGTACTCAGCGCAAACGCAGACCTTCCATCAATGCGCCGCGTCGGCTACCGGCAAGTCTGGGAAACGCTTGAAGGCCATTTGCCGAACGCACGACCGCAGCGTACGCCACACACCGGTGACCCTCGGCCTGGGCCTGCTGGCCTACGGCTGCCAATTTCGTTTCCGCCAGTAGCCAGGGCGGCGGCTATGATGGGCAACAGCCAAGACCCTTATTTCCTCATCGGCGACTATATAAATAACCGAATAGGGGAAATGCCTCATGACGAGGCGGCGTTTTCCGTGATGCCAAAGCGCTCCCAGTATCGGATGCTGCATCAGTAGTTGGATTGAGCGCTCGAATTCGGTAAAAAGCGCTTGCGAAAGAGCGATGCCAGCGCGTTCTTTGTAGTATTCGGCTGCTTCCCGGAGATCACTTTCAGACTCAGGGTGTAGCGAATACTTCATCGAAACTCGGCTCTCAACCTCGCCAGAGCTTCAGCACCCGGGAGTAACGACAGAGCTCCGCTTTCGATTTCGGCATGACGCCTCTCAACTTCTTCGGCCCATGCGTTTTCGATCTCTGGTTCAGAGTCGAGGCTCGCGATAAGTTTTTCGACAAGACGCGCACGTTGGGAGTTGGACAAAGTCAGCGCTTCGGCCTCAAGTTCTTCTACAGTGATGGACATGACTTTCTCCTTGCACGGCAGTGATGTGACAGCAGAGTGCCATAAGGTGGGGCCGCACGCAACCCACGAGTCTGACGGTAATCAGAACCATACTTTGTAGTACCCAACAGGGAAGGAACCAGCACCGCGAAGCCTTGTTCATCGTCTGTAAGACGACGCTTCACGCCAGCGCCATCTGATCGATGGGACTCACCACACCCCGGTCCGGGGCTCGCTTTGCACAGCTCGGCCGCGCGTCATTTGTGAAGCGGTGGTTCACGCCAGCGCCATCTGATCGATGGGACTGACCACACCGCGCCCACCCTTGTTCAAGACGTGGGTGTAGATCATGGTCGTGGAAACATCGGAATGCCCCAGCAATTCCTGCACGGTGCGAATGTCGTAACCGCCTTCGAGCAGATGCGTGGCGAAGGAGTGGCGCAGCGTGTGTGGCGTTGCCGGTTTGTTCACGCCGGCATCGCGCACCGCCTGCTTGAGCGCGCGCTGAACCGCCTGATCCTGAAGATGATGACGGCGGGTCTTCCCGGAGCGGGGATCCACCGATAACGTCGCCGACGGAAAGAGGTACTGCCACATCCATTCGCGTCCCGCAGTGGGGTATTTTCGATCCAGTGCGTAAGGCAAATAAACCTCACCGCCACCCGCGCCCAAATCACGTTGATGCAGCGTCTTGACCTTCGCCAGATGGTCCTTCAGTGGTTGGGCCAGCGTGGCTGGCAGCATGGTGACCCGATCCTTGAAGCCCTTGCCGTCGCGCACCAGAATTTCGCCGCGCGAAAACTCGACATCCTTGACCCGCAAACGCAGACCTTCCATCAGACGCAATCCAGTGCCATATAGCAGGCTGGCAATCAACCAATGCGTACCCTCCAGCCGCACCAGCAACGATTGGGTCTCGGCGCGTGTGAGGACCACGGGCAGACGCTTGGGCGCCTTGGCCTGCGCCACGTTGTCGAGCCAGGGTAGCTGAACCTCAAGCACTTCGCGGTAAAGAAACAGCAAGGCGCTCTTGGCTTGATTCTGCGTTGAGGCCGCGACCTTGCCCGCCACGGCAAGATGGGTCAGAAAGGTCGCCACCTCATCCGCGCCCATCTCACGCGGATGCCTCTTGTCAAAATGCCGAATAAATCGTTTAATCCAATCCAGATACGCCTGCTCGGTACGGATGCTGTAATGTTTCAGCCGAATTTTGCCCCGCACCTGATCAAGCAGCCGGGGAGCAGAAGAGGGCTCAGAACGCGCCGGTAAGGTGTCCATTTTTTAGGCTCCACTAAATCGAACTAAGTGACTGATGAGATTAGATTATCACATAGTACTGAATTTTTATACAGCTTGTTTGATGGAATGCTTTCCGTCAAATAGGCGGTCCACTTAACGTTAGGGTTCTCCCAATGGCTGACAACATCTCGCTTGAGGAGTCCTTTGAATACTCACTGCGTAACTTCCTTGAGTGGCTAGAAGTAATGAAAATGGAGCCCGTTAAGTTGTGCGATACGTGGGGCAATTATAATGTCGCATGGGAACTCGTCGACGATCTCAATCGCGATGGCGAAGCTATCATTGGAGCCTCGTGTAGTTACCTCAACGAAGAGCAAAAACAGGAGGTTCGTGGCTTCTTGAGCAGCTTAAAGAACATTCCCAAAAGCGTGCTGGTCTCAGCCACTTCCGCCGAGGAGAATCAAGAAGCAATGAGTAATCCTTGCTGGGGGCCATATAAGCAAGCAGCCGCAGTCTTACTCCAAAGGCTTGAGCCCGTGGCAATTCAAAACCGCGCTTACTTTGATAGCCTATGAACCCTAACCCGGCGGTCAAGAGGGACAGGCCGATAAGTGCTTTGAATTTAATGTTGAGGTTATTCATGTTCATTTCTCCGTTCCACGTTCACCGGTCGGCCTGCCCCTTACCTTTACGTTAGACATCTATGAAAATCCTCCACGCAACCATCCCTCGCTCTCTTGCCACATTCACAATTTCAACTGTTTCAGCAATGTCGAATTCGCCCGCCACGTTACGCACTTCAACGTCAGCATTTCCAA
>JAYUGL010000044.1:0-40456 GCA_043738385.1 Sterolibacteriaceae bacterium
GACCTAAAAGCTATCCGCTACTCACTCAACCACGCCATATCGCAAGAGATATCATCACAAAATATGGCCATCCCGCCAAGGTTAAGTAAGTGCCATTCGGGTCAGGGTCTGAGGTTTCCCCACGAATCAAGAAGCCGCAGTGCAGGGATTGCAAGCGGCAATCGCCTGAGATCGCAATCGATGGATGTGGTTAAAGGGCTCAATATATTTTTGTCGAGGGGGTGCGGGCTGCGACGCATACTTGGAGGTTAGCATAACAATAAATTTATCTTGGCGCTTTTAATAGGCCGCGTTCGCGGGCCGCACGAAGGTCCGCAATGCATGTGTGGTTGTCGTCCGTAATAACGCGACATGGGTATGGTCACTCCGCTTTCTGCCGGGAAACGAGCGGAACGTCACCGACATTTCTGGAGCAGAGGCAGTGGAAAGTTTTGTTCCCGCGAAGATCAGGTGATGCGCATCGCTTCCCTGACAAGTTGCTACCGCTAACTGCGCTTCAGGATCGCATCCCGCACCAGACCGATATGGCCGCGCAGGGTATACAGCATGTCGGAGAAGGCCAGCGGCGCGGGAATCCGATTTACGTCGCGCTCGATGACGTCAAGTTGCTTGAGCCACTCGGCGCGCTGATCGAGATCGGGATGGCGTTCCACTTCGGCTTCCAAAAACTTGAGTTCACCATAGCGACGATAGATGCGCGACCGCACGCGCCAGCCGTAAAGGGTAGGCGCAAATTTGAAGACCGGGATCAGTACCGCGAACAGTGGAATCAACATCACCACCATGCGGTCAATCAAGGTTGCCGCCCAAAACGGCAGGTAACGTTGCAAAAAAGGCTTGCCCGATTTGAAATAGCGTTCCGCTTCGGGGGCAATCGGAAAATCGATGCCCTGTGCGCGGGGAAATTCGCCGGGGCGGTGGAAGATGCCCGGCGCGCTGTGCGTTTCCGACGCAGCTTGCAGCAACAAATCCATATGGGCCGGATGCAAATCTTTGCGCACCACCAGGCTTGCGGTGGGTGAAATTAAAGAGACGTCACGTGCGGGAATGTTGTTGACCAAGTCAATGGCGCCGCGTGGCAGCGTCAGGCGAGTCAGGTTGGGAAACATGCGGGCATAGGCTTCCGCTTGGGAGAGATTCATCAGCCGCACTCCGGGGGTGTAGAGCAGGGTCCATACCGTGGCCGACTGAGTGGGGCCAACCACAAACACCGCGTCGATCGTGCCGGCACTTAGTGCGGCGGCTGCGTTGAGTCCGCCAATCTGGTCCAGGCGCGTGGCATCGGCATCCATGCCGTTGGCGCGAAGAATATCCAGCGCCAGTGAGTAGGTGCCACTGCGCGGGTTGTCGACGGCGATGCGCCGGCCTCTGAGTTGGGCAATTTCGGTCAGCGGTGTTTTTTCCGCAAGACTGGCGCGATAAAAAATCCATAGCGGTTCGTAGTACAAGCCACCAAGCGATAGCAGCATGTCGTCTTCTTCGGCGCGTGCCGTGCCGCTTTGCACGAAGGCGGCTTCAACTTCACCCTTGCGCAGCAGCTCGACGTTCTCAATGGAACCGGCAGTCGGTTTCTGAATCAGGGTAATGTGATAACGCGCAAGGACGGCCTGATAGGCGGCACCGTAGCGTTCATAGGCGCCGCCGGCACCGCCGGTGGCAATCGTCAGCGTCGGCGGTGGCGCTGGCCGGATGAAACGGGCTGCGACCCAGAAAGCCGCGACCACCAGCAACAGCAAGGGTAGCCCCACCAGCAACAAGTCACGCCGCGAGGCGCTGCGCAGCCGCGCGGTGATTCGACTGCGCGCGTTCATTTTGTTGGCGGCGGTCGTAACCACAGCCTAAAACGGAATGTCGTCCTCGAAGTCGTTCATCGTGCCGCCGGCCGGTTGCTGCGCGGGCTTTTCCGCAGCGGCAGGACGTCCGCCGCCCGCACTGCGCGGTTCATAATCAGGGCTGCCGCTGCCTTCGCGGCGACCGAGCATCTGCATGGTGTCGGCATTGATCTCGGTGGTGTAACGCTCATGGCCTTCCTTGTCCTGCCACTTGCGCGTCTTCAGCGCGCCTTCGATGTACACCTGCGCGCCCTTCTTCAGGTATTGCCCGGCGATTTCGGCCAGCTTGCGATAGAACACCACACGATGCCATTCCGTGGCCTCTTTCTTCTCGCCGGTAGTCTTGTCTTTCCAGGTATCCGTAGTGGCAACGGTAATGTTGGCCACTGCTTCGCCGTTGGGCATATAACGCACTTCCGGATCCTTGCCCAGATTGCCGACGATGATGACTTTGTTAACTGATGCCATTTAGCTTTCCTCCCGATGACATGGCGCGCGCACCCTGCGTTCCAAAACGTCAAGTTTACCCTTAACCGAATGACGCCCAAGTCTTTATCGACGTGGGCCTCGACGCCCCGCGACAACTCCGCCAACGCCCATTTCAACGACTCCATATCGGCTCCCGGCGCGCTTTTCGTCGCGGTTCGATGGAATGGAAAGCGGGGACGACATACGCTGAATGGCTTGGTGCGCGGGAGTCGCGTATATTAGCAGGTTGCTTTTGACAGCCTCAACTCAATGAACGAAATCAAGATCCGCGGTGCCCGCACCCACAACCTGAAGAACATCAACCTCGATCTGCCGCGTAACAAGCTGACGGTGATCACCGGCTTGTCCGGTTCGGGCAAGAGTTCGCTGGCCTTCGACACGCTGTACGCCGAGGGCCAGCGTCGTTATGTCGAGTCGCTCTCCGCCTACGCCCGGCAGTTCCTGCAGCTGATGGAAAAGCCTGACGTCGACCTGATCGAAGGTCTCTCGCCGGCGATCTCCATCGAGCAGAAGGCCACCAGCCACAACCCGCGTTCCACCGTCGGCACCGTCACCGAGATCCACGACTATCTGCGCCTGCTTTATGCGCGTGCCGGCACGCCGCACTGTCCCGACCATGATCTGGCGCTGGAGGCGATGAGCGTGTCGCAAATGGTCGATCACGTGCTGGCGCTGCCCGAAGAAACCGCGCTGATGATTCTTGCGCCTGTGGTTGCCAATCGCAAGGGCGAACAGCACGACCTGTTCGCCGAACTGCGCGCCCAGGGCTTCGTGCGGCTGCGCGTGGACGGCAAGGTCTACGACATTGACGCGCTGCCCAAACTCGCCAAGAACAGCAAGCACTCGATCGATGTGGTGGTGGATCGGCTCAAGCTGCGTCCGGATCAGCGTCAGCGTCTGGCGGAATCCTTCGAGACTGCCCTGACCCACGCCGAAGGCCGTGCCCTGGCGGTGGAGATGGATGGCGGTGTCGAGCATCTGTTCTCGGCTCGCTTTGCCTGCCCGGTATGTTCGTATTCATTGCAGGAACTGGAGCCGCGCCTGTTCTCGTTCAACAATCCCATGGGTGCCTGCCCCAAATGCGATGGCCTCGGCCAGATCCAGTTTTTCGACGAGACGCGCATTGTCGCCTTCCCTCACCTGTCGCTGGCGGCGGGCGCGATCAAGGGCTGGGACAAGCGTAACCAGTTCTATTTCCAGATGCTGGAGAGCCTGGCCGAACACTACAAATTCGATACCGGCGTGCCGTTCGAAGAGTTGCCCCAGGCTACGCGCAAGATCGTGCTTTATGGTTCGGACAAGGAGCAGATCCGCTTCAAATATCTCAGTGAAAAGGGCACGCGCTTCGAGCGCAGCCATGCCTTTGAAGGCATCATTCCCGGTTTCGAGCGGCGCTACAAGGAAACTGATTCGCTGATGGTGCGCGAGGAGTTAACCAAGTATCTGAACGCCAAGCCTTGCCCCGAGTGCCACGGGACCCGCCTGCGGATCGAGGCGCGCCATGTCTTCATCGGTGGCAAAACTATTTCTGAAATCAGCCGATTGGCGCTGGGTCTTTGCCGCGCATTTTTCCAGCAACTTAAACTGATCGGTCACCGCGCCCAGGTCGCCGACAAGATCGTCAAGGAGATCGACAGCCGGCTCGGCTTTCTCATCAACGTCGGCCTTGATTACCTGTCGCTCGACCGTTCGGCGGAGACGCTCTCCGGCGGCGAAGCGCAGCGCATCCGGCTGGCGTCGCAAATCGGTTCCGGCCTCACCGGCGTGATGTACGTGCTCGACGAGCCGAGCATCGGTCTGCATCAGCGCGACAATGCGCGTCTGCTGGAAACGCTGCGCTATCTGCGCGATCTCGGCAATACCGTGATCGTGGTCGAGCACGATCAGGAGGCCATCGAGTCGGCCGATTACGTGGTCGATATCGGCCCCGGTGCCGGCGAACACGGCGGACGCATCGTCGCCGAAGGAACCCCGGCGGAAGTGTGCGCAAACCCCGACTCACCTACCGGCGCCTATCTTTCCGGCCGCAAGCGCATTGAAGTCCCAGCCAAACGCACCAAAGGCGATCCCGAACGTCAACTGCGCATCATCGGCGCCACCGGCAACAACCTCAAGGAGGTGACGCTGGAGCTGCCGGTCGGGCTGCTTACCTGCGTGACCGGCGTTTCCGGTTCCGGCAAGTCAACGTTGATCAACGACACGCTTTATGCCGCGGCGGCGCGTCATCTCTATGGCTCTTCGGCCGAACCGGCGGCCCACAGCGCAATCGAAGGGCTGGAGTTTTTTGACAAGGTCATCAGCGTCGATCAAAGCCCCATCGGCCGCACCCCGCGCTCCAACCCGGCGACCTACACCGGCTTGTTGACGCCGATTCGCGAACTCTTTTCCGGCGTGCCCGAGTCGCGCCAGCGCGGCTACGAACCTGGCCGCTTTTCCTTCAACGTCAAGGGCGGGCGCTGTGAGGCGTGTCAGGGCGACGGCATGATCAAGGTGGAAATGCACTTCCTGCCCGACATCTTCGTTCCCTGCGACGTCTGCCACGGCAAGCGCTACAACCGAGAGACGCTGGAGATTCGCTACAAGGGCAAGAACATCCACGAAATTTTGCAAATGACCATCGAACAGGCCCGCGCGTTTTTTGATGCGGTGCCGGTGGTCGCACGCAAGCTGCAAACCCTGACGGACGTTGGTCTGTCTTATGTGCAACTGGGGCAGAGCGCGACCACGCTGTCCGGCGGCGAGGCGCAGCGCGTCAAGCTGGCGCTTGAACTCTCCAAGCGCGACACCGGCCGCACGCTGTACATCCTCGACGAACCGACCACCGGCTTGCATTTCCACGACATCGAAATGCTGCTCCAGGTGCTGCACCGGTTGCGCGACCACGGCAATACCATCGTCGTCATCGAACACAACCTCGATGTGATCAAGACCGCCGACTGGATCATTGACGTCGGTCCCGAAGGCGGCGACGGTGGTGGGCGTATCATCGCCAGCGGCACCCCGGAAGACGTTGCCGGCAACCCGACCAGCTACACTGGGCAGTATCTGGGCAGAATATTAGCGGCGCAGCAAGTTGCCAGCAAACCCGTCAAACCAAGGAGGGCACATGCCCGAGTTTGAGAATTACTCCGCAGAAGCACGGCAAATAGAACAGGAAATCATCCGCAAGGGCGTGATTCTGGGCATCGACTGGAACAACGAGGCGGCAGTAAAGAGCCTGGCGCGTCAGGCGCTGGCCCGCCACGACGAGACCCTGCCGCTTGGCGTCTCGCTTTCCAGTCCGGAAGGCATGGCCAAAATGGAGTTGTTCGGTCTTGCTCAACTGATGATGAAAGTGATGAAGCAGAGCGCCGACGACAACATGTTTACCCATGGCGGCCCGGTGTGGAAGGCATTTGCCAAGGCATTGTGGGCGGAATACAAGTCACGTCAGTAATACACAGTTGCGCCCCGGAAAGTTACTTTCCGGGTCTTATGCCAAAGCGGGCCGCACCGCCAAAACCCAAACGATAAAAGCATGACGCCCGCGACTTGCGGGCGTCATGCTTTGCTGCAAATGATGCGTTATTCGATTTCCGGTTCCCATGCCGGCAGAACGGCATTGCGCACGGTGGCTTCGATCAGTATCGGCGAGCAGAACTGGAGGACTGCATGACCGAGCCCTGGCCTCGCGCTGTACCTTGCCACCCGCCATCCGGCCCATGTTCAATTCCTCCGAACATATAGATAGAAGCACCCGGTCGCGAAAAAAAGAAAAAGCCCGCGCGCGGCGGGCTTTGGCTTATAGAGACCAACCGATTATTTGTTCGGCTGCGGTGTCATGCGCAGATAAGGCTTCAGCGCCTTGAAGCCCTTGGGGAACTTCTGCTTCAACACTTCCGGGTCTTGCAGCGATGGCACGATCACCACGTCCTCGCCGTCCTTCCAGTTCGCCGGCGTCGCCACGCTGTGATACTCGGTCAGTTGCAGCGAATCGATGACACGCAGGATTTCGTCGAAGTTGCGGCCGGTGCTGGCCGGGTAGGTGATGGTGAGACGCACCTGCTTGTTGGGATCGATCACGAATAGGGAACGTACGGTGGCAGTGGCGCTGGCATTCGGATGGATCATGTCGTAGAGCGTCGATACCTTGCGGTCGCCGTCGGCGATGATGGGAAAGTTCACCGTCGTGTTCTGCGTCTCGTTGATGTCGCCGATCCACTTCTTGTGGGACTCGACCGGGTCAACTGAAAGGGCGATCACCTTGACGTTGCGCTTGGCGAACTCGCCCTTCAGTTTCGCGGTCATGCCCAGTTCCGTGGTGCACACCGGCGTGAAGTCCGCCGGGTGCGAAAACAGGACGCCCCATTTGTCGCCCAGCCATTCATGAAACTTGATGCGGCCTTCGGACGAATCCTGTTCAAAGTCGGGGGCGACGTCGCCCAGTCTGATGCTCATGGTCTGGCTCCTCAATGCGTTGCGGGATCGAAAATTTTACGCCAACCCGGGCGCGGGAGGGACACGATCACTTGATGCCGTAAATCTGGTCGAACACGCCGCCGTCCTCGAAGTGGGTCTTCTGTGTCTTGCGCCAGTCGCCGACGATATCTGCAAGCGTGAATAGTTTCACCGGCGCGAACTGTTTTGCATACTTGGCCTGAACCGTCTTGTCGATCGCGCGGTAATAATTTTTCGCCGCAATCTCCTGGCCTTCAGGTGTGTAGAGATATTGCAGGTAGGCCTCGGCGACCTTGCGCGTGCCATGCTTGTCGACCACCGTGTTGACCACGGCCACCGGCGGCTCGGCGAGGATGGAGATGGAAGGTGTCACGATCTCAAATTTGTCCGGACCGAGTTCTCGCACCGCCAGATAGGCCTCGTTCTCCCAGGCCAGCAGCACATCGCCGATACCCCGCTCGACAAAGGTCGTGGTTGAGCCACGGGCGCCGGAATCGAGCACCCTGACGTTGGCGTAGAGCTTCTTGACGAAGTCCTGCGCGGTGGCATCGCTACCACCCTTCAAATGCTTGGCGTAGCCCCCGGCCGCCAGATAGTTCCAGCGTGCGCCGCCCGAGGTCTTCGGGTTCGGCGTGATGACTTCAATGCCGGGTTTGACCAGATCAGCCCAGTCCTTGATGCCTTTCGGATTGCCCTTGCGGACCAGGAACACAATGGTCGAAGTGTAGGGAGCGGCATTGTTGGGAAGCTTCTTTTCCCAACCGTGTGCGATCAACCCCTTGTCCTCGATGGCGTCGATGTCATAGCCCAGCGCCAGTGTCACCACGTCGGCTTCAAGGCCGTCGATGACCGCACGGGCCTGTTTGCCTGAACCGCCATGCGAACCTTTGACAGTGAGGTCTTCCCCGGTCTTGGCCTTCCACTGTTTGGCGAAAGCGGCATTGAAGTCCTGATACAACTCACGCGTCGGATCGTAGGAAACGTTGAGCAGCGTGGTCTTGGCGTGTGTCAGGCTAACAAGGCTGAACACGAGAGCAGCAATGAGACCTTGGCGGAAGGTGCGAGTGGACATGATTGATCACTCCGTGATTTGTTTGGATGGAGAAATCTACGGCAGCGCACCTCAAAGCAGAACCAAGAAAATCTGCTTTGGTTATCAACGACGGCGAAATCAATGCACCAAAGAAAATGCCCCGCACGCGCGGGGCATTCCTCAGAGCTTGGTCCCGAAGGAAGGGGGTACGGGGGAAACCTGGGTTCCCCCTGTTCCGAATTTCCTTTGGAGAATGGTATGTAACTGGTGAAACCAGTTACATATCCATTCCACCCATGCCGCCCATCCCACCCATGCCGCCCGGCATACCGCCCGAACCAGCAGGTTTGTCTTCGACCAGTTCGGCCACCATGCAATCGGTGGTGAGCATCAGACCGGCGATGGAAGCCGCATTTTGCAGCGCGGTGCGGGTGACCTTGGTTGGGTCCAGCACGCCCATCGCCACCATGTCACCGTACTCGCCGGTGGCTGCGTTGTAGCCAAAGTTGCCCTTGCCTTCGAGCACCTTGTTGACCACCACCGACGGTTCGTCACCGGCATTGGTGACGATCTGGCGGATCGGTTCTTCCAGCGCGCGCAGCACGATCTTGATGCCGGCGTCCTGTTCGTGGTTGTCGCCCTTGAGCTTGCCCTTGACGGCAGCCAGCGCGCGCAGCAGTGCCACGCCACCGCCCGCCACGATGCCTTCTTCAACGGCGGCGCGGGTAGCGTGCAGCGCGTCTTCGACGCGCGCCTTCTTTTCCTTCATTTCGACTTCGGTGGCGGCGCCAACCTTGATCAGCGCAACACCGCCGGCCAGCTTGGCCACACGCTCTTGCAACTTCTCTTTGTCGTAGTCGCTGGTGGCTTCGTCGATCTGGACGCGGACTTGCGCAACGCGGCCCTTGATCTGTTCTTCGGAACCGGCGCCGTCGATGATGATGGTGTCTTCCTTTGACACCTCGACACGCGCTGCCTGACCCAGATCCGTCAACGTGGCTTTTTCGAGGCTGAGGCCGACTTCCTCGGCGATGACGGTGCCGCCGGTGAGGATGGCGATATCTTCGAGCATGGCCTTGCGACGATCACCGAAGCCCGGCGCCTTGACGGCAACGGTCTTGAGGATGCCGCGAATGTTGTTGACCACCAGCGTGGCCAGCGCTTCGCCTTCGACATCTTCGGCGATGATCAGCAGCGGACGACCGGCCTTGGCGACTTGTTCCAGCAACGGCAGCAGGTCGCGGATGTTGGAGACCTTCTTTTCGTAGAGCAACACGAACGGGTTCTCAAGCATCGCGATCTGCTTGTCCGGATTGTTGATGAAATAGGGCGACAGGTAGCCGCGGTCGAACTGCATGCCTTCGACAATATCCAGCTCATTGTTGAGCGACTTGCCGTCTTCAACGGTGATGACGCCTTCCTTGCCGACCTTGTCCATCGCCTTGGCGATGATTTCGCCGATGTCGGCGTCGGAGTTGGCGGAGATGGAACCGACCTGGGCGATTTCCTTGCTGGTCGAACAAGGCTTGGACAGCTTCTTCAATTCCTCGACCGTGGCGACCACAGCCTTGTCGATGCCGCGCTTCAGATCCATCGGGTTCATGCCGGCGGCAACGAACTTCATGCCTTCGCGCACGATGGCCTGGGCCAGCACGGTGGCAGTGGTGGTGCCGTCACCGGCGACGTCGGAAGTCTTGGAAGCGACTTCCTTGACCATTTGCGCGCCCATGTTTTCGAACTTGTCTTTCAGTTCGATTTCCTTGGCAACCGACACGCCATCCTTGGTCACCGTGGGTGCGCCCCAGGAACGATCCAGTACGACATTGCGACCCTTGGGGCCGAGAGTTATCTTGACGGCGTCGGCCAACACATTGACGCCATGAATCATCCGCTGACGGGCGGAGTCGCCGAATTTGACTTCTTTAGCAGGCATTTTGTAGCTCCTTCTTGATTGATCGTGATTAGGCTTCGATGACGCCCATGATGTCTTCTTCGCGCATGACTAGCAGTTCCTCGCCATCGACCTTGACGGTCTGACCGGAGTACTTGCCGAACAAAACGCGGTCGCCAACCTTGACGGCGATCGGACGGACCTTGCCGTCTTCGAGGATCTTGCCGGTGCCGGCGGCGAGTACTTCGCCTTGATCGGGCTTTTCGGCGGCGCTATCGGGGATGACGATGCCGGAGGCCGTCTTGCGCTCATCTTCGATGCGCTTGACGATCACACGGTCGTGCAGGGGACGAATTTTCATTGACTGATCTCCTTGGTTTGATGACTGAATAAAGCGGTGTTGCCGCTTGAGTTTTGAAATCGGCTGGGAAGCCCGGTTCGTGACCGGCCATTAGCACTCACCAGCGACGAGTGCTAATAATAGGGCCTATCACCCCCTTTTTCAAGCACCCCTCGTGGTTTGCGGCGGAATAAAGTGTTGCAAGGCTTTGTCGATATGGATGCTGTAGCGGGTGCGCTTGGCAGTCCCTGACAAGGGCTTTGTCACTCTATGAGGGGTTCTGCTAGCAACACGCGCATCGACAACCGTGTTAATTGTTGCTTCGCACCATTCGCCACCATCGAGGAGAAAGTCATGAAATCGCTGCTGGACTTGATCGAAGACCAACTGGTTGCCAATCGTTTGCCTGTGGTTGGCGTGACTCTAGCTGCGACACCGCACCCCAATACACCTGTGGTGCTGACACTGCATTGGCATGCCTTTGTCGAAGTCAAGATCGCGGAAGCCGGCGAAACCGTCGCTTATCAGCCGGTGCCCAGCTCCGCGCTACAGGTCAACCAGCGTTGGGACAGCTTCGTCGATCTTGAACTGGATGCGCTCGAAACCGCGTGGGAGTTGGGCGCATGGGATCTGCAACGGGTTGAGGCGCGGCCCTGTCACCGTCCCGGTGCGCCGATACAGGAATCGCTGGAGTGCCAGAGCGCATTCGGCGCACCGCCGTATGAGATCAACGGCGAACCGACTGTCGTCGCCGAAGCTCCCGATTCGAATGATTTGATAGCGGCCGCTTCCCGCGCCGGCTACGTTTGCTGGCAGTTTCGCCCGGTGTGGTGCGGGCTGTGGTCGTCGGTCAGCGAGGACGAAACCCTGCAAAAAGGCGGCTATCGCAACCCCACTTGCCCGTTAATGGCAAAACCTTACCAGCCCGGTGTCGCGCGCAAGCTGGTGTACCAATTCGGCCGCCAGTCCAACCTGATCCACTGATAATCCGCACGATCCTGCGGCATACTCCGTTCGCGGCTGATGATGGCCGCCTGACGGAAGATGATGAACGTGAGACTCGGCATTGACCTCGGCGGCAGCAAGATCGAAATCATCGCATTGGCGGACAGTGGCAGCGAACTGCTGCGGCGGCGTATTGTCACGCCGCAAAATGACTACGGCGCGACGTTGACTGCGGTCGCGACGCTTGTCGAACAGGCTGAACGCGATCTGGGTCAGCGCGGCAGTGTCGGCATCGGCATCCCCGGTGTTGAGTCACCAGCCACCGGACTCATCAAGAACGCCAATTCCACCTGCCTCATCGGCAAACCGTTGCGGCGGGATTTGCAGACGCAATTGCAGCGCGAGATTCGGGTCGCCAATGACGCCAATTGCTTCGCGCTGTCGGAAGCCACCGATGGTGCAGGTCAAGGTGCCGAGGTGGTATTCGGGGTGATCCTTGGCACCGGTGTGGGCGGCGGCATCGTTGTTCGCGGCCAAGAGTTGACTGGCGCCAACGCCATTGCCGGCGAATGGGGCCACAACTGGATGCCGGGCGACGAGAGGTTTAGGCCCGATTGTTATTGCGGTCGCAAGGGATGTGTCGAAACTTTTCTCTCCGGCCCGGCGCTTGCTGCCGATCATCTACGCACCAATCACGCGGTGCTTTCTTCCGAAGCGATCAGCGAGGGCGCCACACAAGGTGATGTTGCTTGCGAAGCGACGTTGCGACGCTATGAAGCGCGCCTTGCGCGGGCCGTGGCACAGGTCATCAATATCCTCGACCCCAATGCGGTGGTGCTTGGGGGAGGGCTCTCAAATCTTGATCGCTTGTATGACAACGTACCGCGCTTGTGGGGTGAATATATCTTCTCCGACCACGTCGGCACGCGGCTGCTCAAAAATCGCCACGGCGATTCGTCGGGCGTACGTGGCGCGGCGTGGCTATGGGATGCAAGTTCAGGAGCGCGACTTTGAGCGACCCAATTTTGAAACGGCCCGGCGTCTATCGGCGCGCCATTCGCGTTCGTACCAGCGAAGGCTGGGCGCGCGCGGACATGGAAGATGATCCGCACCGCTTCGGCGTCATGTTGCGTCACGATGGCCGCATTGTCACGGCGATAGAAGGAGTGCCGCTACGCACGCCATGGACGCTGTGTCCGGAAGCGGCACACGAGTTGCGGCATCTGGTCGGCATGCAACTCGCGCCCGATCCGCTGGCGGTGATTGCCCGCGCCGATGCCCGACAGCAATGCACCCACCTGTTCGATTTGGCGGGTCTGGCGGTGACGCATGCGGCGCGCGGCATCGCGCGGCGCGACTACGAGATCGAAGCGCCGTGGCATGCGGCGACCGGGCCGCGCCAGGTGACGCTGAAACGCGACGGCGTGGAACTGTGGACCTGGATCGTCGACGGCATGCGGGTGCTTGGACCCGAGCCGTTCGCCGGGCGGGAACTTCGCGATCTGATCGTCTGGGGCCGCGCTGCGTTCGCCGACCCCGACTTGTTCGAAGCCATGCTGGTCATGCGCCGCGCGGTGTTTATTTCGACGGTGCGGATGTTCGATCTTGATGGCCTGACGCATGCCGATACCATCAGTCCCGGCAAAGGCGCCTGCTTTGTCTATCAGCCGGAGCGGGCCAACCGCGCGATCCGCGTTGTTGGGTCAACACGGGATTCACGGCGCCTGGTAGCGTATTACTGTCCGATCTGGAAGATAATTAGTTTCTTGCGAGGGTTGTCAGAGCTCAATCGGATCCACATCCATATGCCAACGCAGATTGCGAGGCGCTTTGAGAGCGTAGAGTTTTTCCATCCAGGCCGACAAGAAATTCTGTAACGCGGGGCGGCTGACTGATTCCACCAGTAATTGGGCGCGCTCCAGATTCATCAGACGCGACAGGCGCATCGGCACCGGATCATAGAGGGTTACGACTTCGCGTGCCAGGTGTTCGGCGTCGGCACGGGCCGAGGCGAGGAAGGCCAGCGATTGTTCGATGCTGGGCGCTTCTGCGCGCAGCAGGGCCTGAAAGGCGAATGGCGGAAAGCCGGCCTGTTCGCGTTCGGCCAGTTGCGCGGTGGCGAAGCGGTGAAAGTCGTGGTCGGCGAGCGCGCGATAGAGCGCGTGATCGGGGTATTCGGTCTGGATCAGCACTTCGCCTGCCAGGTCGGCGCGCCCGCTGCGTCCGCCCACCTGCATGAGTTGCGCGAACAGGCGTTCCGGGGCGCGGAAGTCGGCAGCGAACAGCGCCGCATCGGCGCCCACCGCACCCACCAGAGTGAGTTTGGGAAAGTCATGGCCCTTGGCCAGCATCTGGGTGCCGATCAGGATGTCGACCGCGCCGTCGTGAATGGCCGTGAGCAGTGCCTGCCATTTCTTTGGCGTGTTGGCCGTGTCGCGGTCGACGCGCAATACGCGGGCCGTGGGGAAGCGCGCCTTGAGTGCCGCTTCGAGCCGCTGCGTGCCGCGCCCGAAGGGGTGGATGTCGAGGTTGCCGCAATCCGGACAAGCGCGCGGGATGGCATTTTCCAGCCCGCAGTGGTGGCAGCGCAGGCGTTGGTCGGCGAGATGCACCACCAGATTGGCGGCGCAGCGCCGGCAGTGTGAGATCCAGCCGCAGGCCGGGCAGGCCAGCACCGGCGCGTAGCCACGACGGTTGAGAAAGATCAGGCTTTGCTCGTCGCGCGTCAGGCGTTGCTCCAGCGCGGCGATGAGGGCGGCACTCATGCCATCCTGAAGTTTTTCCCGGCGCGTATCCACGCTGCGGACGGTAGGCATGGCGTCGGCCACCGCGCGGTGCGAAAGTTCCAACAGCCGATAACGTCCGCTGCGTGCGTGGTAAAAGGTTTCCAGCGAGGGGGTGGCCGAGCCCAGCACGACCGGCACCCCCGCCTGCTTGGCGCGGAACACGGCCACATCGCGCGCCGAGTAGCGCAACCCTTCCTGCTGCTTGAACGAAAGATCGTGCTCTTCGTCCACCACGATCAGTCCCAAGCGGGGCAGCGGGGTGAATACCGAGAGGCGGGTACCCAGCACAATGTCGGCGCGGCCTTTAAGCGCATCGAGAAAACCGCGGGCCCGCGTGGCGTCGCCGATGCCGCTGTGGGCGGAGACGATGCGGGCGCCGGGAAAACGCGCCGCGACGCGGCTTTCCAGTTGCGGCGTCAAGGCAATTTCGGGCACCAGCATCATGGCCTGACGACCTTGCGCCAGCACCGCTTCGATGGCGCGCAGGTAGACCTCGGTCTTGCCGCTGCCGGTCACGCCATGGAGCAGAAAAGGTTCGAAGCCGGCGGCGGCGAGAATGGCGTCGACGGCGGCGCGCTGTTCCGGCAACAAGTCGGGCTTCGCGACCTCTTCATGCGCGCGCGCTGGTTTCTCCTTCAAGGGTTTGGGCAACTTGCCTTTACGCAGCATCGGCGGCAGGGCGAGCGTGAGCGCTTCTCCCAGCGGGTGCTGATAGTAGCGGGCGCAAAATTCACAAAGCGCAATCCAGTCCGCCGGCAGTGGCGGCATGTCGCGCAGGATGGCAGTGGCCGGTTTCAGCTTTTCCGGCGGTTGGTCGCTGGTTTTTACTACCGCAATGACCAAACCAATTTTCTCCCCACGCCCAAACGGCACCACGACTCGACAACCGACATCACCGGAGATGGCGTCTGCCGCCAGATAGTCGAACAGCCTGGGCAATGGCAGGTCAAGGGCAACGCGAATGACGGTCACGTTAGATCAGATACTTAGACGTGAAAGCTTGAGTTAACCTTGCATTAATCATCTAACTCATTGCCGTTGAAAGACAAAATGCTTCCCCCAAAATCCTGTGGATAACTTTGTGCATAGCGTCCTGGAAATGCGCCTAAGTACCGACAAAACAAAGGAATTTGATTTTCCGCACAAGAAAGCAATACCAAAAAAATGTTTTAAAAACATACTATTACGAGGGTATGCGGCGTGCCGCAAGGTTTGGTCGACTCCTGTACGGCCACAAACCGGTTTCTGTGAATAAGTCAAGCCCCGGAGGGCTTTCTGCGCAACCCTTGCGGCGCACGGCGCGGCAGCGAAGTTATCGCTAAGTTCCGCGACTGTGGCGATGCACGGTGTCGACCAACACGGAAACACTGGCTGGCGGGGTGAATTGGGAGATGCCGTGGCCGAGATTGAAGATATGGCCGCTGCCGCCGCCATAACTGTCGAGCACGCGGCGCGTTTCAGCGGCAACGGCTTCGGCAGAGGCGAACAACGCCATTGGGTCCAAATTGCCCTGCAAGGCAACTTTGTCACCAACGCGTCTTCGCGCATCGGCCAGGTCGGTGGTCCAGTCGAGTCCGACCGCATCGCAACCGATGTCGGCAATGGCTTCCAGCCATTGCCCGCCTCCTTTGGTGAATACGATGCACGGCACGCGCTCTCCACCGTGGGATTTTTTGAGTCCCTCTATCACTCTTTGCAGATAGGTCAGCGAGAACTCGCGGTAGGCCCGATGCGACAGCACGCCACCCCAGGTATCAAACAGCATCACGGCCTGAACCCCGGACTCGATCTGCGCGTTGAGGTAGTCGGTGACTGCTGTGGCGTTCACGTCGAGAATGTGGTGCAACAGGTCGGGTCGATCATAGAGCATCGATTTGACGGTGCGGAAATCGTCGGAACCGCCGCCTTCGACCATGTAGCAAGCCAGCGTGAATGGGCTGCCGGAAAAACCGATCAGCGGGACGCTGTTGTCCAGGGCGCGACGAATTTCCACCACTGCATCCATGACGTAGCGCAGTCGGTCATTGGGATCGGGTGCGGTGAGGTCGCGAATCTCCCATTCCTGGCGCAGCGGACGTTCAAACTTCGGCCCTTC
This sequence comes from Sterolibacteriaceae bacterium, assembly GCA_043738385.1. Taxonomy (GTDB): domain Bacteria; phylum Pseudomonadota; class Gammaproteobacteria; order Burkholderiales; family Rhodocyclaceae; genus JANYCD01. Next base: position 15,849 of record JAYUGL010000044.1, read on the forward strand.
GCCATCGGCGAAATAAAGGCCCAGTCCCATGGCATCAGGCACGGTGAGGATGTCGGAGAACAAGATGGCCGCGTCCAGGTCGTAGCGGGCCAAAGGCTGTAGTGTGACTTCGCAAGCGAGGCTGGGTGTCTTGCATAGCTTGAGAAAACTGCCGGCGCGCTTGCGGGTTTCGCAATACTCCGGCAGATAGCGGCCAGCCTGTCGCATCAGCCATACTGGGGTGTAATCGACCGGTTCGCGCAGCAGCGCGCGCAGAAAAGTGTCATTCTTGGGGCGGGCCATTCGCAACGCTCACTGAAAAGTTGGCGATTCTACGCTACCGCTCCTCGTCGCCGCGTCTTCCCGTACGGACGCCCAGATCCTTCAGCTTGCGATAGAGGTGGGTGCGTTCCAGTCCCGATTTTTCCGCCAGTCGTGTCATGTTGCCACCCGTTTTCGCCAGGTGGTATTCAAAATAATGACGTTCGAAAATTTCCCTTGCTTCGCGCAATGGCAGTTCCATGATGTCCCCCGATAAATCGGCGGCCACTAAAGAGTTGCGTCCGCCGCCGCCCGGGTGGACCTGGGCGAGCACATCCTCGGCGCCGATTTCCGGCTCTAGCGCAGCCAGGGCGATGGACTTCATCGTGGCCTTCAGCTCCAGGTAGCCGCCCGGCCAGCGGTATTGTCGCAAGGCATTTTGTGCAGCCGTGCTGAGATGGCGCAGGGGGACCTCCCCGGCTTCGACCATTTGGGCCAGCAGATGGGCGGCGATTTCGGGGATTTCGTCGCGAATTTCCGCCAGCGCAGGCAGGCCCAGGCGTCCGCCGAAGATGCGGGCCAGCAAGCTTTCGTCCCAACCGTACGTGGCGAGTTGCGTTGTGTCTGCCTCGGTACCAACGACGAGGCACAGGCCGAACTCATCCAGCCTTTCCGCCGCGAACAACAGGTTCTTCTGCTGCAGGCGAACCAACCGCCCCAGTTCTTGCGCATAGATCACGCCGCCCGAGGCGTTGCGCAAGGCATCGACAGTCAGCGGCTGGGTATCGTGGGTGAGATCCAGCCAGGGTTTACCAAGCCTGAGCAAGGTGTGCGCCACCAGATCCACCAGACCTCCGGGGGCGGAACGCAGCAGGATGGCGCGGCTGCCCGCCGCCATCTGCTCCAGCCGCTTCTTCAAATCCTTGAGCGGCGCCGAGCGTGGGAAGGCGGCCAGAGATAGTCCGGTTGCGGCGGGTCGCTGGCCGTGTTCGAGCGCGTGCTTTACCGTGCTCAGCAGCTTTTGCATGCCGATCGGCTTTTCGAGAAAATCCATCGCCCCGATGCGCGTCGCTTCGACCGCAGTGTCGATGGTGGCGTGGCCCGACATCATCACTACCGGCATGGTGAGCTGTCCGCCACCGGCCCATTCCTTGAGCAGGGTGATCCCGTCGGTATCCGGCATCCAGATATCGAGCAACACCAGATCCGGGCGCCCCGCTTCGCGCAGCATGCGCGCGACTGCGGCATTTTCGGCAAGAGCGACATCGTGCCCTTCCTCGCGCAGGATTTCCGAAAGCAGTTCGCGGATGCCGACTTCATCGTCAACTACCAGTATCTGTGCCATGGTTCGTGTCCAGTTCTACGCTAGGCCGCCGCTGACAGGGGTTCCGCCAGCAACAATTTGACGGTGATTTCGGCACCACCGCTTGCTAGATTGGCAAGGCGGATATCGCCACGGTGCTCATCAATAATTTTTTTGACAATCGCCAAGCCGAGACCAGTGCCTCTGGACTTGGTCGTGACGTAGGGCTCGAAGGCCCGTGCCAAGGTGTGTGGCGCAAAGCCCGCACCATTATCGCTGACAGAAAGAATCGCATGACGGCCCTTGCTGCACGTGGTGATCCGGATTTGCGGTGACGAAATATCGGTGAGCGCATCCCGAGCGTTGGCCAGCAGATTGTGCAGTACTTGCCGCAATTGATCCGCATCGGCGAGCACCGGAGGAAGGCCGGGCTCCAATTTTGTGATGACTCCGACATGAGAGGATTCGTAAAGACCCATCAATTCGGCAACCAATGTGTTGAGGTCGACTTCGTTCAATGCCGGAGGCGGCATGCGCGCATAGTCGCGAAAGTCGTTGACCATGTTCTTCATCGATTCGACTTGATTGATGATGGTCTGTGTCGAACGTTCCAGCATGTCGCGAGCGCCCGGTTCAAGTTTGTCCGCCAGCTTGAGTTGCAGACGTTCGGCGGAGAGCTGGATCGGCGTGAGCGGATTTTTGATTTCGTGCGCCAGGCGCTGCGCAACTTCGCCCCATGCCGCCGAACGCTGCGCCGAGATCAGCTCGGTGATGTCGTCGAATACCACGACATAACCGCCGGGCAGCGTGGAACCGCGTATCAGCAACGTCTTGGGCGCGGCGCCGGGCGATTCCAGCGCCATCTCGCGTTGCCATTCAGCACCCTGTTCGCGGAATCCGCACAGGATCGCGTTCGTCAGCATGGTGAAACGCGGCCACTGCTCAAGAGCGATGTCGTTATAGGCGGTGAGGGCATCTTCGAGAATGGTCGTCGCCCCCCGGTTGGATGCGCGCAACTTGAAGTCCTTGTTGAACGCCAAAACCCCAGCGGACAGGTTGGCCAGCACGCTTTCCAGATAGCCGCGTGCGGACTCCAGCGCAGCACGATGACGTTCCGTTTCCCGCTGCGCCTCATCGAGCCGCTGGGTCATGAAATTGAACGATTGCGTCAGCACACCAAGCTCGTCGTGCGATTTCAGCGCGGCGCGTGGCGTGAAGTCGCCGGCCGCCACGGCGCGGGTGCCTTCGATCAGGATCAGCAGCGGTTCGGCCAGCCGCCGGGCGAGGAAAAAAGCCAGCGCGACCGCCGCCAACAATGACAGCAGCAGCGTCAGGGTCAGCGTCAGGGTGTAGATGCGCTTCAGTCCCGCCTTGCCCAATTGCAACTCCTGGTAGTCGCGATAGGCGGACTCGACCACTTCGGCGTTCCTGGCGATATCGGCAGGCAACCGCTGTGACAGCAACAACATGTCTGACACCAAGCCGCCGGTCGTGACCGGTTCCAGCGCATGTAAGGTCATTCCGCTTTGGGCGTCGCCATCGACCCAGGTCAGCCCATGCTCCGCGCGCGCCTGGCGGATCTGGAGCGCGGTTGGCATTAACGGCGCCAGGTCGTCGATGACATCAGAGCTGCTGATGATCACCCGGCCGTTGCCATTGAGCAGGGTTGCCGATTGCACACCGACTTGCGTGTGCAGCCGATACAGACGTCCCGGATTGGCCTGATTGCCATCTCTGCCGCCGATCTCGATGGCGATGCCACGGGCTTTTTCGGCGAGATCCGATTGCTGCGCGGCGAGCACGCGACGACCGAGATTCAGTCCGCCCTCCAGCGCGCTGTCCACCCGCACGTCAAACCAAGATTCGATGCTGCTGGTGGCGAACTGCATCGATACGCCATACAACAACGCGCCGGGCAGGATCGCCATCAGCGCCAACATCCACAACAGTCGCGACTTGAGTTTCGAGCCAAAAATACCCTGCCGGTACTCGCGCCAGAATTGTCCCAACTGCAGGGTCACCAGAATCATCAACGCGACGGCCGTGGCAACATTGATTCCAAGCAGCAATGGGTAATGACGGGCGAACAAGCTGGTATTGGCGCTGGCCGATATCAGCAGGAATAACAGGACCGTGGTGACCGTCACGGCAATGAAAATGAGCGTTCTCATTTGCTGTCACCGCCCACCGATGGGGTTTGCCAGTGCAGGGTCTTGGCGTCCACCTGCCAATCCTTGTTGGCGATCGCATCGACTTGAAACGGCTTCGGCAGCTGGTCGCGATCCAGAGACAGGCGCAAACTCGCTTGGTAAGGGCTTCCAGGTACGAGTGCGCCTTTTTCGGCGACGGGCAGGGCGCTGATGTGGCCCAATGCGCGCAAGGCGTCATCAAGCGTATCGAAGCTGCGATGCAAGGTTCCGGTGGCAATGCGATAGTGTTGAGTCAGTGCGTGATAGGAAAGCCGATAGGTGAGCTTGTAAGTGATCAGGTGCTCGCTCGCCCAATACCAGCGAGGACGTGCGACTTCCAGCTCCATGTTGAAGTAGAGCGGGATGCCGCGGAACACGGCCTCCGCGACGCGCGGCCCGAGGTCAATGTGGAAATCGGCCGAAAGGGCATAGCCATCTTCGGTCGGCACCAGATCGGCCTTGACCGGTTCGATGCCGGCGGCCTCGACCCCTGCCGCCCACAGGCAAAGCAATGCCGCGGCCGCCAGCCTAGCCGCGTTTGGCGAGAAGCGTGTAATAAAAGCCGTCATGTTCTGCGCTGGGGTTGAGTTGTAGCTCGTTTTCGATACCGCCGGTAGCGCTGCGTTCAGCGTCGGGGTGGCGAGCAACGAAAGCCGATATTTGCAAACTGTTTTCCTCGGCGAAGACCGAGCATGTGCAGTAGAGCATTTTGCCACCAGGTGCCAGGACCTGCCACAGCGCATCCAGAATTTCGCGCTGCGTGACGGCGAACTTGGCGATGTCGCTGGCGCGGCGCAACCATTTTGCATCCGGGTGACGCCGCACCACACCGGAGGCCGAGCAGGGAACGTCGGCGAGGATGCGCTGGAACGGCCGGCCATCCCACCAGGTGTCAGTGGCGCGACAATCGGCGGTTTTGAGCGTTGCACTGAGGCCGAGGCGTGACAGATTGTCGGTGACACGGCCGAGGCGTTTTGCATCGGCATCGATTGCGGTGACGTCCAAGTCGGATAACTCAAGCAAATGCGCGGTCTTTCCCCCCGGCGCCGCGCAGGCGTCGAGTACCCGCATGCCAGGCTGGGTATCCAGAAAAACAGCAGCACGCTGGGCACCCCAGTCTTGCACTGATACGACGCCATCGAAAAATCCCGGCAAGGTGTCGACGTTCTGGGGTTTGTCGAGCAGGATCGCACAATCGTCCAGCGCCCTTGCGCCAATGTTCGCCTCGATGAGTCGTGCGAGATAGGTTGGGCCGTCGCACTTGCGTTTATTGATGCGCAAGCACATTGAGGGCCGCATGTTGGCAGCGGTGAGAACTTGCTGCCAGGTATCGGGAAAAGAGTTGCGCAGTTTCGTTATCCACCACTGCGGGTGCTGCCAGTGCGCGACTTCGTTTTCGACGGCGGCTAACGACAGCAATGAATGCTGGCGCAGGGAGTTGCGCAGCACACCGTTAACCAGACCTTTGAAACGCCCGGTCGCGATGGACTGGGCCGCCGTGACCGCCTGATCAACCGTGGTATGGGCGTCCTCTGTTCGGCTTTCCAGGCGATACAGTGCCGCCAGAAGCAGACCCCTGACCTGTTGATTCTGTAACGGGGATTGCAACAATCGGTCGAGAAAGAAATCGCCGCGACCATACAACCGCAACGCGCCATAGGCCAGATCCTGCGCGGCAGGGCGAATCGTCGCGGACAGGCCGGTGAGGGCGGCATCCAGATTGCGGCCGGAAATCACCGCCGCGATGGCAGTGGATGCGGCAAGGAGCGCGGCGGCAAGCGGTGGGGATTCCGGCATGGGCCGCAGCATAGCAGGCTGCGGCGAATCAGCGCCCCATTGCGCGCAGCCGCGCGATGCGTTCCCCGGTTGATGGATGGGTCGCGAAGAGGCCGGCGATAGCGCCGCCAGAGAGCGGATTCATGATCATCATCCGCGCTGTCTCGGGGTCCGCCGTGGCGGTCGGCATTGGGATGCCGCGGGTATAAGCCTTAGTCTTGGCCAGTGCATTGGCGAGCGCGTGCGGATCGCCGCTGATCTCGTGCCGCCACGATCGGCTTCGAATTCACGGGCGCGCGAAATGGCCATCTGGATCAGGCCAGCCGCCAGCGGCGCAAGAATGGCCGCAAGCCACCCTGGCCGCCGATGGCGCCCCGACTACGCCGACCAGCGCGGTGATCGCCGCCATGAGCAGGGTGGTTTTCATCCAGTTGCTGAACATGCTTGAACCCCCCCCGTCGTAGTTGGTTGCGTCAATTAGATGGGGGGAGAAAAGGAAAGATTCAATTCACGGGATCCACGTTATGCCTCTGGCAGGGTGAAATTCTCTCCCGGCGTAATTGCATAACCTTGTATGAATTCGGCCGCTGACAAATGTTTGCTGCCCGGCTTTTGCAGCTCGTACAGCCGAAGGGCGCCATCGCCGCAAGCGACATCGATTCCTTCGGGCGCCACCGCCAGGATCGTGCCCGGCGTGGCGGCGCCGTCAATCACGGTAGCGCGCCAGAGTTTGATCGGCGTGTCTCGCAGCGTGGCGACCATGCCCGGAAACGGGTTGAAAGCGCGGATGCGGCGATCAAGCGTCGACGCCGGCAAACGCCAGTCGATCACCGCCTCGGATTTTTCAATCTTGCGCGCGTAGGTCAGGCCTTCGGCAGGTTGCGGCGCGGGTGTCAGACGATCCAGATCACGCAGCGCGGCCACGATCAATCGCGCCCCTTGCGCCGCCAGTTTTTGAAGCAGCGTCGCTGCGGTGTCGTCCGGCGCGATCGGCAGGCGCTCGGCAAGCAACATTGGCCCGGTATCGAGCCCTGCCTCCATGCGCATGATGGTGACGCCGGTTTTCGCATCCCCGGCCTCGATCGCGCGTTGAATCGGTGCCGCGCCGCGCCAACGTGGCAACAGCGAGGCATGGATGTTGAGGCAGCCATGCTTTGGGATGTCGAGCACCGCTTGGGGCAGGATCAGGCCGTAAGCGGCGACGACCATCACGTCGGCAGCGGCGGCATGAATCTCCGCGTGGCTCATCAAATTCTTCAGACTTTGCGGCTGAAAGAGTGGCAACTGGTGTGTCAACGCGAGTTGCTTGACTGCACTGGCCCGAAGTTTCATTCCCCTGCCTGCCTGCCGATCTGGCTGAGTCAGCACTAACGACACTTCGTGTCCGGCGGCAAGAATGGCGGACAGTGCTTGGGCAGCGAACTGCGGCGTGCCAGCGAAGAGGACCTTCATGAATGCGAAATTCTGAAAGCGAGGACTAATCGGTCAAGTCCCCGCGTGGCGGGGAGGTCGGGGGTGCGCATAATTTTTGCCGGCAGGCGGGAATCACGTTATGCCGTGATCCTCGCTTTCTTCGCAAGCCTGGCTTTGATGCGGTCCTGTTTTAGTCGGGAAAGGTATTCGACGAATACCTTGCCTTGGAGATGATCTATCTCGTGTTGAATGCAGGCGCCCAGCAGTCCCTCCGCTTCCAGTTCGAAAGGCTGTCCGTCAAGACCCAGCGCGCGAACCTTGACCCATTGCGCACGCGTCACGCGATCATAGATGCCGGGTACGGAGAGACATCCCTCCTCGGCTTCACACGCACCGGACTGCGCAACGATTTCGGGATTGATGAACGTCATCAACTGCGATTTGTCTTCCGAGACGTCAACGACGATCAACTGCTTATGCACATCGACTTGGGTTGCTGCCAGCCCAATGCCTGGCGCCTCGTACATGGTTTCGGCCATGTCGGCCGCAAGTTCGCGGATCGAATCGTCCACGACAACAACCCTGGCCGCCTTATTGTGAAGGCGTGGGTCGGGGTAGCGCAAAATTGGCAGCATGGCCATAAAAACTATTGATGCGAGAAGGATTTGCGGGCAGAATTGGAGGAATTGCCTTAGGAGGTGTCGCCGATGCTGCGAATTATATCCGCGCTGCTGATCATATTTTCAAGCCTTTGTTTCTCTGCTGGTGCTGTCGCCGACGACAAGGGGCTTGAGCTTTCCCCCGATGCCCCTGATCGGCACGTCGTGGTGGCCGGTGACACCTTATGGGGCATTGCCAGCAAATTTCTTAAAGATCCCTATCGTTGGAACGAGTTGTGGAAGCGCAATGCCGACGACGTAAAAAATCCGCATCGCATTTACCCCGGCCAAGTGATCGTGCTTGACCGCAGCGGCACCGAGCCTCAGTTGAGACTGCTGAATACGGTCAAAGTGCAACCGCAAGTGCGGATTGAGGAAACCAAGACAGCAATCGCGGCGATTCCGCAACAGGTCATTGAACCTTTCCTCACGCAACCGCTGGTGGCCGACGAAACCTCGCTGGATGGTACGCCGCGTATCGTCGGGATCAAGGAAGATCGTGTCATCGCGGGTAGCGGAGACGTGGTTTACGCCCTTGGCGGCAAGGCGAATACCCGATTATGGCAAGTGTTTCGTCCGGGGAAGGCACTGGTTGATCCGGAGACTAAAGAAGTCCTGGGTTTTGAAGCGATCTTGCTTGGGACGGCCAGCCTGGTGCAGCAAGGTGATCCGGCCGTCTTCCAGATCAGCAACGCACGTCAGGAAATTGGTCGCGATGACCGTTTGATGCCTGCGCCTCATCCCGATATTGTCAGCTACCCGCAACGTGCGCCTGGCGCGAAGATCGCTGGCCGTGTTATTTCGGTCTACGGCGGCGGTCTCGCCGGCAGCAGCTATTCGGTCATAGCGATCTCCAAAGGCAAGAAAGACGGTGTTGAGGTGGGGCATGTGCTGGCGTTGCTTGGGGCGGGACGACAAATCGAAGATCGTTATCGCGACGTCAAGACCACATTGACCTTGCCTAACGAGCACAAGGGTCTGATTTATGTCTTCCGCGTTTTTGACCGCGTGTCCTATGCCTTGGTAATGCAAACGTCGCGTCAGGTCGAAGTTGGTGACGTGGTACGTAATCCTTAAACGACGCTTCAAACCCGGTGCGGTTTCAATGAACGCGGACGCCAACTTGCGGGCGTGGTTGCGCCTGACCAGTGTTCCCGGCATTGGCCGCGAAACCCAACGCCAGCTGCTCAAGGCCTTCGGATTGCCCGAAGCCATTTTTTCCGCTGATCTTTCCGAACTGCGTGTCGTACTTGGAGCAACGCTCGCCGAGCGGCTGGTCCAACATGATTGCGAAGCCGAGATTGAAGCCGGCGCAGCTTGGGTCAACGCACCCGGAAACCATATCGTCACTCTGGCCGATACGGACTACCCGCAAAGCCTGCTGACCACCGACGACCCGCCGTTGCTGCTTTACGTCAAGGGCCGCGTCGAACTATTGAACCGCTCGGCGCTGGCCATCGTTGGCAGCCGTAATGCGACACGGCAAGGCGAGGCCAACGCCGAAGCGTTCGCAGAGTCCATTTCCAATGCCGGGATCGCCATTTGCAGCGGACTGGCGCTGGGGATCGATGCCGCCGCTCATCGTGGGGCGCTGCGAGGTCCGGGTTCCACCATCGCCGTGATTGGCACCGGCGCCGACCGCATTTATCCGGCGCGGAACGACGCACTCGCCCGCGAAATTGCTGAACAGGGCATCATTGTTGGCGAGTTCCCGGTCGGCACGCCACCGCTGGCCGCTAACTTTCCGCGTCGCAATCGCATCATCGCTGGCCTTTGCCGAGGCTGTCTGGTGGTCGAAGCGGCGCAGCAGAGCGGTTCCTTGATTACCGCGCGGCTTGCTGCCGAAGCGGGGCGCGAAGTGTTCGCCATTCCCGGTTCGATCCACTCGCCGGTTTCTCGCGGATGCCACAGTCTGATCAAGCAAGGCGCGAAACTGGTTGAGTCGGCGCAAGACATTCTTGACGAGCTGGCATTACCCCACATACGCGTCGCGCAAGGTTCCTCCCATCCGAATTCGGGCATGGAAACAGGCCAAAACGGGCTGAACCTCAGCGAAGATGCCTCCGCCATGCTCGCAGTTCTGGGACACGATCCGTGTTCGATTGACCTGCTTGTCGAACGTACGGGCTTGACGGCAGACAACCTTCTTGCCATGCTGTTGCCGTTGGAACTCGATGGCCGCGTGGCGCAACTGCCTGGCGGTCTTTATCAGCGACTCTCTTGAGGGCCACCGGAAAATGATCGATATCCTCGTTTACCTGTTCGAGAACTACCTTCCCGATGCCTGCCCGGCGCCGGGGGTGCTGGCCCGCAAGCTCTCCGCCGCGGGTTTTGAGCAAGAAGAAATTTCGGACGCATTGGATTGGCTCGCCGGGCTTGATCGAAGCGATGCCGTGCTGCTGCAACTTCGCCCGCAAGGTGACGCACTGAGGGTTTACGATGAAGAAGAGCACACGAGACTGCCGCTTGAGTGCCGTGGTTTCCTGACTTTTCTCGAGCAGGCCGGCACGCTGGACCCTGAATTACGCGAAATAGTGGTTGAACGGGCGCTGGCGCTGCCAGACCGCGAAGTTTCCCTGTCCAAGCTCAAGGCCATCGTGTTGGTCGTGCTTTGGCGTCGCCAGCATGAGTTCGACGCGCTGATTCTCGAGGAATTGCTGTCCGAGGACGACGAGGCCGACCGCCTCTGCCATTGACCTCCGCTTGCGTCTCAGCCGCGGGGGCGCTTATCATGCGCCGCTCATTCCATGTGGATAGCCCATGAGCAAGCAACTGATCATCGCGGAAAAACCCTCTGTCGCCCAGGACATCGCCAAAGTATTGGGCGGTTTCACGCGGCAAGGCGATTATTTCGAGAGCGACGACTACGTGCTGTCGTCGGCCATCGGCCATCTGCTGGAACTGGCCGTGCCGGAAGAATACGAGGTCAAGCGCGGCAAATGGACCTTTACCCACCTGCCGGTGATTCCGCCGCATTTCGCCCTGAATCCGATTGAGAGGACGCAGGATCGACTCAAGCTGCTGACCCGGCTGATCAAACGCAAGGATGTCGGTGCCCTGATTAATGCCTGTGACGCGGGCCGCGAAGGCGAGTTGATTTTCCGCTATGTGGCGCAGCACGCCAAGGTCGACAAGCCGGTGCGCCGCCTGTGGCTGCAATCCATGACGGCAACCTCGATCCGTGACGGCTTTGCCCATCTGCGTGACGACAAGGAAATGCAGCCTTTGGCCGATGCCGCGCGCTGCCGTTCGGAAGCGGATTGGCTGATCGGCATCAACGGTACGCGCGCCATGACCGCCTTCAATTCGAAGGAGGGTGGTTTCTACAAGACGCCGGTGGGCCGGGTGCAGACGCCGACGCTGGTCATCCTGGTCGAGCGTGAGCGCCGCATCCGCAGTTTCATCTCCCGTGACTACTGGGAAGTGGAAGCCGAATTCAAGGCCGTGGCCGGCACCTATAAAGGTCGCTGGTTCGACGAAAAATTCAAGAAATCCGATGACGAACACAGCAGAGCGGAACGTCTTTGGGAGCAGGTCACGGCCGAGGCGATCCGCAACAAGTGCATCGGCAAGCACGGCGAAGTTGAGGAGGAAAGCAAACCCAAGACCGAAGCCTGCCCCATGCTCTACGACCTTACGTCCTTGCAGCGCGAAGCCAATGGCCGCTTTGGGTTTTCTGCCAAGACGACATTGTCCATCGCTCAGGCGCTTTACGAGAGACACAAGGCGCTGACCTATCCGCGTACCGACAGTCGGCACCTGCCCGAAGATTATCTCGGTACCGTCAAGGACACGTTGCGTTCGCTCGAAGAAACCGAATACGTCAATCATGCAAAAAATATTCTGAGCTCCGGCTGGGTGCATCCGAACAAGCGCATTTTCAACAATGCGAAGATTTCAGATCACTTTGCCATCATCCCCACCGGCACGATCCCGAAGAGCCTTTCGGAAGCCGAGCAAAAAATCTACGATCTGGTGACCAAGCGTTTTCTCGCCATCTTTTTCCCGGCGGCCGAATACAACATCACCACGCGCATCACCCGTGTAGAGAAAGAAGCCTTCAAGACCGAAGGCAAGGTGCTGGTCAGCGCCGGCTGGCTTGCTGTGTACGGCAAGGAAGTGCTGGGTGATGATGAAGCGCCCAGTCTGTCACCGTTGCAGCCGAAAGAGCGCGTCTGGGCCAACGATGTGGAGGTGAAGGCGTTGGTCACCAAGCCGCCGGCACGCTTCAACGAAGCCACACTGCTCTCCGCCATGGAAGGCGCCGGCAAACTGGTGGAAGACGAGGAACTGCGCGAAGCCATGTCCGAGCGCGGCCTTGGCACCCCGGCCACGCGTGCCGCAACCATCGAAGGGTTGATCGCGGAAGAATACGTGCATCGCAACGGCCGTGAATTGCAACCGACGGCCAAGGCGTTCTCGCTGATCTTCGCGTTGGAAAAACTCGGCGTTGATGAAATTCGCTCGCCGGAACTGACCGGCGAGTGGGAGTTCAAGCTGCGAGAAATGGAACACGGGCGGCTTAATCGCGCCGAATTCATGGAGCACATCAGCGGCCAGGCGCGGGTCATGGTGGAGCGCATCAAGAATGGCGAATTGCCCGACGAAGCCTTCAGCACGCTGAAGACACCGTGTCCAAAATGTGGCGGCGTGATCCGCGAGACCTACAAGAAATTCGAGTGCCAGAAGTGCGAGTACAAGCTGTGGAAGGTGGTTGCCAGCCGGCAGTGGGAGCCGGAGGAAATCGAGGAGCTCCTGACCAAGCGTGTCGTCGGACCGCTACAGGGTTTCCGCAGCAAGATGGGGCGTGCCTTTGCCGCGATGATGAAGTTGAACGCCGAGGATATGCCTGAATTTGACTTCGGGCAGGGCAGTGACGGCGACGCGGAGGAAGTCGATTTCAGCGCGCAGGAAACGCTAGGTTCATGTCCCAAGTGCGCGGCGCGCGTGTTTGAGCATGGCATGGGCTACGTCTGCGAAAAATCGGTGGGCCCCGCCAAGACCTGCGATTTCCGTTCCGGCAAGGTGATCCTGCAACAGGAAGTGGCGCGCGAAGAAATGCAGAAATTGCTGGAAACCGGCAAGACCAGCCTGCTCAAAGGTTTCATCTCGGCGCGTACACGGCGCAAATTTTCCGCCTATCTGGTGCGCGATCCGGCATCCGGCAAGGTCGGCTTCGAGTTTGAGGTCAGGACACCGAAGGCCGGCGCCAAACCACCGAAAGTCGCCAAGCCGGAAAAGGCTGCACCGGTAGCAACGCCTGCAAAGCCAGCAAAGGCCGCAAAGCCGGACATGTCTGCCAAGGCCAAGCCACGCAAAAAAGCGACGAAGTAGCCGGCCGCCCGGCTTGCTGGGCGGGGCAGTCATGGCTGCGTGATAAAATTTGCACGCAATGATCACGGTCACCGTCAACGGCAAAGCCAGCCAATTCCCGCCTCCGCAAACCGTCAGCGGTCTGCTGCAAAGTCTGGGCTATACCGGCAAGCGAATCGCAGTGGAGCGCAACGGCGAGATTGTGCCCAAGAGTCGTCACGGAGAAACTTCTCTCGCTGACGGCGATCAACTTGAGATCGTCGCCGCAGTCGGCGGCGGCTAAACCCACCCATTTATGAATACTGACGCACTCGTTATTGCCGGCAAAACTTATCATTCCCGATTGCTGGTGGGCACCGGCAAGTACAAGGATTTCGCCGCGACCCGCGCCGCGATTGACGCTGCCGGCAGCCAGATCGTCACCGTGGCCATTCGTCGCATCAATATCGGCCAGGAGCCCGGCCAACCCTCGCTGCTCGACGTGTTGCCGCCCGAACAATTTACGATCCTGCCCAATACCGCCGGTTGCTATAGCGCGGATGACGCGGTGCGCACCTTGCGTCTCGGGCGCGAATTGCTGGACGGGCACTGCCTCGTAAAACTTGAAGTGCTGGGCGATCCACAAACCCTGTTTCCCAATATGCCGGAAACATTGAAGGCTGCCGAGACGTTGGTGAAGGATGGCTTCGACGTGATGGTGTATTGCTCCGACGATCCGATTCAGGCCAAACTGCTCGAACAGATTGGCTGCGTCGCGGTCATGCCGCTGGCGTCGTTGATCGGCTCTGGCATGGGCATCCTCAATCCATGGAATCTCAAACTGATCATTGAAGCCGCCAAGGTCCCGGTGCTGGTGGATGCGGGTGTCGGCACCGCTTCCGATGCCGCCATCGCGATGGAACTGGGTTGCGACGGTGTGCTGATGAACACCGCCATTGCGCACGCGCAGAACCCGGTACTGATGGCCAGTGCGATGAAAAAAGCCGTCGAAGCCGGACGCGAGGCGTGGGTGGCCGGGCGCATGCCGAAGAAGTTTTATGCCGCGAGCCCCAGTTCACCGACCGGCGGTCTCATTGGTTCCTGAACTTCGTCTGATCTTCGCGGTGCTGGCCGTGCTGACGGCAACGGTTGCCCAAGGTGAAAATGCTCTGCCGCTGGTCAGTGCCGCACCGTCAGGCTATGCCTTTGATCAACCACGCATCGTTACCCAGCAGCGCCTGTTCGGCCTGGCCCATGGCATTTCGCTGCTGGCGGATCGTTGTTTCGACCAGCCGGCGCATGGCGAAGAAGTGCGCCAAGCCTATGCGGCGTGGCATCAGCAACAGGCGGCAACCATCGCGCTGGCGCAGGATGAATTGGCGCGTTACTACTTCGGCGAACGCGCCGGTGACGCGGCCTGGCTCGATATCGTGACGGCGCTCGGACTGAAAAATTCGCTGTCGCTCAAGTCCGGTTCGCCCAAACTCAAGGCAGCTTGTGCCACCCTGGCGCAAGCGCTGGGCCGCTATCATAACGACCTTGCCGCCCAATTCGAGTTACAGGTAAAGCTTGATCGGCTGACTGTCGCCGCGGCCACCGAGGCGCAAGCGGAGGCCTGCAAGGTCTTGCTCACAGGGGAGGCCACCACCGCGCTCGCCGCCGGCATTGATGCGTGGCGGCAACAACACAGCGCAGCGCTTGGCGAAGCGCGCCAGGCTGTGGAGCAGCGCTGGCAGGAAGCGCACCTCGAAAGAAGCTTCGACCATTGGCTGAATCAGGCGCGCAGCAGTGGACGCCACACGGCAACGGCCGACCGCTGCGCAGGCCTGACCACATGGCTTGCCACGCCGGCGGCTGATCCCGACGCCCCGTTCAAGCCCAAATCATGAGCGAGTCGCACGCGGGGCATATCCGCAGCTTCGTGCTGCGCCAGGGTCGCGTCTCCAATGCGCAGGCCCGCCACCACGAGACACTGATGCCGGTGTGGGGCATTGCCTACGAACCACGGGTGCTCGATCTGGCTGCCGTATTTGGCCGTGTCGCACCGAGGGTTCTTGAAATCGGATTCGGCATGGGCGAAACCACGGCGGTCATCGCCGCAGCACATCCGCAGCTGGACATTCTCGGCGTCGAAGTGCACACCCCCGGCGTCGGCTCACTGCTCAAGGAAATCGCCGAACGCAATCTCGGCAATGTGCGCATCATCCAGCACGACGCGGTGGAGGTGGTGCGCGACATGATCGCGCCCAGCACGCTCGCCGGCATCCACATATTCTTTCCCGACCCCTGGCCGAAAAAGCGCCACCATAAGCGCCGCCTGATTCAGCAGCCCTTTGTGCGACTGCTCACCGAACGGCTCGCGCCCGGCGGTTATTTTCACTGTGCGACGGATTGGGAAGAGTACGCGCAGCAGATGGTGGAGGTTCTATCCGCAGAACTGCTGCTGGAGAACACCGCCGCAGGTTTCGCCCCCCGCCCCGACTATCGACCGCTGACCAAGTTCGAGCAGCGTGGCCTGCGCCTGGGTCACGGGGTATGGGATGTCGTATTCAGGCGTCGCGCAGAAAACTCTGCAGCAGGGTGTTGAGAAAGCGCTGACCGCGCAGCGTCGGCGTGATGCGCTCGGCCGTGACTTCGATGAATCCATCGCGCTGCGCCTGCAACAATTCGGCATGCACTCTCGCCAGCGGCAGCCCGGTACGTTCGTCGAACAATCGTGACGGAAATCCTTCAGTCAGCCGTAGCGCATTCATCATGAATTCGAAGGGGAGTTCGGCGGCGGTGACGTTGCGCCGCTCCTGAATGAAGTCGCCGCGCTTTGCGCCGTCCAGATAGTCACGCGGATGCTTGCGTCGAATCTCCCGCACCACGCCCAGATGCGAAGTGAGCTTGCCGTGGGCGCCGGCGCCGATGCCCAGATAATCGCCGAAGTTCCAGTAGTTCAAGTTGTGGCGGCAACGCCCGCCGCGCTTGGCAAAGGCCGAAGTTTCGTAGTGTTCGTAACCCGCCGCGGCGAAAAATTCTTCCACCATCAATTGCATGTCGGCGGAAAGATCGTCGTCGGGCAGCGGTGGTGGCGAATGATGGAAGGGCGTGTTGGGTTCCAGGGTCAGGTGATAAGCCGAAAGATGTTCCGTGCCCCGGCTGATCGCTTCTTTCATGTCGGCCTCGGCCTGCTTCATCTTCTGCTCCGGCAGCGCGTACATCAGGTCGAGATTGACACGGTCGAAATGCTGCAAGGCGAGATCAATGGCGCGCCGCGCTTCATCAGCGGTGTGAATCCGGCCCAGGCTCTTGAGCTTGGCATCGTCGAAACTCTGAATGCCGAGCGACACGCGGTTAATACCGGCGTTGCGAAAACCGGCGAACTTCGCTGCCTCCACCGTGCCTGGATTGGCTTCCAACGTGATCTCGGCATCGGCTTGCAGGTTCACGCGGGCGCGCACTGCCGCCAGCAGGGTGTCGTAAGCTTCAGGCGAGAACAGGCTGGGCGTGCCGCCGCCGATGAAAATGCTGGAGACGATGCGGCCCCATATCTGCGGCAGCGCCGATTCAAGGTCGGCGATCAGCGCCGCGACATATTCGTCTTCTGGAATGCCGTTCTTCGCTTCATGCGAATTGAAGTCGCAGTAGGGACATTTGCGTACGCACCACGGCACATGGATATAGAGCGCCAGAGGCGGCGGTGCCGAGAATTGCAGTTCCGTGCCCTCGCCTTCAACGGCATCGGGAACAGTGTTACGTGCAACCGCGATGGGGATGGTGGTACGGGTCATGAGTCTTTGCCAAGTTGCTCGATTAGACGGCGCAATGCGATTCCGCGATGGGAGCGCGCATTCTTTTCTTCGGGCGCAAGCTCGGCGGAAGAGCAACCCAACTCCGGCACCAGGAACAGCGGATCGTAGCCAAATCCGCCGCTGCCCCGTGGCGCATCAAGAATTTCGCCATGCCATTCGCCCTCGGCGATGATGGGTTGTGGGTCATCGGCAAAGCGGCACAGCACCAACACGCAAACGTAATGCGCGCGGCGATCCGTCTGGCTGCGCATTTCCGCCAGCAGCTTGTCGTTGTTGCGCGCATCCGACTTGGGTTCGCCGGCGTAGCGCGCCGAAACTACACCGGGTGCACCGCCCAGCGCCGTCACGCACAGTCCCGAGTCATCGGCCAGAGCCGGCAGGCCGGAGACGCGGGCGCAATGGCGCGCCTTGGCCAACGCGTTCTCGATGAAGGTTACGTGCGGCTCCTCGACCTCGGCCACGTTGAAGGTCGACTGTGGCAGCACCTCGAAATTTAGCGGCACCAGTAAAGCGAAAAATTCTCGCAATTTGCCTAGGTTGTTAGAGGCGATGAGGATCTTTTTCATAAAATCTTAGACCAGCAGAAATGTAACGCCCCTAGCCGGATGAATACTTTAAACACTGAGTTTTTTACTGATTGCCAGTATTTCAAAAAAGTAATTCTCGAATCTCGTCTGATAAGGATTTGCTCGGAAGGCTGAGCGTAGAAATCTAGCTGGGAATTTTTCTCTGGGGCCAAGGGGCAGCGAACCAATAACCAGCCTAGAAAAGACATCCTGAGCATGGTCGCTTCTATGCGCCAGGGCATTTCGGATTCGATGCAGGTCGTCTAATGTCCGCTCCTCCGCTACTTCTAGGTTGGAGAACGGCTTACCGTCAGCAAAGTATACTTGTGCGCGATCTTTTGTTAATTGGTAAGGAACCCAATCTAAATATTTTTTCCCCGAAAGAAGCACTTGGATCGCAATTGGAGTGTTAGAGAAACCAACTTTAGATTTTCCATGCTTCCTAGGCAAAGTAACCTGTCCCGTCAGGTACCCTACAAATAGCTCTTCAATGTATCGCTCGAAGGATACAAACGCGGCAATGAAGAGGCCTGAATATATTTGTTCAACGTCAAAGCTGCTAATTTGATTCGACAAATGAAGTTTTTCAACACGCCGTCTTGTTTGATCGAGACGGATAAGCCTTCGCTGCAGGCCTTCAAATAATGTTGATGATGGCTTAGCCACGCTTTCAGAATTTACTTCCAGTCAAGAATCCAACGAGAGCTTTTCGTGAGCTCGGGTGGGTTGTTCGCAATGATGTTGCATCAATGATGTTCTGTGGAGCGGTTCCTTCCTCAATTTTCTCGCCGCATCTTCGAATACGCGATATGTGATCGTTAGTAACTTGGCTAGGCTTGAGTTTCAGATTTAGAGAGGAACCGATTTCATAGGTAAGGTGATACACCGCCGCGAATAGCGAATAAAACAAAGTCTTTTTCTGGAACGGCGAGACATTTAAAGATTGGCCGAGTTTTTCATCAAGAACGGACATGATGTAACGAAACCTTTTTTCCAACTCGTCTCGGGTTTTCAACTCGTCGTCGTATTCTTCATATGCTTTATTGATCGCGGTCTGCGTTTTGCCGGTAATTCCATTTACCATCATCATGAAGAATTCACTAGTTAGCTCGACTTCTTCCATCCGCGCTAGGTTGTACTCGGTGAATATTGCCCATCTTCTCCAATGATCTAAGTGCTCGGCTGAAAGATCATAACTAAGAGTTTTGAATTCTCCGAAATAGTTGGCATTTCTAAGCTCTTGATCATTCAGCTTCACACCAGTCGCATTCATTCGAGCAAATAGTTGCAAGACCTCTCTGTCGTCAACGCTCGAAGGTAAAACATGAACACTAAACTGGTAGTCTAGGATTCGTTGCTGAAGATCCGTAGGCAGATCAGAAAAGCCCTTACCACTGAGTTCTTTGTTATGAACACGCTTTATTTTGAATCCCTCTTTATCTTCGTCGAAGTTGTCTAATTCTTGAGGACAAACATAGGACAAAACGGTTCGAATTCTTTGTTGACCATCAACAACCTCGCGCTTTGCGCGTAATGTTTTGAGATCGGTCTTCTGGTCACGCAAGAAAATTATTGGAATTGGTAGTCCGCGAAGAATCGTGTCTACCAAGTATGACTTAGCACCCGATTT
Source organism: Sterolibacteriaceae bacterium (assembly GCA_043738385.1). Taxonomy (GTDB): domain Bacteria; phylum Pseudomonadota; class Gammaproteobacteria; order Burkholderiales; family Rhodocyclaceae; genus JANYCD01. The sequence goes on from JAYUGL010000044.1 coordinate 34,714, forward strand.
CCAAACTAGGCGCCGTTGAAAGCTTGGGCTCAAGATTAGAGTTCTGTTTTTTTGCCAGCTGACAAAGTCACTCACCGTATATAGAGTTCGAACAATATCTGTAGTTTTCACAGTCACTCCAGGTCTCAATAAGAAGGCGTGCTAACGGCGGCAATTCAAATTATTTCCTAATATACCCAGCTTCTCTTTGGCTTCGCAAAGCGAGAACGAAAACAGTGTCGATTGCAGTGACATGATGGTACAAGGCCACGTAACCATGTGAGCGACGTCCGATGACCAGTTCCCTCTTGCCATTCTCCACGGGTCGCCCGATCAGGGGATTCTGTTCGAGTATGGCAATTGCCTGCATGATTTCCGTGATCCGCGCGGACAGACCCTCGACTTCGTATTGAGCCAGATGGTCAAGAATACGATCTATATCGTCTCCGACTTCGGGGGCTAGCTCGATCCGAGTCATTCTCAGCGCGCCAACTTCTTCGCCACAGGCCGCTTTACCTTTTTCCCATCAAGACGGTCTTCTAGGTATCTGCGCATCTCCTGCCAGGGGATGGTCTTGCCTGTCGCGACGATACGCGCATAGCGTTCCTCGGCAACTTTATTGAAATCGCTGCGTAACTCTTCCTGTTCCGCCTTCTCAGCGATGGCTTGCAGAATGAAGTTGTGCGATGTGGTGCCGGCCCGCTCGGCGGCTACGGCGATACGGGCTTTCAGGTCATCGGGCAGACGAATCGTGGTGGTGGTCATGGCGGCCTCCGAAAGTCAGTGCCGCCAATGTAGCACATCCGTGCTACATGTGACCTGTCAAGCCAAGGCCGCTTTTTGCGTAGCAATGATCTGCCGTATTCCCGCCCCCGCCAGTTCTAGCAATGCATCCAACTCCGCACGCGAAAACGGCGCGCCTTCGGCGGTGCCCTGCACTTCAACAATTCCGCCACTGCCGGTGACGACCACGTTCATGTCGGTATCGCAGGTGGAGTCTTCGGCGTAATCGAGATCGAGCACCGGAACGCCATTGACGATGCCGACCGATACCGCGCCGACGAAATCGCGGAGCGGGTTTTGCGTCAGCTTGCCGGCCGCGATGAGGCCGGCGACGGCATCGTTGAGCGCCACGCAGGCGCCGGTGATGGCGGCGCAGCGGGTGCCGCCGTCGGCCTGCAATACGTCGCAGTCGAGGGTGATCTGGCGTTCGCCGAGGGCCTTGAGGTCGGTGACGGCACGCAGGCTGCGGCCAATCAGGCGCTGGATTTCCTGGGTACGGCCGGATTGCTTGCCGCGCGCCGCCTCGCGGTCGCCGCGGGTGTGGGTGGCGCGCGGCAGCATGCCGTATTCGGCGGTGACCCAGCCCTCACCTTTGCCCTTGAGAAAGCCCGGCACTTTTTCTTCGATGCTGGCGGTGCACAACACTTTGGTGTTGCCGAAAGCCACCAGCACGCTGCCTTCGGCGTGCATGGTGAAGTGGCGGGTGATGACGAGTTCGCGCAACTGCTCGGGCTTGCGCCCGCTGGGTCGAGACATGAGTACTCCTGCTTGATGTGAATTAGGACGTCGGGATTTCACCCGGATGTTGAAAAACCTGGAGGGCAATGCTGCAATCGGCAACGATCAGCACTGATTTCCCTCAGTGCGAAAGCCGACGATCACGCCGCGCTTGTCGACTTCCCAGTGGATGATACAGCCCTCATTGCTGGGTGAGACATAGACCCAATGGCCGTTCTTGGTGTCGTACTTCTGTTCTTTCCATCCGCTTTTGGAGGCATAGCTGTCGGGTTTTTGTTTGGCCTCAATCAGGTCGGAGATCGGCTCTCCGACCCAGTCCTGGGCACGATCCTCGGCGGTTGCGCAAGCCGCGAGCAGAGCGATGTAGGCAAACAGTGATAGCAGGGTACGCGTGAGTTTGCTTCGGGCGGCCATTGGTTTTCCTTGTTCAATATTCAGGTTGATTGATAGGACATCTGTGCCCGTATCATCGTCACCGCGATTTCGATGTCTTCATCGATGAGCTCCGGTTCCACCGGACGGCCGCGTTCAATTTCGTCGAGCTCGGCGATGTCGGTATCGACCACCCCGGTGCCGCCGGCCGCAGTATCAGCTTCCCAGCACATGGCGACGACCGTGGCATTATCGCCGTTGCTCCGGGCGGCAGCTTCGACGCGATCAAGGAAGGCTGGCACCGCAGCCATGACGTCGGCGTTGCATAGCGCATGGGCCAGCGCCTCGCCCACCAGCGACGCCCATGCGCCATCGGTGCACAAGGCGAGCACATCGCCGGGCTTGAGCGGAGTCTTGCGCGAACAGGTGACCTGGGGCGAGCGCTCGCCACCCAGGCAGCTCAGCACCTGGTTGCGATCACGATGAGTCTTGGCTTCTTCCTCGTTGATCAGCCCCTGGTCGAGCAGAAACTGGACCTTGGAATGATCGCGTGTGCGCGTCACGATTTCGCCATTGCGCAGCAGATAAAGGCGGGAATCGCCACTGTGCGCCCAGTAGGCGGCGCCCTCCTGCACAACGCAAACGACGCAGGTGGTGCGTGGCGGTTCCGCGAGGCCGCTGTGGCGCGCGGCATCAACGATGGCTTGGTGGGCACCGGATAGGATCTGCGAGAGGAAGATGAACGGATGACTGAGTTTTGGATTGGCCTCGCGAACGAAGGCCTCGACGATGAACCCGGCTGCCACTTCTGCCGCGATTTCCCCATTGGCGTGTCCACCCATGCCGTCGGCAACGACCATCAACAAGGCTTCGCGCGTATAGCGAAAGATCGCCCGGTCCTGGTTGGTCTTGCGTCGCCCGAGGCGGCTTTCCTGATAAACGGTGAATTTCATTTCGACAGCAGGGCTCCGAGCTTGCGCCGCAGGCTGTTCAGCAGTCCGGCGGGGTTGAGCAGGTCAGCTTGTGGGTGTGACAGTTTACGCTGTAACGAAAAAACGCTCTGCGGACGTTCGAGCAGATCGAGCCGCATGCACAGGTCGATGGTTTGCAGCAGGTTTGCCGAGTATTGCCCTTTCCAGCGCCGCGCCGCCGGAATCAAATCATCCTTCCGGGCGCGGAGATCGGCGGCCTGTGGCGAAGCGCCGGCAAGACAGAAGTAGATACTGGCACCCACGCCGTAAATATCGGTCCACGGTCCGAGGTCGGTGCGACCGTTGTATTGCTCGGAGGCGGCGAAGCCCGGCGTGTGGATGGCCTGCGGCTGTGGTTGATCGCGACCGATGATCTGCCGCGCGGCACCGAAATCCAGCAGTACCGGCATGCCATCGCTGCGCAGGAAAACATTGGCCGGCTTGATGTCAAGATGGAGCAGTTTGTGACCATGGACTTCGCGCAGGCCATTGAGCAGGTGGATGAACATGTTGCGCAAAAACGTTTCGGTGACCGGACCGCTGTGGCAATTGATGTGTTGGCGCAAGGTGCGTCCGCGTTCGTAAGCCATCACCAGGTACGCGGTACCGTTGGCGCGGAAAAAATTGAATACGCGCACGACGTTGGGATGATCGAGCAACGCGAGCGAGCGCCCTTCCTCAAAAAAACATCTCAGGCCTTCGTTGAACGTGGCGCGATGGACGGCGTCGATCAACGGCTCGGGGCTATCGGCGACACGCAAGGCCAGGGAATGCGGCAGGAACTCCTTGATCGCGACCGGCATGTCGTTTGCATCGTAGGCCAGATAGACAATGGAGAAACCGCCGGAGGCAATTTGCCGCTTGATGCGGTAATGCCCCAGACGGAATCCGACGGGCAGCGGGCGATTGACTTGCGCTGGCGACATGGTTGTTACGCGAATAGAATGACCGGATTGTCCGGTGCCGTCGGCGCCGTGTAAACCCATCCTTTCGCAAACCATGATCTACAGCATGACCGGCTATGCCTCGGCAACCCGCAATTTGGACCATGCGGTGCTCAGCCTCGAACTCAAAAGCGTCAATTCGCGCTACCTCGATCTGGTGTTTCGTACTGGAGATGAACTGCGCTTCCTCGAAATGCCGTTCCGCGAACAGATCAACGCCAAACTGCAACGCGGCAAGGTGGAGTGTCGTACCTACCTACAGGCGCAGCATGGCATGCAGAGCAATCCGGCACCCAACGCCGCATTGATCGCGAAACTGGCGCAACTCAACGCTGCGGTACGCGCGACCCTGCCCGAGGCGGCGCCCTTGTCGGTGGCCGAAGTGCTGCGCTGGCCAGGCGTGCTGGGCGACGACCAGATTGACCAGAATGTCCTCCAAGGCCAGGGGTTGGCGCTGCTGGAAAACGTGCTGGCGGAGTTTCTCGCCAGCCGCGCCCGCGAAGGTGAAAAACTGGCCACGACCATACAGGACCGGGTGCTGCGCATGCGCGAACTGGTGATGCAGGTGACGCCGCTGTTGCCCAAAGTGCTGGTTGACTACCAGGAGCGGCTGGCGGCGAAACTGCGCGAGGCGGTGGCCAACCTCGACGAGGAACGTATCCGCCAGGAGGTCGGGGTGTTTGCTGCCCGCATCGATGTGTCCGAGGAGCTCTCCCGTCTGACGACACATCTCACCGAGGTGGAGCGGGTGCTGAAGAAGGGCGGCGCGGTTGGCAAGCGGCTCGATTTTTTGATGCAGGAACTCAACCGTGAGGCCAACACGCTGGCGTCGAAATCGGTGGCCAGCGACATCACCGGCATTGCACTGGAAATGAAGCTGCTGATCGAGCAGATGCGGGAGCAGGTACAAAATCTGGAGTGACGAGTGATGAGCGCGGGATCCCTGATTATCATTGCGGCGCCTTCGGGCGCCGGCAAGACCACGCTGGTGCGGATGCTGATGGAGCGCGACCCGCAGGTGCGTCATTCGGTTTCAACCACGACGCGTGCGCCTCGCCCTGGCGAGCAGGATGGCCGCGAATATCATTTTGTCGATGTTGCCAGCTTCACCGCCATGCGCGACCGTGGCGAGTTTGTCGAATGGGCCGCGGTGCATGGCAATTTCTACGGCACTTCACGGCTCTGGCTGGAGCAGCAGATGCAGGCCGGACAGGACGTTGTGCTCGAAATCGACTGGCAGGGCGCGCAACAGCTCAAACGCCTGTTCGCCGAGGCGGTGGGCATTTTTGTGCTGCCGCCCTCAAGCGCAGAGCTGGAGCGGCGACTGCGCGGTCGCGGTCAAGACAGCGAAGAAACCATCCAACGTCGGCTGGCCGGTGCCTTGGACGAAATGAGGCACGTGAAGGAGTTTGATTTTGTTATAATCAACAATGACTTGCAGGCCGCGTTTGATGACCTGCTGGCGGCCGTGCGTTGCTCGCGGCTGCGTTTCCCACGCCAGCTGGCGCGTCATCCGGACGTGTTCCGCTTTCTCGAATCCAATTAACAGGACACCCATCATGGCTCGCGTTACCGTCGATGACTGCCTCAAGAGAATTCCAAATCGCTTCCAGCTGACGCTGGTCGCCACCTATCGTGCCCGGCAACTGACCATGGGCAGCACGCCCATGGTGGAAGCGGGCCGCGACAAGCCGACCGTCATCGCCTTGCGCGAACTGGCGGCCGGCAAGATCGGGCTTGAGCTCCTTTATCGGAGCCAGTCCTAGTTTTCATGTGATGTGAGCGATGGGACTGCGATGGCTGCCGCGCTCCCGTCCTCCTCTGCTGCCGCCAAATCGGAGCGGCATGCAACTTCGGTCGAAAGCGTTACGCACACAACGCTTGCCGAAGATCTGGCGCGTTTCAGCGCCAAGTTGGGCGCCTACCTAAAACCGGAAGAAGTTGCCAAGATAGGCG
>JAYUGL010000045.1:0-2392 GCA_043738385.1 Sterolibacteriaceae bacterium
TATTTCGTCAACCAGCTGAAAGCCTTCAAAGAAGGCAAGCGCGAAGCGACGGTCATGCACCAGATTGCCAAGGGTTATTCAGACGTGGAAATCGCGGCCATTGCCGATTTCTTTGCGGCGCAAAAGAAATAGTCGTGCGGATCAATTGAGGAGAACAACATGAGCATCAATCGCAGAGCATTCTTGAAAGCGTCCGGCGCGACCACCGCAGTGGTCGGCGTCTCGGCCATGTCGGGCTGCGCATCAGTGGGCGGCGCGAGTGGGCCGAAAGTCGTGATCGTCGGCGGCGGCTACGGCGGTGCGACTGCGGCCAAATACATCAGGATGTGGAGCCCGAATATCGAGGTCACGCTGATTGAGCGTAACGCCGAATTTATCTCTTGCCCGATTTCCAATCTGGTGCTGGGCGGCTCGCAGACGATGAAAGACATCACCGTCAGCTACGACACGCTGCAAAAAAAATATGGCGTAAAAGTGCTGCGCGGCGAAGCAGCCGGCGTGGATATTGAAAAGAAAATCGTGCGGATGGCGAGCGGTGATGCGATTCCGTTTGATCGCGTGATTCTTTCGCCCGGCGTCGATTTCATGTTCGACATGGTGCCCGCGATGAATAACGCGGCAGCACAGGAAAAAATCCTCCACGCATGGAAAGCCGGCCCGCAGACCATCGCGCTGCGCAAGCAACTCGAAGCGATGAAAGACGGCGGCGTATTTGCCATCTCGATTCCCGAAGCGCCTTATCGCTGTCCGCCCGGCCCGTATGAGCGGGCGTGTCAGGTTGCTGCCTATTTCAAACAGGCGAAACCAAAATCAAAAGTGCTGATCCTCGACGCGAACATGGATGTCACCTCCAAACCCGGCCTGTTCAAAAAATCCTGGGCCGAGATGTATCCGGGCATGGTGGAATATCGCGGCAGCTCGAAATTGCTGGATGTCGATGTCGCCAGCAACACCGCCAAACTCGAATTCGGCGACGTGAAAGCCGATGTGCTCAACGTATTGCCGCCGATGAAAGCGGGCGCAATTGCGAATGCGTTCATCACCGCCAACAAGCGCTGGTGCGAAATCAACTGGATCACCTACGAGGCCAAGAACGCGCCCGGCGTGCATTTGTTGGGTGATGCCCTACAGATCGCCCCGGCCATGCCAAAGTCCGGTCACATGGCCAATGGCCACGGCAAAGCCTGCGCGGCGGCGGTGGTTGCGTTGCTGAACGGCGAAGCGCCAAATCAAAGTCCGACATTGACCAACACCTGCTACAGCTTCGTCTCGGCAGACAAAGTCATTCACGTCGCCTCGGTTCACAAATATGACGAAGTCGCCAAGACGATGAAAGCCGTACCGGGTTCGGGCGGTGTGTCCGCGCAGGCAAATGAGCTGGAAGGCCAGTACGCGATGACGTGGGCGAAAAATATTTGGGCGGATACACTGGGATAAGCGTGGACACGAAACAAGCCCTGCGGCATGTCGTGTGCCTCACGAATCCGAGCCGCCTGGCGGCGGCGAGGTGGGGTGCGCGTAAACAGCAGCATAAAAAAGTGAAACCCTAGCATTGGCGGCCTTCCCGGCATTAAAACGCCTTGAAAGTCGCACCAATGCTAGAGTTTATAAATTACGACGAATGTGGCATTACATTCTCTATGACACGGCATGTTTCCACATTAGTCCTTGATTTTTAGTGTAATATTCATACTTATTGATCTATGTGAGTAAATTTACTCAATCAAGTAAGTATGCAATTCATCCGCGCCCAATCTCAAGTTTTATCTAATCGACTGGCAGAGCCAGTCGCCCGAATTCAAATCGTCGCAGGTCCACGTCAAGTAGGCAAATCAACGCTTGTCCGTCAGACGCTCGCCTCATGGAACCCAGACGACTACACGAGTGTTGCCACTGAAACCGGCGGTAGCGACGGCATAGGAATTGAAAGTGGCGCGCGAGTATTTCGCGCAGATGCCAAACGGGATGCCGAGTGGTTAATCGATGTTTGGACTCGATCACGTGCCGTCGCAAAGCAACGCGGGCAACGCCACGTTCTCGTTGTTGACGAGATACAAAAAATTTCCCAATGGTCGGAAATCGTCAAGGGCTTGTGGGATGCAGATCGCGCAGCGGATGTGGATATGCATGTCGTGTTACTCGGGTCTGCGCCGCTTTTATTACAAAAAGGACTCGCAGAGAGCTTGGCGGGCAGATACGAAATTATTCGAATGACCCATTGGTCCCTTGCGGAAATGCAGGAGGCATTCGACTTTTCGCTTGAGGAATTTATTTATTTCGGGGGCTATCCCGGCAGCGCATCGTTGATAAAAGATGAAGACCGGTGGCGCGATTACGTCATTGCTTCGCTCATCCAGCCAAACATCGAGAAAGATATTTTACAAATGACGCG
>JAYUGL010000046.1:0-7042 GCA_043738385.1 Sterolibacteriaceae bacterium
GACGCTCGATGGCAAGGCCGCGATCGGGCCCGGCGCCCAACAATGCCGCCAGTTGATGACGGGTGATGTCGATCTGCTGGTCAATCGCAGGAAGCTCACCTTCAACGCTAGCCAATTGGGCTGACGAGCGGGCAGCGACCGAGGTTTCGTCCAACCCGGCTTTACCGCGCGCGGCCGCCAACGCAAGCGCCTCACGTCGCTCCGTCAGCAAGTTCTCAACCAAATCGCGTTGGGCATACAGACGATCCAGCTCTACATAGCTGCGCGCCATCGCCACCGCCAGCAGCAAACGCGCCGCATCACGATCAACTTCGGCGGCCTTGGTTTCGGAAACTGCGGCATCCAGAAGCGCCCGGGTACGGCCCCAAAAATCCAGTTCGTAAGAAAAATCCAACGTCGCGCGTGCCGGCGTGAAACGTTCTCCGCCCAGACCGGGTGGATAAATATAGTTCTCCGAAAAACGCTCACGGTCACCCTGAAAATTCACCGCGACTTGCGGCATCCGATTTGCCGTAGCCAGGCTGGCGGCAGCAAGGGCACCCGCCAGTCGCGCCTCGGCAACTTTGAGTCCGGGATTCGCCTTCAGCGCCGCCTCGATCAGGGAAGTCAATTGCGGGTCACCGAACGCCCGCCACCAGTCCGGGGCGGGCGTGGCAATAGCAGTATTGGCAAAACTCTTGGCGACCGCCAGCGTAGCTGGCTCGACCAACTTTCCGCTGGGCGACAGATCGCCGACTCCGATGCACGCGGCGACCAGCAGTGCCGCCATGATTGGAGCAATGACATTGCGCGACATCATGAGCATTGAACCATCGTGCGTGAATTTGCCTTCATGTCGCTTCAATATCGGCGTTGCTCAGCATGCGACGGAGAAAGCTGGTCAACAACACAACCTCATCGCTGTTGAAGCCCGCGAGATAGTGATTCAGTGCCGCGACCACCTTGAATGCACCCGACTCGACCATTTTCTCTCCATCCGCCGTCAGCGCCAAAAGCACTTGACGCCTGTCACGACCACATCGTTCACGCTGAATCAGCCCTTTGTCGGCGAGGCGATCAATCATCCGCGTCATGGAGCCGGTGTCGTAGCCGTAATGACGGCACAGCGCCGCTGCCGTGTTACCACGGCCGTCGAAAATCATGCGAAGAATGCCCCATTGCGCGGCGGTGATGTCCTGCTCGGCCAATGCCGAATCCAGGGTCGCGATGTATTTGGTCCGCAGTTGATTCATCAGATAAACCGGACTGTCCTGCGACACATAGCGCTTCGCGGCGTAAATCGGTTTTGCGGCAGATTTGGGGTTTCGGGCAGGCATTGCAACGAGTAATTGTCAGGTCAGTCACTGTTTAGGCAGCAATTATTAACTGCTTGGACAGTCGCTGTCAATCGTGCACGCGTGATCAGCCGCGGAACGGAGGTGCGGGAATAAGCGACCCCGGTAAAGCTCAGCGCAGGGCGGCGTTGATCCCTGCCAGTGCTGCGTTGCCGGGGCACAACGCGTTTTCGCCGAGTTGATTGAGCGGCGCTTTGACGGTGCCAAGGTGATCGTGAATGGTTCGCGGCTGGTCGTCCACATACAGCAGGCCGGTCACGATTTCGCCCAACACCCGTCGTTCCGCAATGTAGCTGATGGCGGCGATGCGGTCGGTAGGCGAATAGGAATCGTGCAGCTTGCGCAGGCGCAGGAGTGACCCATCATGTTGTGGTACCTCGACCAGGGAACCCGGCGCGTAATCGGTGGTGATCTCATCACGTGCGACGATGAAGTCTATCCTGTTCAGCGCGGCATTATGCTCCCGCACGTAATCGTAGCTCTTGGTCGAACCGTTGTGGTTGTTGAAGGTCACGCACGGGCTGATGACATCAATGAAGGCGGTGCCGCCGTGGTTGAATGCGGCCCGCAGCAATGGCACCAACTGTTCCTTGTCCCCTGAGAAACTGCGCGCGACAAACGTGGCGCCCATCTGCAAGGCCAAGGCCGCGAGATCGATTGACGCATCCTCGTTAACGCTGCCGGCTTTGCTGCGCGAGCCGGCGTCCGCGGTAGCCGAGAACTGGCCCTTGGTCAGACCATACACACCATTATTCTCGACGATATAAACCATGGTGACGCCGCGCCGCATGGCATGCGCGAACTGGCCCAGCCCGATCGAAGCCGAATCGCCGTCTCCCGAAACACCCAGATAAATCAGATCGCGATTGGCCAGCGATGCGCCGGTCAGCACCGAGGGCATGCGACCATGCACGCTGTTGAAACCATGCGAATTGCCGAGAAAATAATCCGGTGTCTTCGAAGAACAGCCGATGCCGGACAGCTTGGCAACGCGATGTGGTGGAATTTCAAGTTCGTAGCAGGCTTGAATGATCGCCGCCGATATCGAGTCATGTCCGCAACCGGCGCACATGGTCGACATCGCACCTTCATAGTCGCGCCGGGTGTAACCCAGCGCATTGGGCTGCAACGACGGGTGGTGCAGTTTTGGTTTGGCCAGATAGGTCATGTCGCCACCTTCTTGATCGGAGTCACATTGGCCGCCGTCATCCTGGCGGTGATTTCGCGGCTGATAAATTTCGCCGTGATCGGCGTTCCGTCATAGTGCAACACGGAGATAAGCCGCGCCGGATCGATCTGGCCCTCCACCATCAACAGCGTTTTCAACTGGGCGTCGCGATTCTGCTCGACGATGAACGTTTGAGGATGTGCCTCAATGAAACGGAACACTTCGTCGCTGAATGGAAAACCGCGTACCCGCAGCGTATCGACATACAGATCCTGACTCTCAATCTGGGCCACGGCCTCCCGCATCGGCTCGCTGGTGGAACCGATGTAGACAACGCCGTATTCAGTAGCATGCCGGGCCTTGACGATGATGGGCGACGGAACCAGTTTTTTGGCGGTATCGAACTTTTTCAGCAGCCGCTCCATGTTGTCGACATACACCGCGCCGACTTCGCTGTACTTGGCATAGCGGTCGCGCGTCGTGCCGCGGGTGAAGAATGCACCGCGCGTCGGGTGGGTGCCGGGAAGGGTGCGATAGGGGATGCCGTCGCCATCGACATCAAGATAGCGGCCAAAATCTTTGCCGGCCTCAAGCTCCTCGTAGCGCATCACCTTGCCGCGGTCATAGGCCCGCGTGTCGTCCCATTCTAGCGGATCGACCAGCCATTCATTCATGCCGATGTCGAGATCGAGCATCACGAACACTGGCGTCTGCAAGCGATCCGCCAGATCAAAGGACATCGCGGCGAACTCGAAGCTTTCGTGCGGATCCTGGGGAAACAGCAGCACATGCTTGGTATCGCCATGGGAGGCATAGGCGCAGGCCAGCAGATCGGATTGCTGAGTCCGCGTTGGCATGCCGGTGGATGGCCCGCCGCGCTGCACATCGAAAATCACCGCAGGAATCTCGGCGAAATAGGCCAGTCCCAGAAACTCCTGCATCAGCGAAATGCCGGGGCCGGAGGTGGCGGTAAAGGCGCGCGCGCCATTCCATGCCGCACCGATCACCATGCCGATCGAAGCGAGTTCATCCTCAGCCTGGACGATGGCGTATTTCGCTTCGCCGGTTTCCGCGTCGTGGCGGAGCGTCTTGCAGTGGGAAGTAAACGCTTCAACCAGCGACGTCGATGGCGTGATCGGATACCACGCCGCGACGGTGGCGCCACCATAGACACAGCCGAGACCCGCGGCATTGTTACCGTCAATGAAAATGCGCTTGCCAACTTTGTCGGAGCGGGTGACACACACGCTAATCGATGCCGGTAGATATTCCTTGGCGTGATCGTGACCGATACGCAGCGCCTTGTAATTGGAATCGATCAACGCCTGCTTTTTACTGTACTGCTCAGCGATCAGTGCGTCGATCTCGGAAAGTTCTATCCCCAGCAGCGCCGCCAATGCGCCCACATACATGATGTTCTTGAACAACTGGCGCTCGCGCGGAATGCTGTATTCGCGGTTGCAGATCTCGGTCAGCGGCATGCCCAGCACGGTAATGTCGTCGCGGAATTTTGAGCGTGGCAGCGGCCGCGTGCTGTCGTAAAACAAGTAGCCGCCAGGATCGACCTCAGCCACGTCCTTGTCCCAGGTCTGCGGGTTCATCGCCACCATGATGTCGACACCACCACGCCGTCCCATCCAGCCCTGCTCGCAGACGCGCACTTCATACCAGGTCGGCAGCCCCTGGATGTTGGACGGAAAGATATTGCGCGAACCGGTCGGCACGCCCATTCGCAGAATTGAGCGGGCGAACAGGGTGTTGGCCGAAGCCGAACCCGAGCCGTTGACGTTGGCGAACTTGATGACGAAGTCGTTGCTGCGAACCATCTGCTGATGCGTGTTTGCTGCGTTCATGCCTGCCCCGCGTGAGCGACATTGATCAGGATTTTTTGCATGTCCCAGGCCCCGGTGGGACAGCGTTCCGCGCACAAGCCGCAATGAAGACACACGTCTTCATCCTTGACCATGATGCGCCCGGTCTTGAGAACGCCGGAGACATAAAGATCCTGAGTGAAATCCTTCGCTGGTGCGGTGAGCCGGCCGCGCAACTCCTGCTCTTCACCGTCGGCGGTGAAAGTGATGCAATCGACCGGACAGATGTCGACGCAACCGTCGCACTCGATGCAGGCCTTGTCGGCAAATACCGTCTGCACGTCGCAATTGAGGCAGCGCTGTGCCTCGGCCAGCGCCATCTGTGGATCGAAGCCGAGTTCGAATTCGGTCTTGATGCTGGAAAGCGTCTTCTTTAGTTCCTGGGTAGGCACGCGATGGCGCAGATCCAGGGTGATGCCATTGTCGTAGCTCCACTCGTGGATACCCATCTTCTGGCTCAGCACCTTCACATGCGGTGCAGGGCGCTGTTGCAAGTCCTCGCCGCGGCAAAACTTGTCGATGGAAATCGCCGCGTCGTGCGCCTGGGCGACAGCGGTGATAATGTTCTTCGGCCCCAGTGCCGAGTCGCCGCCAAAGAAGACACGCGGTAACGTCGATTGCAAGGTGACCTTGTTGAGCACCGGCATGCCCGATTCGTCGAATTGAAGACCGAGATCACGTTCGATCCAGGGGAAGGCGTTCTCCTGGCCGATCGCCACCAGCACCTCATCGCATTCCATATGAACATCCGGCTCACCGGTCGGGACCAGGTTGCGGCGTCCCTTGGCATCAATTTCGGCGCGCACTTTTCCGAACAGCACACCGGTCAGGCACCCCTCGTCGTGCGTAAACTCCTTGGGCACGAGAAAGTTGTGGATCGGGATGCCTTCGTGCATCGCATCTTCCTTCTCCCACGGCGAAGCCTTCATTTCGTCAAAGCCGCTGCGTACCACCACGCGCACATCTTCGCCACCCAGACGCTTGGAGGATCGACAGCAATCCATCGCGGTGTTTCCACCCCCGAGAACGATTACGCGCTTGGCGATTTTGGTGACATGCCCAAAGGCCACGCTGGCGAGCCAATCGATACCGATATGAATGTGGGTGGCGGCTTCCAGCCGACCGGGGAGGTTCGCCTCACGCCCGCGCGGCGCGCCCGTGCCGACGAATACGGCGTCATAGCTTTCGGCAAGAATGTCTTTCAGGCTGTTGATCCAGACGCCGAAGCGCGTCTCCACGCCCATCTCCAGGATGTAGCCAACCTCCTCGTCAATCACCACTTCGGGCAGCCGGAATTTCGGAATCTGGCTGCGTATCATGCCGCCGCCTTGCTTCGCACCATCAATCACGGTGACGCTATATCCCAGCGGCAAGAGATCACGCGCAACGGTCAGTGATGCCGGGCCGGCGCCGATGCAGGCAACGCGTTTACCATTCTTCTGCTCCGGCGCTTTGGGCAGACGTTCGCCGATCGCGCCCTTGTAATCCGCGGCAACGCGCTTGAGGCGGCAGATCGCAACGGGTTGTTCTTCAACGCGGCCGCGCCGACATGCCGGTTCGCAGGGACGATCACAAGTACGTCCGAGAATGCCGGGGAATACATTGGATTCCCAGTTGATCATATAAGCGTCGTCGTAACGCCCGGCAGCGATCAGACGAATGTATTCCGGCACGGGTGTATGGGCCGGACAGGCCCACTGACAATCCACTACCTTGTGAAAGTAGTCGGGATTGCGGATATCGGTTGGCTTCACAACTCCTCCGGTGGGGCAACCGTCGGTTGTCAGCGGCGGCCCTCAAAAATTTTGGGACTTAAATTTGGAACACCGAAGCTGCATTGCCTGACTTAGCGCGCACCTTCAAGGTATTTTGCAGAATAGTAACATCGCGACATGGACGATAAGAACCTTGCGATATCAGAACAATCGGCGAGCAGAGCCCTAAAGCGCCGCCTTCTTTGATGTTTTGGTTTTCTCAGCCTACCCTTTAAGGGCGACGTCGACATCACCTGTCGCATGCTGGATGAAAAGTTCGCGATGCTTGATGCCCCATCCATCGGCATAGCGCACCAGATGATCGCTATATTCGCCCCAAACAGTCATTGTCTTGCCTTCGTAGGCGCCCCGACCAGCATGGGTGGCTGAAGGTAGCACTTTGCGGTCGCCTCTTTGCCCTTAACAGCGGCCCGAATATTGGTGATCATGTGCTGTATCGGACCACACCTATTCAGGAATCCCTGAATCACCTCGGTAATCGCCGGCAGGCCATGGAATCGGCCGCAAAAACCTCGTTTAGTGCGGCCCAATTCCGCTGGTCAAGGAGGGTCGCATAGTGGATCAGCACCTGCGTGATCTTTGCCTCTTGCACCACCTCGCTGGCAGTTACGCTGTCCATCTCAATCGTCAATGAAGCCACGATCACGGCTGCGACAAAAAGTCCATTTGCAGTCACGTGGAATCATGATCTGACACCGAAGGCTTCAGCTTTCATCGCACCTTGTAACGCACCGTTAGATGATGCGGGCCGCGCGCGAAGTAGGAGTCAATCCACTCGACGTTGTCGGAGGAAACGGGCATCAGGGTTTCAAAGCGCTGCATCGCAACTTCCATCGCCGCGCGGGTTTCCATGCGCATCAGATAATTGCCGATGCAGAAATGCGGCCCCTGACC
>JAYUGL010000047.1:0-2373 GCA_043738385.1 Sterolibacteriaceae bacterium
GATCTTAGAAAATGTAGGACAGCGTACGCGCTTGGGTGGCTGCACACGTGGCTGTAGCACAGGTGCCTGCCTGGCCTGCGACCATGCCGCCGGTGACGACCCACGGACGGCTATCCCCAGTACCAATGGTAGCGGTGGTGGCAGCGGTGCCTGGAACAACCGCGCCTGCGGCTGCGGTGAGCGTGTATTGCAGGCCGGTAATAACACCAGCGCCTCCCGGGGTAGCACTGGCTGCGGTAGCAGTAGAACCTGCCGCAAGCGTATCAAACACTGCCGTGGTGCCGGAGAGCAAACGCGTACAAGTGAAGGTAACAGTGGCGGTGGGGGCAGGCGTTGATGCCGTACCAAACGCGGTGTAGGTGCCAAAATCCAATGATGGCCCAGGAGGGGCAGCCACCGTGCATGCCGAAGTCAGGCTTACGGTGACAGTGAAAGTGCCGGCGGTAGTTGCTGCATTCGCAACGGAAACCATGCCGGCCAGCGATGCGACAGAAGCCAGTAATGCGGCCAAATATTTCTTCATTTGAGTTACTCCTTACTGAAAAAAAAAGATGAAAATAAAAAACCACTACAACCAATCAGATCGCATCTTCGTCACTACCCTTAGGGGTGTCAAGCTCAAATTCGTTGAATTTTGTAAAACGCCGTGTTTTTCCGGTAGGTATTAAGTCTCGCAATTAGTTCGATCATCACCGTGCCGGCCATGACACCGAGCAACTTCAATCGAGCACACAAGTTCATTCTGCATGCGTGTCCGAAGGCGACACCGCGAAAGACGCGAATAACGATGTCCGCGGTGCTGTTCTACTGAAACTGCTAAATTTACGGGACGCTATCTGCCCGTATTTGCGCTTTCCCGTCGATTGATAGCGGATTGAGCGCCGCTAACGACAGTCGTAGTGAAATATTGCACGTCGACGCACGGATCGGGATGCATGTCATTGCATCGGGCCATGATGTGCGCGCCGGCAATTCTGTAAGCCAGGCAGCCGCTGAAAGCAGTCTCGCGCGGCAAGAGATTTATTGCAAGCGAAGGGGAAGGGGTTCGGTTTGTTGCCTATGGCGCGGAGATAGTGCAGGTGCGGATATTTTTGAGACAGGTCGTCGCTGATATCGGCCGTACCGGGTTTCTGGGGAAGTCGCCCCGTGCTAGCGCAGAACCAGCTCCGCCAGCGCCTGTCCAATCAGGAACTTTCCTTGCGCGGAGGCAAAATGAGCAGACTCAATCACCTGGTTGCGATTGTCGCCCTGGCCACGGCGTTCAATTCGGTTCAGGCGATGAATCCAACTCCAAACTACCGCGTCGAGCTCACCAAGGATACGGGCGGTCTGGATATTGTGGTGCGAACTTTCGCTGGCGTGGCGGTGGGCGTCGGGCTGGAGAACCGCTCTAGCCGGCCGGCGCGATGCAGTGCCAGTGTTGTGAGTTATCGGCACAAGCCCAGCCTCGATGAGACACGTCACGCGACGGTCGAAGCGGGCAAGCACGCCACGCTCGCCTATCCGGCGCGGAAATTCGGCGAGTTCTCGACCGCTTACATCAATGTGAAGTGCGTGGAGAAAAAACCGGCCAACTGAATCGGGTGACGGCTATTTGCCGTCCACCGGAAGCGACGTCTTGTTCACCACCCGCCGCAGCACAAAGCTGGAGTGCACGCCGGTCACCCCCTTGATGCGGGTGATGTGGTCGAGCAGCAGTTCCTGGTAGGCGTCCATATCCTTGACGAACACCTTGAGTTGGTAGTCGGCGGACTGGCCGGTGATCAGCAGGCATTCCATCACTTCGGGAATCTTGCCGATCTCGGCCTCAAAGTGCTTGAAACGCTCCGGCGTGTGTTGATCCATCGAGATCGAAATCAGCGCCATCAAAGACAGCCCGAGCGCCTTGGCGTCGACCTGCGCGCGGTAGCCGGTGATCAGGCCCGCTTCTTCCAGCGTGCGCACTCGCCGCAGGCAGGGCGAGGGCGAGAGGCCGATGCGGTCGGCCAGGTCCTGGTTGCTGATGCGGCCGTCCTCCTGCAAGACCTGAAGGATCTGCCGGTCGTGGCGGTCAAGTTCCATAACATTGCTCCGTTATTGGCGTGATAGCCATATTGTTACATTAAAATTGTTAATAGCGCAATTAACTGCCGATATAAAGCTGATTATGACCATAAAACGCAAGCAAATGCCGCCTGATTCCCGCTACCATGTCGTTCATCGAAATTTGCCATTACCCGCACTGCGCCACCGAGGAGCCGCCATCATGATGAAGCAACCCGCCGCCAAGTACCGCCCGTTTCCGCAGATAGCCATAGCCGATCGGCAGTGGCCGAGCCGCACGCTTACCGCGCCGCCGATCTGGATGTCCACCGATCTGCGCGATGGCAACCA
>JAYUGL010000048.1:0-6906 GCA_043738385.1 Sterolibacteriaceae bacterium
TCTGTGGCAGATGGCTGGTATGCGCGGCCAAGTGATCAGCTCAACCCACGGATCACTTTTGCAACCGATCATGCTCCAGATACGGAGAAGGAATTGAAAATTCGCGGGGTAACGATAAGTCACCCTGTGACGCCCTATCCGGATGAAGGGTTCTATGTCGGGGCGCTGAGTGACAGTGAAGGTAACAAATTATGGTTTTGCTCGCCAATTGAAGTCGATTCTGCGGCTGCTCCTTGATCGGCACCGATATGCAGAAGATTAGATACTAGTGTCCGCTTTCGGGCAACTGCCACGTCTGCTTTGGGTCGGAAACAGCCACCCAAACAAAAGGGCCGCATCGCGACCCTCTAACCAGAAACCCCCGCCCGGGCGGGGGCTAGGGGGTGGGCGAGTGACTTACGCAGCTCTGGATATTGTGTGAGGCAAACGCCTCACACAATATCCAGATGCTGTATCCCCGCATTGACATCCTTGTCCTTCGAGTCCTGGCCGTGCAGCTTGATCATCAGGCGTACTTCGTTCATCGAATCGGCGAAGCGCAGCGCGTCTTCGTAGCTGATCTTGCCTGCCTCGTGCAGGTCGAACAGCGACTGGTCGAAAGTCTGCATGCCCAGTTCGCGCGACTTTTTCATGATCTCCTTGATCGTATGCACGTCGCCCTTGCCGATCAGGTCGGAGATCAGCGGTGAGTTGAGCAGAATCTCGATTGCCGCCGCGCGCCCCTTGCCTTCCTTGAGTGGAATCAAACGCTGGGAAATGATGCCCTTCAGGTTCAGCGACAAGTCCATCAGCAATTGCGCCCGGCGTTCTTCCGGAAAGAAGTTGATGATGCGATCCAGCGCCTGGTTTGCATTGTTGGCGTGCAGCGTGCCCATCGCCAAGTGGCCGGTCTCGGCGAAGGCGATGGCGTGCTCCATCACCTCGCGGTCGCGGATTTCGCCGATCAGGATGACGTCCGGTGCCTGACGCAGGGTGTTTTTCAGCGCCGTTTCCCATGAGTCGGTATCGACGCCCACCTCGCGCTGCGTGATCACGCAATTGCGGTGTTCATGCACGTATTCGACCGGATCCTCGATGGTGATGATGTGCCCGTAGCTGTTCTGGTTGCGATAACCGATCATGGCCGCCAGCGAGGTCGACTTGCCGGAGCCGGTGCCGCCAACGAACAACACCAGTCCGCGCTTGGTCATTGCCACGTCCTTGAGCACGGGCGGCAGCTTGAGATCGTCTAAATCCGGAATCGTGGTGTTGATGGTGCGCATCACCAGGCCGGTGCGGCCCTGCTGGACAAACGCATTGACGCGAAAACGGCCGATGCCAGCCGGCGAGATGGCGAAATTGCATTCCTTGGCCGCCTCGAACTCCGCCGCCTGCTTGTCGTTCATGATGGCGCGCGCCAGTTCGACGGTGTGTTGCTGCGTCAATTGCTGCGTGGTGGCCGGCGTCATCTTGTTGTCGATCTTGATCGCCGGCGGAAAGCCGGCGGTGATGAACAGATCGGAGCCTTTTTTTTGAACCATCATGCCCAGCAACTGGTACATGAACTTTAGTGCCTCTTCGCGTTCCATTTGTCAGTCTCCAAGCAATTTCGAAATCCTTAGCCGCATGCGGCTTACTTCAGTCGCCGTCCACGGCTGGCTTTGCACAGCCAGCCGGCTTCGGCGGCGCGGAGCGGTGCTCCGCGAAACCCCGCCTCCGCCCCCGTGAGGGGGAGGTTGGGATGGGCGGGCGTTCAGTTTCCGCCAGGACAACTTCCAGGGCGCTTTATACGCCATGGAAGTTGTCCTTGTTCGCCGCTTTGCTGCGGGCTTCGGCATTCGAGATGACATTACGGCGCACCAGATCCGTCAGATTCTGGTCCAGGGTCTGCATGCCGATCTGGCCGCCGGTCTGGATCGCCGAATACATCTGGGCAATCTTGTTTTCGCGGATCAGGTTGCGGATCGCCGGCGTGCCGATCATGATCTCGTGCGCCGCGACGCGGCCGGACCCATCCTTGGTTTTGAGCAGCGTCTGCGAAATCACCGCGCGCAGCGATTCGGACAGCATCGCTCGTACCATTTCCTTTTCTGCCGCGGGGAACACGTCGACGATACGGTCGACCGTCTTCGCCGCCGACGAGGTATGCAGCGTGCCGAACACCAAGTGGCCGGTTTCCGCCGCGGAGAGCGCGAGGCGGATGGTTTCCAGATCGCGCATTTCGCCGACCAGAATCACGTCCGGATCTTCGCGCAGCGCCGAGCGCAGCGCGTTCTGGAACGA
The DNA here is from genome assembly GCA_043738385.1 of Sterolibacteriaceae bacterium. Taxonomy (GTDB): domain Bacteria; phylum Pseudomonadota; class Gammaproteobacteria; order Burkholderiales; family Rhodocyclaceae; genus JANYCD01. The sequence goes on from JAYUGL010000048.1 coordinate 2,263, forward strand.
CAGCGTGTGCGGCCCGACCTCGCGCTGGTTGATCAGACACTTCTTGGATTCGTGCACGAATTCGATCGGGTCTTCGACGGTCAGAATGTGGCCATAGTCGTTTTCGTTGACGTCATCCACCATGGCCGCCAGCGTGGTGGATTTGCCCGACCCGGTGGGCCCGGTCACCAGCACCACGCCGCGCGGGGCGCGGGCGATCTCGGCAAAAATCTTCGGCGCTTTCAGGTCTTCGAGGCTCATGACTTTCGAAGGAATGGTCCGAAACACCGCGCCGGCACCACGGTTCTGGACGAATGCATTGACCCGGAAGCGGGCCAGATTAGGCACGGCGAAGGAAAAGTCGGTATCGAGGTTTTCTTCGTAGTGCTTGCGCTGGCCATCGTTCATGATGTCATAGATCATCCCGTGCACATCCTTGTGCTCGAGCGCCGGCAGGTTGATGCGGCGGATGTCGCCATGGACGCGAATCATCGGCGGCAGGCCGGAGGAAAGGTGCAAATCGGAGGCTTTGTGCTTGACGACAAAGGCAAGCAGTTCGGTAATGTCCATGAGGTTCCCTGAGGTGTTACGCTATACTTCAAAGCCGCTATATGACAACAATCTTGGCCAACTTGCAAGCTGTCGGCGAACGCATCGCGGTGGCCTGCGCAACGGCTCGCCGACGCCCGGAAAGCGTGGTCTTGCTGGCGGTCAGCAAAACCTGGCCGGCATCCGCAATTCGGGCCGCGGCCGCGGCCGGACAGCGCGCTTTCGGCGAGAACTACATTCAGGAGGCGCTGGAGAAAATCCAGGCGCTGCAAGACCTGAAAGCGGAGTGGCATTTTATCGGCCCCCTGCAAAGCAACAAGACGCGTGCAGTGGCGGAAAATTTCTATTGGGTACACAGCGTCGATCGCATCAAGATCGCCGAACGTCTTTCCGCGCAACGCCCGGCCGCGCTGCCGCCGTTGCAGATCTGCATTCAGGTGAATGTGAGCGGCGAGCAGAGCAAGAGCGGCTGTACGCCGGAGGAGGCGCTGGCGCTGGCCAGTGCCATCGGCCGGTTGCCGCATTTGCAGTTGCGCGGATTGATGGCAGTCCCTGAAGCCACCGACGACGCGGCATTGTTGGGCTCACGCTTCGCCGCCTTGCGACATTTGCGCGACCGGATCAACGCGACCGGTCTCAAGCTTGATACCCTGTCGATGGGCATGTCGCACGATCTGGAAATCGCCGTCGCCGAAGGGGCGACAATGGTGCGGGTTGGCACAGCAATATTTGGTGAACGCAAATGAAGATTACTTTTCTCGGCGGCGGCAACATGGCCAACGCCATCCTCGGCGGCCTGCGCCAGCAGGGCTTTGCCGCCATCGGCATTCAGGTGGTGGAGCCGGTCGCCGCCACTCGTGAGCAGCTCAGCGCGGCTTTTAGTGTTCGCTGCTCGGCGGTCATCGACGCGGCGGCGATTGAGTGCGACGTGCTGGTGCTGGCGGTCAAACCGCAGCAACTGCGCGAAGCGGTTGCGCCGCTGGCCGGCAAACTCAAACAGCAACTGGTGATCAGCATCGCCGCCGGCGTGCGCCTCGCCGATCTCGGCCGCTGGCTCGGTGGTTACGCGCGGCTGGTGCGCGTCATGCCCAACACGCCGGCCCTGATCGGTGCCGGAATCAGCGGCCTGTGCGCCGCCGTTGGCGTCGACAGCGCAGGCCGCACCGCAGCGGAAAAAATTCTCGGCGCCGTCGGGCAGACGCTGTGGATCACCGACGAAGCGCAGATGGATGCCATCACGGCGCTATCCGGCAGCGGCCCAGCCTACGTGTTCCACTTCATTGAGGCGCTGCGCGATGCCGGTCTCGAACTTGGCTTGCCCGCCGACGCCGCTAACCAGCTCGCCATCCAGACCATGCTCGGCGCGGCCAGGCTTGCCGCCCAAAGCGCCGATGACGTCGCGGTGCTGCGCCAGCGCGTGACCTCAAAGGGCGGTACGACCGAAGCGGCACTCGCCAGCATGGCGAAGGACCAGGTCAAGGAAGCCATCATCCGCGCCATCAAGGCGGCGAACGACCGCAGCCGCGCGCTTGGCGACGAACTAGGGAAAGACGCATGCTGATTCAATTGTTGATGATGATTATCGGGACCGCTGCAAGCTTCCTGAGCTTTTCTTTGCTGGCCCGCTTCGTCATGCAATGGGCGCGCGTGTCGTTTCGCAATCCGCTGGGTCAGTTCACCATCGCCATGACCGACTGGGCGGTACGGCCGGCGCGGCGCATCGTTCCGAGCGCGTGGGGGCTGGATCTGCCCAGCCTGGTATTGGCCTGGCTGGTGCAACTGCTTTCCCTCGCCATCGGCATGCTCGTCACCCAGGGGATTCCGACAAACGGAGCCGCCATCGGCGTGCTCGCCATCATCGCGTTGCTGGAGACGCTGAAGATCGCCTGCTATCTGGTGGAGGCCGCGGTCATCATCAGCGCCATCCTGTCGTGGGTGAACCCCCATGCACCGATGGCGCCGCTGTTGTTCGCTGTCACCCAGCCGCTGCTGCGTCCGTTCCAGAAAATCATTCCACCCATCGGCGGCGTCGATCTTTCGCCCATTGCCTTGCTGCTGGTGATTCAGGTGCTGCTGCGGCTGCTGGAGAACGCCCGCTTTCAGTTGCCGATGATGTTGTTGACGTGAGTTCATGGCTGCGCTTATCCGGCGAGGGTGTAGTGCTGTCGTTGTACGTGCAGCCGGGCGCGAAAAAGACTGAGGTGGTTGGCCTGCACGGTGGCGCGCTGAAAATCCGGCTGGCGGCGCCGCCGGTGGATGGCAAGGCGAATGAATGTCTGCTGGAGTATGTGGCGGACACACTGAATGTGCCCAAGCGACAGGTGACGTTGGTGTCGGGGTTGAGTCCGCGGAGCAAGCGGGTTGTGGTTGTGGGGATGACTGCGGAGGAAATTGAACGCAGGTTGGTGGGGTGAAGATTGCCGGGACTCGCCCCGGCGGGCGACCTTCTTTCCTGATGCACGTCAGGAAAGAAGGCAAAGGAGCGTGCCCTCGCTGCGAAAGATTCGCCGGGCCGGCCGCTAAACTCGCTGCGCTCGGACAACGCGGCCGGACTTCTCCCGTCTCACCTTCCTCGCTCAGCGGCGCAAAGGGGATTTTGATCCGTGCCATGGACACCGTCATTCCGGATCGGTATGCTGGCGAACATCAAATTGGAAAGCGTCCCGATGCGGGACATGGACCGCGCCGGTATTGTGGCCGGTTTTTAGGCTCTACTAAATTCGGCCAGATGATTGATGACAAAGGAGTTGTCGATGGACGGATCGTTATGGGGGGCTCAACTGACGGAAAGCTTTCCGTCTTTTCGGCTCCCTACTTTTAGTTAGAACTTATGGACGATTTCCACACAAGGTTTGATGCAGCGCATAAAGCGTTTGACGAAAATACGCTTTCCGCTTGCGACAACGAAACACTGCAAAAACATCTGTTGGCCTTGTCCATAGAGTCGGTTCCCAATACAACGATTCAGCATCGAAACATCATTCGCGGCATCACGATCAATCACGTCCTACTCCAGCGGCATATTGATTCACTTAATAAACAAAACTCAATCACTCAGCGCTGGTTTATGGTCTTTGCCGTTATCTCGGCTATTGGTGCAGTAGGCCCGTATTTATGGCCACCTTCCACACCCCCAATCCAAGTTGTAGTAGCGCAACCATCCCGCATACAACAACAGTTGGCCCCCACCCTGGCAAAACCCCCAGCTTCACATCCAGCCACCGTGAAACAGCATTAACTATGCGCTTCAGTTCTAACATGGCGCTCAACCTCGCTCCCTCCGGTCGCTGGACGCTGCGCCTGTCGGCTCCGCGCCGGTTAGCTTGTCGTTAGGCATTCTCGCAACTATCAGAGTTGAAAAGAAGGAGCGCGTATGAATAATTCGGCCGACCAATCCAGTGAGGCGCAGAAACCATCCGAAGACAGAAACGCGATGGCGTTTCCGGCTCTGCTAGCCTGGGCCTGGCGCGAGACACCGCCCGTGCACAAAAACGCCGCGAGTTTGGTGATCCACCTCTTCGCAGTGCCGCTGTTTGTCGTTGGACATATCCTTCTCATTGCCGGCGCCGTTGTCGACATTCGGCTGGTTATTGCGGCAGTCCTGTGCATCGTAGTCTCCTTGGTGCTGCAGAACTTCGCTCATTCGCTCGAAGCTATCAAGCCGCCTCCCTTCCTTGGCGCGCGCGATTTCTTGCGGCGCCTATACGCTGAGCAATTCTGCAACTTCTGGCGCTTCCTATTTTCGGGCCAGTGGTACGCTAGCTTCAAGGCAAGTAGAAGGAATGCCTAACCTATCGTTGCAGCGGACTGCCTTCGGCAGCCGCTGAACTCAATCGTTAGATGTTCCTTTTTTTCCCGCAGTCCAACCCGTAGCAATCTTTAAGGAGTCGTACCGTGGCAAAGAATGAAAAAACCAGTCCCGCTGTTGCTTCCAAGGCAAGCAAAGTCCTGTCCAGCCCGAAATCAACACCGGTACAGAAAAGCATAGCCGCATCCGCCATGACGCAAGCGAGGGACAAACCAAAGCCAAAGAAATAGTCACTCCAGCGCCCTCATTGTCACCACGGCGCAGGTAGGGATGGTCATTTCGCCCGCCCGCTGCGGCGTCGGCTCGTC
>JAYUGL010000049.1:0-6866 GCA_043738385.1 Sterolibacteriaceae bacterium
TGATCAGAGCCTTGGTGCCCGGCGCCAGCAAGTCATCGTATTGCGCCATGTTCTCGGCAGTGACGGAATACAGGGGCTTTTCACCCTTGAACGGATCGACATACTGATTGGAAGTCTTGGGGTCGTAGCCTGCCACCTTTTCGAGGCCTCCGGCATAGGCCGGAATGGAGCCGTCGGCGTTACCGGCCTGCTCGGCGCCGAATTCGGTCAGGGAAGTTCCCAATTGCTTGGCCTCTTCGGCAGTCACAGCGGCCTGTGAAGATTGCACGAACATCGCCATCACGCCTACAGCAATCAGACAACCCGGCCTGAATGTATTTGATGCCATATTCAATCTCCTCGATTTTTTGAAATAACCACTTGAAAATTAACTGCGGACTGTGGAGTCGACCAACGCTGAGCGACGATAAGCGACGCCATCTCCTGCCTTCAATTTGCGACTTGCGTAAATTATTAATTCGCATGACTTAATCGTGAGCAAACTATGAGATTATTTACCGTGTTTGTCAAGCTGAAAAACCCGTTTCGAGGATGACCGTTAAGATGTCTGACTTAATCCATAATATCCAACGCCATGAATGAAAATCAAAATGGGGAAAGCGGACGGGGTTCCGAAGCGACCCGCCTCGGATTGATTCTCGCCGCGGAGAAATTGTTCGGTGACTCGGGCGTTGACGCCACATCCTTGCGCGCCATTTGCTCGGCCGCCGGGCAACGGAACATCAGTTCGGTCCAGTATCACTTTGGCGACAAATACGCCTTGCTGCGTGCGGTTCTGGAGTACCGCGAAAAACAGGTTGAACCACTACGCAAAGTCAAGTTGGAGGAGGCCAGGGCACAGGGCCGTCTCGGTGACGTGCGAACGTTGTTGCGCATCCTGTTCGAGCCGTACGCAAGAATGTTCCTCGACGAGGGGAATATCGGCTACATAAAACTGATTTCATCCTACACGAATCATATTCGCCCGCGCGGCGTGGTGCTTCACCCCGCCGACTACCGCGATCAGTCCTACCCCTCCCTGCACGAAGCGATGGACCTGCTGCGGGCGCGGCTTGCTTTTCTCGATGAGCGCCGCTTCGCGCAGCGGGCGGACACGGTGGGCGCCATGTTCCAGGGGGCATTCATTCAGTTTTCGGCACGTGACGCCGAGCAGGCGTTCGACAAATATCTGCTTTATGAGGACACGCTTGAAATGATGGCGGCGGCCATCGCGGCTCCGCCGTTCTTGCCTTGAGGTCACGGCGGTTCAGAAAAGTGCAGGCCAGTGGTTGGTCATATTTAACGATGGCGGCTGCTTGAACCTCGGCGTATTGTGAGCCACGTGCGGCTTCACTCTTAACCTCCGACCATGACTGTCAGAAACCTCGAATTTCTGTTTCGGCCCAAATCCGTTGCGCTGATTGGCGCATCCGGCAAGCCCCACAGCGTCGGCGCGACAGCCTTGCAAAACCTGCTCCACGGCGGCTTTTCCGGCCCGGTGATGGCGGTCAATCCCAAACATAAAAAACTGGGCGATATTCCCATTTATAAAAACGTCGCGAGCCTGCCGACAACACCCGAACTCGCGTTGATCTGTACCCCGCCGGTGACCGTTCCCGGACTGATCACCGAGCTGGGCGAACGTGGCACCCGAGCCGCCATCGTGTTGAGCGCAGGGTTGTCCCAACCCTTCGGCAGCAGCGGAAAGCGCGTCAAGGACGCCATGCTCGATGCGGCGCGGCCCTATCTGCTGCGCATCCTCGGACCCAACTGCGTCGGCCTGATCGTGCCCGGCATCGGCCTCAATGCCAGCTTCGCCCACACCAGCGCACTGAGCGGCAAGCTTGCCTTCGTCTCGCAATCCGGTGCGCTGACGACAGCGATACTGGATTGGGCCAAGTCCAGGGGCATCGGCTTTTCGCACTTTGTTTCTCTCGGCGACAGCGCCGACGTCGACTTCGGCGACGTGCTCGACTATCTCGCCAGCGACACCAATACCAGCGCCATCCTGCTGTACATCGAATCGATCCGCGCGGCGCGCAAGTTCATGTCCGCCGCCCGCGCCGCCGCGCGCAACAAGCCGGTGATCGTGGTCAAGGCCGGACGCGCGCCCGAAGGCGCCAAGGCGGCGGCTTCCCACACCGGTGCTCTGGCCGGGGCCGATGATGTTTACGATGCCGCGATTCGTCGCGCCGGCATGTTGCGCGTGTACACGACCGAAGACCTCTTCGACGCCGCCGAAACTCTGGCGCGGGCACGCCCGGTCAGCGGCAACCGAATCTGCATCATGACCAACGGCGGCGGTGCCGGCGTCCTTGCCGCTGATGCGGTGGCCCTCGGCCACGGCAAGCTGGCTGCGCTGTCCGACGATACGCTGAAGCAGTTGGACAGGATCCTGCCACCGACCTGGTCGCACGGCAATCCGGTCGATATCATCGGCGACGCATCGGTGGAGCGCTACGTCGAAACGCTGAAAATATTGCAACAGGATCCGCAGTCGGACGCGATCCTATTTCTCCACGCGCCGACCGCCATTGTCCCCACCCAGGAGATCGCGGCGGCGATGGCGCAAGTCGTGCCGCAGTCGCCGCGCAATGTGTTCTCCTGCTGGTTGGGCGGCGATGCGGTGGTCGAGGCGCGGCGAATTTTTCGGAATGCCGGAATTCCCACTTACGACACGCCGGAGCAGGCGGTGCGCGGCTTTCTACAGGTGACCGACTATCAAGACAATCAACGCCAGCTGATGGAAACGCCGCCGTCGGTGCAATTGGAGTTCACACCGGATGTTGAAGCGGTGCGCACCATCGTGCGTGCGGTCATCGCGGATAGTCGCGACATGCTGACCGAACCCGAAGCCAAGACCGTGCTCGCCGCCTACGGCATACCGGTGGTTGAGACCCGCATCGCCAACGACGTTGAAGAGGCGGCACGGGTGGCGCAAAATCTGGGCTTTCCGGTCGCGATCAAGATTTTCTCGCCTGACATCACGCACAAATCCGACCTCGGTGGCGTGGTGCTCAATCTGAAGACTGCCGACAGCGTCAGAAGCGCCGCGCAAGCCATGCTGGAGCGCATCGGCAAGCTACGTCCGGAGGCAAGGTTGAGCGGCTTTACCGTGCAAGCCATGGCGCGTCGGCGTGGCGCATTGGAACTGATCGTGGGCGCAAGTACCGACCCGGTATTCGGCCCGGTGATTTTGTTTGGCGAAGGCGGCACCGCGGTCGAAGTCATCGGCGATCATGCCATCGGCCTGCCGCCGCTGAACACGAATCTGGCGAGAGACTTGATATCCCGCACCCGGATTTCAAAAATACTTGAGGGCTATCGCGACCACGCGCCCGCCGACCACGCCGCGATTCAACGTGCGCTGGTGCAGGTGTCGCAACTGGTGTGCGACATTGAGGAAACCGTTGAACTCGACATCAATCCCCTGCTTGCCGACGCCGAGGGGGTGCTGGCGCTGGATGCGCGCATCAAGGTGGCGCCAAAGCCGGTGCGTACGCAACTGGCGATCCGGCCCTATCCGAAGGCGTTGGAAGAGCGGGTCGACTGGGATGGCAAGCAGATATTGTTGCGCCCGATCCGTCCCGAGGACGAGCCGCGACACAGCGAGTTCTTCAAGGCGCTGACTTCGGAGGATATCTACTTCCGCTTTTTCGGCATGGTGCGGCGGCCGGACCACACGCAACTGGCACGTATGACGCAGATCGACTACGACCGCGAAATGGCATTCGTCGCATGCGGCGGCGGTGATTGCGAACAGACCCTGGGGGTGGCCAGAGCCGTTGCGGATCCGGACAACAGGCAAGCCGAGTTCGCCATCATCGTCCGCTCCGACCACAAGAACAAGGGACTCGGCGCCCTGCTGTTGCGCAAGATCATCCGCTACTGCCAGAGCCGTGGCCTTCAGGAACTGGTGGGCGAAACCCTGGCGGAAAACACGCGCATGCTGAAACTGGCCCGACAAGTGGGGTTTTCGCTACGCCCCTCGCCTGACAACCACGAAATCAGACTCCACTTGACGCTCGCAGACTGGCATGACACGCACCAGGATTCTACCGGCCCTCGCCCGTAAGCAATGGTCACGTTACACAGGCGCGTAGCCGGCCTCAGCTATGTGAGCGTCAAAAAAGCGATTACTTCTTGTCGCCCTTTGCCGTGTCCTGAATCTTCTCACCGGCTTTTTCAATCTGCTGCCCCGCATTATCGACAGCTTTATCGATCTCTTTCCCGGCATGTTCCGCCGGGCCTTCTGGTTTTTTACAAGCGGACAGCGTCGCAATCATCACGGCCGTCACCAAACCCGCAGCAATCTTTTGACTGGTTTTCTTCATTGGTATCTCCTTTGTCATTGCTTCAACAACTCAAAACGTGGCCGGAAGCCAATTTAATCATCAACTATTCCGCGTCGTCGTCATCTTGCGGCGGACGAATTTTGCTGTAGTCGATCTGTTTCTCCAGCGCGCGGCCCTCGCGGAAAAAAAGCCGCATGCTGAGCACATACAGCACGAGGATGACCACCAAAGCCAAGCCACCCCATGCTGCCGTGCTCATGCTGGAACCTCGCTTAACGTTTGATGTGGGAGATCTTGGTGCCTTCGATGCTGAGGCTGGCCATGAGTCCCTGCTGGTCGAACACGAAGGCGTAAGCGTCATTCTTCAACGTGGTCGAGGACAGATTCTTGGCGATGCCTTCATTCACCACTACCACCGTAGGGCCGACACCGATTTCCCAGCCCTTCGACTTGTCGAGATACTTCACCGCCTTGTCGCTCATGAGGAACACGACATAACCGAATGACTCTGCGCCAGCCTGCAAACCCCAGGACGCCGAGACGGAATTGAAGTAATCCGGAGCATTCGAACCCTTGGTGAGAACGCCTTCCCCGTAGCTGCCGCCGAATACGAGGCCGGCCTTGATGATCTTGGGGAATACCAGCACCGCCTTGGCCTTCTTCGAAATATCAGCAGCGATTGGACTGGTTTTGTACAAAGTTTGCAAAGCCTGAGCAGCGTCTTTGTTCAGGTCTTCCGCGGTGGCCGCATTTACACTGTTGAGTGCGCCCAGCGAAAGTGTGGCGACAACCATTGCAACAAAATTTCGGAAAGTGCGTCGAATATTAGTCATTTCTTTGGTCCTTTAATGGGTTTTCTATCCAGGCAGATTGTGAATAACAACCTGTGGCGAAAGAACGAGTTGTCCAGTCGCATTCCGACCTACCGACTACTTGTGCTCATTCGCCTCATCTTTGATGGCCGCGCCGCCCTGCTGAATGTCCTTGCCTGCACCCTCCACCGTGTTGCAGCCGGAAACCGTTGCGGCGGCGCCAATCAACATCAGCACGGTGAGCAAGGACGCGATTATGCTTTTGATCATGATGAACTCCCTTAATAAAAGTGGATTGAGAATCGGCGCTCAAAAAAATGGCTCCGTCTTTAGCGCCTTGAGGACGCATGTTGCATTGATAGTCCAATTTGTTCTGTGCGCTACCGCACGCAGGACTTTTAGCTTGTGTTCGTTCGCGCAACCGGATTGGTTTTTGGCTATGTGCGCCAGCGAACGGTGTTCTTCCAACAATAGTCAGATCATGGGCCTCCATCACCTCTCCATGAAAAGGACACACCATGAAAACCACCGTTGCAGCAACCTGTTTCGTACTCGCTACCTTGCTGGCCCCCGTTGCGGCCCATGCGGAAGATCGTGACGCGGATCGCACCCATCCGATGACTTTCGTCAAGGACTCGGTCATCACCACCAAGGTCAAGGCCATGCTGGCCGACGAAAAGATGAGCAGCCTGGTCCATATCAAGGTTGATACCGACAGCAAAGGCGAGGTCTATCTGAGCGGCACTGCCAGAACGCAGGAAGCCGCCGACAAGGCTGTTTCAATCGCGCGCGCAGTCGAAGGTGTCACTTCGGTCAAGAGCACTATTCAAGTCAAGAAGGACGACTAAGGAACAGAGGTCGGCAGATTCAGATCAAGCTATCGCACAGCGTATGCCTGCATGGGCCGACTTCGATTCGAGCAGAATCCAGGTCGGCCTTTTGCATTTGCGTCGTGAATCAAGCATCACCACAACAGGAGTTTCAACATGAAACGCTTTCTGATCGCAGCGGCGGTCGCCGCCGCCAGCGCTGGCACCACGACCGCCCCGGCACTCGCTGCCGATGTTGGCGTATCGATCAGCATCGGCCAACCCGGCTTTTATGGTCAACTCGACATCGGCGACTATCCGCCACCCCTGGTGATTTATCGCCAGCCGGTGATAATCGAGCGAAGTTACGATGAGCGCCCGCCGATCTATCTACGCGTACCGCCAGGCCACGCCAAACATTGGAACAAGCATTGCGGCGAATATAACGCCTGCGGCGAGCGCGTCTATTTTGTCCAGAACAACTGGTACAACCGCGAATACGTTCCACGTTATCGGGAACAGCATCGTGAACACCGGGATGACGGTCGTGACGAGCGCGGCGGTGACCATCATGAAGAGCATGGGAACGACCACCACAGTGACGACCATGGCAACGGCAACGGCAACGGCAACGGCCACGGCCATGGCCACGGCCACGGCCACGATCACTAAGGTATTGGCGATGTCGCGAGCGTATATGCGCCCATCACTCCGCTAGCAGCGGCGATGCTTGCATAAAGCGAATTGATCAACATATATATTGACATAGATCAACTAATGACCTGGAAGCGGGAGGCTATCGCACCTTATTATTGATATTTCCGTAAAACATGACAACCATTGAATCTCTGATGCGTTATATCTCCAAGAGCAATGATGGAGAATGGTGGCATGGCACAAAGGCGATTGAGCGAAGCAACAAAGAAGCGATTGAAGGCAGGACGGATGCTGCTCGCTGGCAAAGGCTGCGC
>JAYUGL010000050.1:0-6857 GCA_043738385.1 Sterolibacteriaceae bacterium
CCCACCGGCTCACAGAGTGCGCATGCGCACCACCAACGGCCTCGAACGCATCAACCGGGAAATCAAACGCCGCACGCGCGTCGCTTCTATCTTCCCCAACGCGCCGTCCTGCTTGCGGCTGGTTTCGGCGCTGCTCGCCGAGACCGACGAGGACTGGCTCGAAGGCAAAATCTACCTCAACATGAAACACTGATCTGCCCCAACCTATTTAATTCGATGGAACAGCCTCCAGCCAATTTACAGAAAAGAAGTTGCACAATCCCGAATCCGGCCCAACTACGCGCTCTCGGTTTGATCGAGGCGATCACTTTGTAGACAGAAACTGGAACCCAAAAATCACGCCAAGTGCTTGTTGGGAAACACGAAACTTGATCTTCTCTGGGGGGAACTTCAGGCTAACCGACGCGCTCGTACAAGGAGCAAGCCGCAGCCGACAGGGTGCGCGGTAGTTCTTGACGAGTCGCTTACCACCGTCCCAGCGCGAGACCAGCCGCGTGATCTGGGCACGGCTGTAGCCGCTCAGCCGAAACGCGCGCCGCATTCGAGGCGTGGCCCAAGACGCGCGGCATCTGACCTCTTTACCCGTGGTCCCAGGCAGTGCGGGTGCAGCCCCGACGCAAGGTCAGCGCGAATACAAGTCAGGCAACACCATCACGATCTGCGGCCAGAAGGTGATCATGGCCGTGGTCACGACCATCATGAGGAAAAACGGCAGCGACATCCACCCGATGGTGAACACATCCTTGCCGGTCATGTTCTGAAGCACGAACAGATTGAACCCGACCGGCGGCGACAGCTCCGCCATTTCGATCACGATGATCAGGAAGATGCCGAACCAAAGCGGATCGAAACCTGCGCCGGTCACCATTGGCAGCACCACCGGCAAGGTGAGCAGGATCATCGAGACGCCATCGAGGAAGATGCCGAGCAGGATATAGACGAACGTAAGAAGCGCGATCAGCGCAAACGGACTGAGTTCCATGGCGGCAATGGAGCTGGCGACGGCTTTGGGGATGCCGGCGATGGCCATGAACGACGACATAAACCCGGCGGCAGCAATCAGAATCGCGATCATGCAACTGGTGCGCAGCGTGGAGTTGATGCTGTCCCAGAACGAACGCCAGTTCAGCGTGCGCGAATGCAGGCCGATCAGAAGGGCGCCGAGCACACCCCACGCCGCGCACTCAGTCGCCGTGATCCAGCCCGCGAACAAGGCGCCGAATACGAAGACCAGCAGCGCCGTCATTGGTCCGAGTTCAATGAGCAGCGAGAATCTCTGGCGCAGCGTCATGGTGTCTTCGCCCTTAGGCGATTTGTCCGGGTTCAACAGCGCCCAGACCACGATGTACCCGGAGAATAGCGCCATCATCAGGAAACCCGGCAGGAAACCCGCGATGAACAGCTTGACCAGAGAGACCTCGGCCGCGACAGCGTACAGCACCATGATGATGGATGGTGGAATCAGGATGCCGAGCGTGCCGCCGGAGCACAGCGCCCCGATCGTGATCCCTTCGTCATAGCCGCGGCGCTTTAATTCCGGCAGCGCGATCTTGGAGATCGTGGCACAGGTGGCGGTCGATGAGCCGGAAACGGATCCGAATACCCCGCAAGCCAATATCACTACGTGCAGGAGCCTGCCCGGCAGCCAGTTAACCCAGGGTGCGAGGCCGCGGAAGATCTGCTCGGAGAGCCGCGTTCGAAACAGGATTTCGCCCATCCAGACGAAGAGCGGCAGCGCCGCCAGTTCGAAACTGGTCATCGTCTTCCATTGCACCGATGTCAGCATCGAGCCGATGCGGACGAATGAGTAGTCGTTGAGAACGTACAGTCCGACGATGCTGACAACCAGCATCGCGGCAAAAATCCAGACGCCGGCGGCCAGCAATCCGAGTAGGCCGACGATGATGATGATTGACGTGATCAGCGGGCTATCCATTGCGTGACCTCAGATCTCGTCCGGCGATTCGTCGGCGAGCACCAATTTTTTGGTGAGCACCAGGACGAGCAAGGCGATCATGTTCAGAAGAAACGCCACCATGCCGATGAATAGTCCGAGCGGCGGCAGCCACAGCGGCAGCGGGATGAGGCTGTCGGTCTCGTAGCCTCGCGTGAAGCTTCGCTGCATGTCAAGCCAGACGTAATAGGCGGCCAGGCCAAGCACGAACATGCCGCACGACAAGCAGAAAACATCGAGCACCTGACGGACACGGGGCGACGCGAACTGAAGCAGAATGTTGACGCGGATGAGACCGCCATCGCGCATCGTCTGGCTGGCTGCGAGCATTGTCATGGCGGCCAGGCCATAACCGACGAATTCGGTGAGGACGTTGGACGAGGTACCGAACACGGTTCGACGCGCGATCTCGATGATCGTATAAGCGGTCATCGAGATCAGGATGATGCCCGCCACCGCCGAGGAGGCCCTGGCAATCCATTCGGCAAGTCGCGCGAGCATGAGATTGTGGTCGAAGCCGGTTGCGGGGGAGAATCGCGTCAGTAGACCTTCTTTTTCTCCTGCTCGAACGAAGTGAGTACCTTCTCCGCGACGTCGGGTCCGACCTTTTTCTTCCAGTCGTCCATCAAGGGGCTGCCAGCCTTTTGGAGCTGGCTCCGGAACTCGGCCGGAATTGTGTCCCAGACGGTCACGCCGTTGGCCTTCATCGCCTTCGAATTCTCGTCGAGGCGAGCGATGGTGCGATCCAGGGCGCGCTTACTGGCTTCCGCAGATGCGTCAAAAACGGCGCGCTTGAGATCAGGCGACAATTTGTCGAGCGTCGGCTTGTGAATATGGATCAGAAAGACGCCGATCTCGAGGTCGAGCCTGGTGTAGTTTTTCATCTGCTCGTAAAACCGGGCCGAGAGGCCGCTTTCGCAGGTGGTGATCACTGAATCGATCACACCCGTGCTCAGGGCCGGTGGCACATCGCCCCAGGCCATGAATGTGGGTGAGGCGCCCGCATTCTGGAATGTTTTGGTCGTGTTCGGATTGTTGGTCCGCAGCTTCAGCGTTTTGAGTGTCGCCAGGTCCTGGACAGGCTTCTTCGACCACATGCCAACCGGCGTCTGGAAGGTCTCAAACAGCAGAACCTGGTTGAGCTTCGCGAGGTGGGCCTCGGCAAAGGGACGCTGCGCAGCCCAAATGGCTCTGCCGTCCTTCAGGTTGCCGGCCATGAACGGGATGAACTGCACGCTCGCCAACGGCATCGTAGACAGGATCTTGTCCAGGATGGTGGAGGAGAGTGGCACGACGCCCTGTTCCACCGCGGTCAAAATATCCCGCTCTCCCAGGCCCAGCGACCCGCTGAAGTGGACAGTGATTTCGATCTTTCCGCCTGATTTTTCCTTGACCAGTCGCGCGAAGTCGCCCGCCGCGATGCCGGAAATCGAAGTCGGCGGAAATGCCTCGGTCATATCCCATTTGATGGTCTGGGCGATCGCCGTCGTGCTGGCGGCAAACAACGCCCCGATGGCGAATGACGCCACTTTGGAAACAAAAGAATTCATGTGCATGAGAATCTCCTTGGACAAGTGCGGTTGCTGATTTGGGGTGGCAGTGCAAGAGCCGTTGATCGAGTTTTACCAGTGCAACTCCATCGGGAACTGATCTAGGGTTTCCACGCCGCCCGCCGTCAGGCGAACGATCCGCTCGGTACGCAGACCGCCGACATTGGGCACGGTGATCGTCGACTTCAGCGTAAATACCATATTTTCCTGGAGGATCGTCGTATTGCCCGGCCCGATCCACGGCGCCTCTTCTTCAGGATCCATCCCGGTGCCGTGCCCCGTTCCGTGGCCGCGTGCCTCGCTGGAAAATTTTTCGTAGCCGGATTTGACCAGCGCCTGCTGAATCACGGTGTTGAGTTCAGTCGCCGCGATGCCGGGTCGTGCGGCCGCGAGCCCCGCTTCGACCGCGCGGGCGGCAGCGGCAACGATGGCCATCTTCTCCGGCGACGCGGGGCCGTAGGTAAAACCTCGCCCTCCGTCGGCAACATACCCGCGATACCGGGCCCCGATGTCGGTCATGACGAGATCGCCGGATTGCAGGATCCGGTCAGTCGGCCGGGCGAGATTGTATGCAGAGCGCGGGCCTGCCTGCACCATCGAGTCGAAAGCTGTCCGGTCGGCCCCGCCCGCGAGCATCGCCCGGTCGGCCAGCCACGCTAGTTCGCGTTCCGAATGCGGCTTGCCGTCGGCCAGCGTGTCCCGGATTGCGGCCATGGCCGAGTCGGTCAACGCCGCCGCACGGCGCATGAGGCGCACTTCGGCGTCACTCTTGATAGCCTTGATTTCTGCCAGCACCGGCGTCGGCGCCAGACGGAGGTCGCCGAGCCCATCCTTGATGCGATCGAGTACGCTGGCGGGTATATAGGCTTGTCCTGCGAGGCCGACCGTTCCCCCGTGGTGCGCGCCTGCAAACTTGCGCAGCCGGTCTCCCAATTCCCGGAAACTGACCACAGGGAACGTGGTGCAGCTAGAGGCATACATCAGGCACTGCTCGGAGACAAACAGTATCGGCTCCTCATCGACGCCGAGCAGCAGCACGGCGTTGGCAATGTCGGAGACCCCATCGAGCGGACGGAATTCGGTGAAATAGCTGACATTGGCGCCGCGCCAGCAGTCGCCGAACGCGACCAGGCCGACCAGCCCGGCTTTGTCGATCGCAGCCCGCACTTTTGTCGCACGCGTGCGAAATTCGTCGGCGGAGATGTCTTCTGCTGCGGCATTTGCTGTCGCGGGCGAGGGTCCGCGGGAAGTCGTAAGCCGTTCCAAGGTTTCCGTTGTCATCTGGTTACTCTCCAAAATATCGGCAAGCCGTCGTCCGCCGCCTGCTCCCGGGTGCCGCATGACGTGGCACTGCGTCCCTACAACCGGCGGTCATTTGATATGGGTAAATTGGAGGCCGATCCCGGTGTAGTGGGTGGCAGCCCGCGCCGCACTTCAGCCAACCCCCGACCCTAGCGCTTCAGCGCATGTTTTTAGGAGGTCCAGAGTGAAGATTACATCTGACTCATATGCATTACAAATGAAATATTCGGATCGTCCTATATCGTTTTGTTATACTATTTTTTTCGACACTGGAGGCTGCCATGCCGAACCCTGTGATCGACGCGCGGCTGTCATCGCGTCTGAAAACCCGGCAACTGACGCTGCTGTTGCATCTAGTCGACAGGCGCTCGATATTGCGCGCCGCCGAAGCCGCCAATATGACGCAACCGGCGGCGTCGAAAATGTTGGCGGAACTCGAAGACACCTTGGGTGTAGCGCTATTCGTGCGCCATGCGCGCGGTGTCGAACCGACGTGGTATGGGGAGGTACTGGTACGGCATGCGCGCAATGCCCTGATGGAACTGCAAGAGGCCCAAGTGGAAATCGCCAATCTTAAATCGGGCGTCACCGGCCATGCGTCGATCGGCACGGTTGTGACGTCGGCGACCAGCCTGGTGCCAATGGCCGTCGCCGAATTGAAGGCCAGAAGTCCGCGCATCTTGGTCAACATCGAGGTGGATTTCAGTGAAGTGCTGGTGCGCCAGCTGCTTGCCGGAAAGCTCGAGATCGTCGTTGCTCGTATCTACCATCCGGATGGCTTGGCCGAGCTCAACTTCGAACCGTTCGGCGAAGAGCCCCACGCGATGTATGCGCGTGCCGATCATCCGCTGATGCGCAAGCGAGCGCTCCGTCTGAACGACCTCGTCGGGCAAACCTGGGTACTGCCGCCACGCGGCAATGTCCTCCGGGACCGGCTGAGCGTCCTTTTCCTCGAGCAGCGGCTGGGGCTGCCGAAACAAGTCGTCGAGACGGCGTCGCTGCCCATTATCATTAGCTTGCTGCAATTGAGCGAAATGGTATCCGCGCTGCCCTCCGAGGTAGTGCGCCCCTATTGCGAATCGGGCATCCTGAAAAAGTTGCCGATCAAGCTTGATCTGCGCCTCGGGGAAGCCGGCATCATCACGCGTCGCGATGTGGAACTGTCCCCGGGCGCCCGCGCGATGCTTGCTACACTGCGCGCAGTCGCCGCGCGGCACTATCCTCGCCGGCAAGCGAAGGCTGCTTAACGCGCCGGGCGAGAACGTGCCCAATCGGGGATTTGTATTGAGCACGCATGGGTGCCCGAATTTCAAGGGCAAAACCGGTTTTTACCTCAGGCGTCCGGCCGATACGGTTGTCCCAGCGATACCGGCGAATTGAGCCGGATCTTATTGATGTCGCGGGAGATGATGACCAGCACGATGATGGTCGCCCAGTACGGGAGCGACGACAGGAACTGGGCCGGCACGTCAAGCTGCACGCCGGAGCCCTGCACGAACAATTGCGCAATCATCACGCCGCCAAACAGGTACGCGCCTACCAGCACCCGCAGGGGCCGCCAGGTCGCGAAGACTACGAGCGCCAGCGCAATCCAGCCGCGGCCCGCGATCATGCCCTCGACCCACAGCGGCGTATAGAACACGGACAGGAACGCGCCGCTGACACCGGCCATTGCGCCGCCGAAGAGCGTCGCCAGATAGCGGATGCGAATCACGCTGTACCCTAACGGATAGGCTTTTCAACCATCTGGGGCCGGTATCGCACCTATCGTCAGCCCTCGATCTACATCAAAACCCTCGCCTTTCCTGCAGAAATCCCTGCCCGGCAGGTCCACCACCAAAATGCGCTGTTCGAGAGAGTAATTCTATTTACTGTTCAACAGTGCCATAAGGGCATCTCTAAAAATTGCAAAAAAACCCAATAAATTGGTCCACGGTCAAGGCAGGCAGCACGTTGAATGGCAATTGAAGCGAGCGATGGCGGGGAAGACGATGAAGCTGGAAAAGAAGGCCAAGAAGAATCGGGCGAGGAACTATGTGGCGGGGCTGTTC
>JAYUGL010000051.1:0-6840 GCA_043738385.1 Sterolibacteriaceae bacterium
CATCAGGATCAGTACCGGCAGGCGGAGCAGCGCCATGCCAGCCATATTTTGATCTCCACGTCGAAGGATGCGCCCGCAGCGGATATTGCCGCCGCAAAAAAGAAGGCCGAAGAAGTGCTGGCGCAAGTGCAAGCGAAACCCGCCGCATTCGCCGCCTTGGCCAAGCAATATTCTCAGGATCCGGGTTCCGCATCTAAAGGCGGCGATCTGGACTGGTTTGGTCGCGGGGCGATGGTCAAATCTTTTGAGGACGTGGCGTTTTCTCTGAAAGAGGGCGAACTCAGCGGCATCGTCCGTTCAGATTTCGGTTTTCACATCATCAAGCTGACCGGCATTCAGCCCGAGAAAGTCAAGTCGCTGGACGACGTTCGCGCCGACATCACGCACGAATTGCGCAGTCAGGCCGCAGCCAAGAAATACGCGGAATTGGCCGAGAGCTTCAGCAACACGGTCTATGAGCAGCCAGACAGCCTGAAACCGGCCGCGGACAAATTCAAATTGAAGATCGAGCAAAGCGACTGGGTCATCAAAGGCAGTCCTGGCAAGAATCCCCTCAACAATCCCAAACTACTGTCCGCGCTGTTCTCCGACGATGCGATCAAGAACAAGCGCAATACCGAGGCGGTGGAAGTCGCGCCGAAGACGCTTGTGTCGGCCCACGTTCTTGAGTATCGACCTGCCAGCGTGCGACCGTTCGAAGAGGTCCGGGCGGATATCGAGAAAAAGCTGGCGCTTGAAGAGGCGGGCAAGTTAAGCCGCAAGGACGGCGAGAACAAATTGGCGCGCCTGGTGAAAGGCGACGCGGCAGGATTGACTTGGGGACCCGCTCGCAGTGTCCCCCGCGTGGGTGCACAAGGATTTCCCGCGGAGGCGGCCAAAGCCGTGTTTCAGGCGGGAACCGCCAAATTGCCGGCTTATGCAGGCGTCCCGGCAACGGCGGGCGGCTATACCGTGTACAGAATCAGCCAGGTGAAACCTTTCAGTGGCGGGGATGATCCGCGCGCCCAAGCGTTGCGCCCGCAATATGCACGCATCATCCAGGGCGAGGAATTCGCCGCATGGCTGGCAGTCCTGCGCAAGCGCTATCCGGTCGAGATCAACAGCCAAGCATTCGAAGCCAAGGATCGCTGAGCCGGAAGCTGATCGCCTTCGCGACGATCAGCTAAGATGGGACCATGAAGCTCCAGCAACTTCGCTTTCTCGTCGAAGTCGTCGATAGCGATCTCAACGTTACCATCGCCGCCCAACGACTGTTTACGTCTCAGCCTGGGGTCAGCAAGCAACTACGGCTGCTTGAAGAAGAGCTGGGGGTCACCGTTTTCGAACGCGCCGGGAAACGCTTCATCGGCCTGACCCCGGCGGGAACCATCCTTGTCCGTTCCGCCAGGCGGGTGTTGTTGGAGGCAGACAATTTCAAGCGTGTCGGTGAAGAAGCCCACGACGAATCGTCCGGAACCTTGACCGTGGTTACGACCCACACCCAGGCGCGCTACGTGCTGCCCCAGGTGGTTGCCGAGTTCATTCGTCGCTTTCCCCAGGTTCGGCTGTCGATCAGGGAAGGTCATCCGGCGAGCGTGGCCGAAGCGGTGCAGCGGGGTGAAGCTGAAATCGGGATTGCGACGGAATCCCTTGCCGGCGCGGCGGGCTTGATATCGCTACCAGCCTACTCATGGAGCCATCTGGTCATCACCCCCACCGGCCATCCATTGCTCGCGTCAAAACATCTGACGCTCAAGTCTTTGGCTGAGTATCCACTGATCACCTATGACCCCGCATACTCAGGTCGCTCGCGGATTGATGACGCGTTCCGACGGGCCGAGATCACGCCCAATCTGGTACTGACTGCGGTGGATTCGGACGTCATCAAGACCTACGTCAGCCTTGGCCTTGGCGTCGGAATTATCGCGGAACGTGCCTTCGACCCGCAACGCGATGTGGGTCTGACTGGCATTGCCGCCAAGCATCTGTTCGGCGCCAACGTCACGCGTGTAGCTTTGCGTAAAGGCATGCAGCCCCGACGCTTTGTTCTGGCGTTTCTCGAATTGTTTTCGCCCCAGCTTTCGCCTGAAGCAATCGTCGCCGCGAGTCGCGAAGACGGTGAATCCTACGACATCTGATATTCAGCTCACCAAAGTTTCCACCACGGCTCGGGACGGTCCAGCCCACGCTCGTAATACACGCTCTTGGGAAAGTTTTTGCGCATCACCCGTTCGCTGTCGTCGCGCAAGTCCTTCATGCCCATGGCGTCGTAGGCCTTGATCAGGACGAACAGGCCTTCTTCATTTGCCGGTGCATCGCGATAAACACGCAAGGTTTCCTGCGCTCGATTGACGGCCGCGATATAAGCTCCGCGGCGCAGATAGTACTTCGCGACGTTCACTTCATGCGCCGCCAGCGCATTGATGAGGTAAGCCATCCGCGCCGCGGCATCCGGCGTGTATTTGCTTTCGGGAAACTTGCTGGTCAATTCCTTGAATGCGAGAAATGAGTCGCGCGCGGCCTTTGGATCGCGCTCGGTTTGGTCCTGATTGCTGACCTTGTCGAATAAACCGATATCGCCGTTGAAATTGGCCAGGCCTTTCAGATAGTAGGCGTAGTCGACATTGGGATGGTTCGGGTGCAAACGAATGAAACGGTCACAGGCGCCAATGGTTGAAGCAGGGTCATTTTGCTTGTAGTAGGCGTAAGCCACTTCCAGTTGAGCCTGCTGCGCATAGCGCCCGTAGGGATAGCGCGACTCCAGCTTCTCGAAATACTTGATGGCTTTTTCATAAAAGCTGCCAGACATCGCAGTCCGTGCTTCGGTGTAAAGCTGGCTGGCCGACCACCCCGCAGTTTCATCCTTATCCTTGGACACACCGCCGCAGCCGGCAAGAAGGGAGAGCAGCACAACAATTACCGCTAAACTACGCATGATGGAGACCCGGGAAACGAACGCCGCAAATTATAGCCCATCGGCTTCGCCTCCCCGCCGCGCCCTGATACCGGAAACCCTCGCCGGGCTGCGCCTCGACCTGATTCTCGCCCGCCTGTTTCCCGAAATTTCGCGCAGTCGGCTGCAAGTCTGGATCAAGGAAGGCAAGGTCAAGATCAATGGAAAATCTATTGATCTGCGTCATAAGGCATGGGGCGGCGAAACCGTAGAACTCGATACCACACTGGACAACTCGGCGACGGCGGATGCCGCCGAAGCCATCGCGCTTCCCATCGTGTTTGAAGACAACGATCTGATCATCATCGACAAACCGGCCGGGCTGGTCGTCCACCCCGGTAACGGCAATCGCTCGGGAACCCTGCTGAACGCCTTGCTGCACCATGCACCCGACCTGAAAGGATTGCCGCGCGCCGGTATCGTGCATCGCCTCGATAAAGACACCGGCGGGCTGTTGGTCGTCGCCAAGACATTGGAAGCGCAAACCGATCTCGTCCGCCAACTGCAGGCGCGCACCGTCAAACGTCACTATCTCGCCTTGGTTCACGGTGTTGTCGCGCGGGATGGCGTGGTGGAAGCGCCGATTGGCCGTCACCCGGTGCAGCGCACGCGCATGGCGGTGAATCCGCATGGGCGTGAAGCCAGGACCTGGTATTCGGTGCAACAACGATTTGAAAAGTCGACCTTGATCGAATGCCGGCTTGACACCGGTCGCACCCATCAAATTCGTGTGCACATGGCTTCGATCAAGCATCCACTGGTGGGCGATGCGACTTACGGCAAGCGCAAAAGCAGCAGCGGGCTGCTCGATGCGTTTCCACGTCAGGCGCTTCACGCTTGGCGACTGGGCCTGATCCATCCAGCAACGCGGGAAGAACTCCAATGGGAAAGTCCATTGCCGTGCGACTTTTCCCGCCTGCTCGATGCGCTTGCGCCGCAATAGCGATGAACGCCTTTGTCTATCCAGAATGGCCGGCGCCTGCACAGGTGCACGCCTTGACAACAACGCGAGTGGACGGCACTAGCAGCGGGTCCTATTCCAGCTTCAACCTCGCCGATCACGTCGGCGACAAAGCGCAATCAGTGGCCGCCAATCGTTTGCAACTACATGCATTGCTACCGAATCTTCCAGCCGAACCTTTGTGGCTAAATCAGGTGCATGGCAGCCATGCCGTATTCGCGGAGAGCGCCTTGCCCGGCGCCGAAGCGGACGCATCAATCTGCTGCGATGAACGTCACGTCTGCGCAATTCTGAGCGCCGACTGCTTGCCGATACTCTTGTGCGACGACAGAGGAACCGTCGTCGCTGCCGCACACGCAGGGTGGCGGGGCTTGGTCGCCGGTGTCGTCGAAGCCACCATTGCCAGGATGGACGTTAACGCCGCTCATCTGCTGACCTGGCTGGGGCCGGCCATTGGCCCGCAGGCATTTGAAGTAGGGGAAGACGTCCGATCCATCTTCGTCGCACACGACCCTGCCGCAGAATCGGCATTCGTGGCACTGAAACCCGGCAAGTGGCTGTGCGACCTTTACCTGCTCGCGCGCCAGCGGCTTGCCGCCGCAGGGGTCACCAAGGTATATGGCGGAAATTTTTGCACCTTCAATGAGGCGGAGCGGTTCTATTCCTACCGTCGCGATCAGCAAACGGGGCGTATGGCCACCTTGATCTGGCTTGATCGCATGAACCCGCGCGTATAATCCGCCGCCCATGTCTGTCATTCACTGGATTGTTCTCACTTCTCTGGCCGGCGGCGCGCTGAGTGTCGTCGCGGCGGCAGTGTTCGCCTTCACCGCACGTGCGGCATGGGTGCCGATGTTGATCAGCTATGCCATTGGTGCGCTGTTGGGTGCTGCGTTTCTGGAGGTATTGCCGCATGCGATCATCGCCAGCGGTGATGCGAGCTCAACAGCGGCCATCATTCTTGCCGGCATCCTGGTGTTCTTTGTTCTTGAAAAACTTCTGCTCTGGCGTCATTGTCACGTTGAAGAGTGCGAAGGTCACGTCCACGTGGTGGATCATGGCGGCCATGACCACGGCCGCAGCGGACTGATGATCCTGGTCGGCGACACCTTTCACAACTTCGTCGATGGCGTGTTGATTGCGGCCGCGTTCATGGAAGATATCCGACTGGGCGCGATTACCGCGCTGGCCATCATTGCCCACGAAATTCCGCAGGAAGTCGGCGACTTCCTGATCCTGCTGCATTCGGGCTACACGCGGAGCAGGGCATTTGCCTACAACCTGCTCTCCAGCTTTGCCACCCTGGTCGGCGGCTTGCTGGCGTTCTATGCGCTCTCCGCAGCGCAGGGTCTGGTGCCGGTCATGCTGGCCCTGGCCGCAGCCAGCATGATCTACGTCGCGGTTGCGGATCTGATTCCCGGATTGCATAAACGCCCCGAAATATCGGCCACAATCCAGCAGGTCGTGCTGATTGTGCTGGGGATTGCATCCATCGCCATCGCACACCGCATCGTTGATCACTTCGCGATCGCTTGATCTCCGGCATCCCATGCAGCGTGGGATGCCGTTGCAAATGAACATGGTTTGGGGAATCAAACTGGAGTTTTGATCGAATCGACAACGCCAGAACTTCCTTGACAGTTGCTTTGCTGCATTGCAAAATTCGGCAGCCAGCAACCTTCGGCGCCCATTTTCTTGACTTGGAGAAACTCAGGATGTCCGCCACCCCTGACCCCATTGCCGTGTTGCAGCAATTGCTCAAGGCCAGTCAAGCCGCTGTGCTGCCATTTTCTTCGCAAACAGCCTCGCCGTCCGAACCAATAACCGGCTTGAGCCAGCCGGTGGCGGCCTTGCAGCAGGAATGGACGGCACGTCAAGCCCAGTTGTGGCAAACCTTCTTGTCACGGCAGCCTGACCAAAAACCGGAATCGGTAGTCGCAGCCGATGTCTCCGACAAGAGGTTCTCCCACCCGGCATGGTCGGAAAGTCCGATTTTCGACTATTTCCGGCAATCCTATCTGATCAACGCCGACTATCTGAAGCGTATTGGCGAGTTCATGCCGGCGGAAGATGACCGTGCCCAAAAACGCCAACAGTTTCTGATCCAGCAATACATTGATGCCATAGCGCCGTCGAATTTTGCCGCGACCAATCCTGAGTTCATCAAAACCGCGATTGACAGCGGCGGCGAAAGCATTCAGCGCGGCATACTCAACATGCTCTCCGATATGGAGAAGGGTCGCATCTCGATGACCGACGATGCGGCCTTTACCGTGGGCGTTAACCTCGCGACGACACCCGGCGCCGTGGTTTTCGAAAACGAAATTTTTCAGTTGCTCCAGTATTCGCCGATGACCGAACAGGTTGCGCAACGGCCGCTGTTGATCGTGCCGCCTTGCATCAACAAGTTCTACATCCTTGATCTGCAGCCACACAACTCCTTGGTGCGCTACGCAGTTGAGGAGGGCTTTACCGTATTCCTCATGTCCTGGCGCAACGTCAAAAGCGATCTTGGTCATTTGACCTGGGGTGATTACGTCGAGAAGGGCGTCCTCAAGGCCTTGCAGGCGGTGAGCGAGATTTGCGCAACCAAGCAAGTCAACGCACTCGGGTTCTGTGTCGGCGGAACCCTTCTCGGTTCCGCGCTTGCCGTTGCCAAAGCGCGTGGCGAAGATCCGGTAAAAGCCTTGACGCTGCTGACCTCTCTGCTCGACTTTTCCGAATCGGGAGACCTGAACTGTTTTGTCGACAAGGCCTCTCTCACCAAGAGCGAAGAAGCCATCGGCAAAGGTGGAATCGTACGGGGAAAAGAGTTTGCCGCCGTCTTTTCCAGCCTGCGCGCTAACGATCTGATCTGGCAATACGTCATTCGCAATTACCTGATCGGCACCAGCCCATCGGCCTTCGATCTGCTGTACTGGAATTCAGATAGCACCAATCTGCCGGG
>JAYUGL010000052.1:0-6826 GCA_043738385.1 Sterolibacteriaceae bacterium
CGTACCGAACTGCCACGGTTGATGGGGGATGTGGCGCGGTTGAAGGTGCCGTTGCTGGTGGAGGTGGGGGTGGGGGTTAATTGGGATGAGGCGCATTGAGCGCAACCTAGACATGGCATCATGTTTCCAATTGTCGCCATCTATGTTTATAATAAAGGGGCAATTGTAAACATGACCCCATGAAACCGAAACCACGTACCGCCGAGATACAGACCGCTCTGCTTGACGCAGTTGCAGAGCACTCGAAAGACCTCGCGGTGGTTGTCGCGTCGCGCTTTGGCATCAGCCGGCCAGCCGTCTTGCGTCACGTCAAAAACCTTATTGAGGGCGGTTTCCTTACCGCTACGGGAACAACCCGCAAGGTTTACAGCCTGGGACCCAATCGCGAACGCGTTCGTACTTATCCTCTACAGGGGTTGGATGAATGGCTGATCTGGTCCCGCGACTTCGCATTCCTAGTGGCACATCTGCCGCCAAATGTGATGGACATCGCACATACTGGCTTTACCGAAATGCTCAACAACGCCGTCGATCACTCGGGCGGGCGTCAGGTCATGGTGGGTTTGCGATTGACCGGGCAGCGGTTGGAGATGACCGTCTCCGATGATGGTGAGGGCATATTTCGCCGCATCACGCGATTGTTGAATCTCGCTGACGAGCGGCTGGCCATGCTCGAACTGTCCAAAGGGAAACTGACCACCGATCCGGCCAACCATACCGGCGAAGGTATTTTTTTCACTTCCCGGATGTTTGATCAGTTCATGATTCGTTCACGCGGCCTGGGCTATACGCATCGTGTCGATTTGAAATTCGACTGGCTGCAAGAGGATCAAACGCCCGAGACAGGCAGCCGTGTCTACATGTCCATTGACACCGGCTCCACACGTACAGCCAAGGCAATCTATGAGGAATACAACGCGGGTCCCGGTGAATTCAATTTCAACAAGACGGTAGTACCGCTCAGACTCGCCCGCTTCGGCAACGAGAATCTGGTTTCCCGTTCACAGGCGAAGCGTGTCTCCAGCCGTTTTGAAAAGTTTCGCGTTGTTGTCCTCGATTTCGAGGGTGTCCCGACAATCGGCCAGGGCTTTGCCGATGAACTGTTCCGCGTTTTTGCCCTCGCCCACCCGGAAGTTGAACTGGTGCCGGTTCACTGCTCTACGGATGTACAGCAGATGATTGTTCGGGTGACCGCGCCGGGTTAGCGCGGCCCTTTTATCGGATCGCGGAATGGGCCGTGTCTCGTCCGCCAGCTCAAAGTCCCCTTGCAGGACGGTATGACTACAATGCATGCATTGCAACCATCTTTGGAGGGGCAAATGGCCAGCCTGACAATCCGTAACGTCGACGAAGACCTCAAAACCTCGCTACGCGTTCAGGCCGCCCACCACGGCCACTCCATGGAACAGGAAGCGCGTGATATTTTGCGCCGCGCGGTGCAGACTCCTCAAACCAGTACAGGTTTTGCCAAGCGGATACAGAAGCGCTTTGCAGGGTTGCAAGTCGAAGCACTGCCGATCCCCCAACGCCGCGCGTGCGCCGACAGCACCAAAAGCGTAAGTCTTGGCGCCAGTCGGTAGCATGGGCATACTGCTCGACACCAACGCTCTCTCGGAGTTGATGCGTCCGGCGCCAGAGGCAAAAGTGCTGGCATGGTTCCAGCAGCAAGGCGCGCCGTTCTTTACCAGCACCATTACGCGTGCGGAAATATTGTTGGGCATCGCGCTTTTGCCCGAAGGCAAACGCCGCGAGGCTCTGGCCACAGCGGGAGAGAAAATGTTTGTGGAGGATTTCACCGTTAGTTGCCTGGCTTTCGATGATGAAGCCGCCGCCGAATATGCGTTGTTGGTCGCTGCCGTTACCGGGCTGGCTTGCCGATATCCACCGAAGATGGAAAAATCGCCGCGATCGCCTTGCGCCACAATTTGCCGCTCGCAACACGCGATGTCAAAGACTTTGCGCGGATGGAAAACCTGACGGTGCTCAATCCGTGGAAATAACGGCGGGGCGCGGATGACATTGCCTTTCTATGAGCGGAATTTATTTTGAGGGACGGTTGTTGCCGGGACTCGTCCCGGCGGGCGACCTACTTTATTGCTCGTGCAATAAAGTAAGCAAACAAGCACGCCCCGCCGCCCCGGCCCTATCGGGCTCCCCTCGCTCCGAACTGCCCGACCGGCCGGCTTCTAAACTCGCCTTCGGCTCAGACAACGAAGCCGGACTTCCCCGGTCGGACGGTCCTCCGCTCGGCGGCGCAGAGGGGGACTTGAGCCGTGCCATGGACACCGCCATTCCGGATCGGTATGCTGGCGAAAATAAAATTGAAATGCGTCCCGATCCGGGACATGGGACGCGCCGGCATCGTGGCCCTTTTTTAGGCCGTACTAAATCCGGTCAGATGATTGATGACAAAGGAGTTGTCGATGCGCAGATCGTTATGGGAGGCTCGGATGATGGAAAGCTTTCCGTCCTTTAAGCAACCTATTTTTATTTTAGTTAGCCACTTTTGCACCGCAACCGCGGAGGTACTACACCAATGTCGTTGTCACCACTTCCCGGTCCGATAGCTGTCATCGATGTCGAGACGACGGGGCTCTTTCCGTTCCGGCATGATCGCGTGATAGAGCTGGCTGCTGTTGTT
Organism: Sterolibacteriaceae bacterium; assembly: GCA_043738385.1. Taxonomy (GTDB): domain Bacteria; phylum Pseudomonadota; class Gammaproteobacteria; order Burkholderiales; family Rhodocyclaceae; genus JANYCD01. Next base: position 2,642 of record JAYUGL010000052.1, read on the forward strand.
ATCGAAGTCGACGGGCGAATCAAGCGCGAGTTCGTCTCGTTGGTGAACCCGGCGCGGGACATTGGACCGAGCAGCATTCACGGCCTGACTTCGGAAGATATTCTCCACGCCCCACAGTTTGGCGAGATTGCAGCGCTTCTAGTGGACGTGCTGAGTGGGTGCGTGGCAATAGCCGCTCACAACGCGAGGTTTGATAAGCAGTTCCTGGAAAGTGAATTCGCGCGAATAGACTGCCCGTTCCCCGAATGCTTCAGTATTTGTACGATGCAACTCGCGGGGGGCGGTAGGCTGATCGAGTGCTGCAGTGACTACGGAATTCCATTGGAGGGTGAAGCCCATCAAGCTCTCGCCGACGCTCGTGCCGCAGCTCGGCTGCTGGCGTGCCTTCTCCCCAACCAGCCTCTTACGGTTCAAACGCTTTCCAAGCTCATGCCGATCCAGTGGCCAGCTGTTCCGCGCACGCTGAAGCAGCCGGTCAACCGCAACGAGTCTCGCCGTCGACAAGCTGAACCGCCTACCTTTTTGCAGCGTCTTCTCGGACGGGTGCTTGACAGCACATCGCCGATTGCTACCGACGGCGCTGTTATGGCGTATCGGGCGCTGCTTGATCGCGTTTTGGAGGATCGCCGCGTGGATGACCTCGAAGCCGATGCATTGCTTGATACGGCAGCACGTTGGGGCTTGAGAGGCGATCAGGTTCGTCTCGCTCACCGTGACTACCTGAATCGGCTGGCCCTCGCAGCAGTGGCTGATGGAATCATCACTGACGTGGAACGACGGGATCTGAAACTCGTCGCGCGGCTACTCGGGCACGAGCAACCCAACCTGGACGAGATACTCAACGAAGCGGCCGCAATGGTGGCCAAAGCTCCCATTGGTCTCTCACCGGCTAAGGTCGCTGAATCGAGTCTTTCCGGAAAGCGCGTGTGTTTCACTGGCGAGATGCAGTGCTCCCACGAAGGCCAGGTAATTTCGCGCGAGCATGCTGAAAAACTTGCGATCAAAGCCGGTCTTGAAGTTGTGGACTCGGTTACCAAGAAGCTCGATCTACTTGTAGTGGGCGATCCCCAGACGCAATCGGGCAAAGCCAAGAAGGCGCGGAAGTATGCCGTTCGTATCATGCATGAGCCAGTATTCTGGAAGGTACTTGGAGTGGAGGTGAGCTGAGATGGCTGCGCGTTTGCATCGCTCCATTGACCAGCCAATCCGCGAGGCCGTGAGTTGGGATGACAAGTGGCTCGGCCCGGACCGAGGTCTCATCTGTTGCTGGGAGCGCGGCCGGCAGAAACGAGTTGAGGAGCCAGAGTTAGCGGCGCAAGCTGACAAGGGCGAACTGGTTTTACTCGCATGGAAGGGTGGAGTAGAAAAGAAGCTTAAGATCGAAAGGAAACTTGGAACATTGATGTATCTGGCTACTTGGCAGGGGTTGCGCGGCGAGGATTTGGACATCGCACTTGAAGACGAACGGGTTATCGTATGCTCCAAGACCGGACAGGCCGTCGTGTTCAGTACCAAGATACCGGTGGAAGAATAGGCAGTCGCGCTGGCTGGTGGCAGAGTCGTGGCTAACAAAGCGCTTCAGACGACCGGTCACGCCTTCGGTGCGTCCGGCGGCTGAGAACAAACGAACAAACGGAGAACAAACGAACAAACGGGCCATGTTCGAATATCTAGCCTAACAATTCATCCGTCGGTGAAATCGGCACAGCTCCAGTTCCCCCTCGGACCCGCCGAGCGGAGGACTGTCCGACCGGGGAAGTCCGGCTTCGTTGTCTGAGCCGAAGGCGAGTTTAGAAGCAGGCCGGGTGGGCAGTCTGGAGCGAAGGAAGCCGACAGGGCCGGGGCGGCGGGGTGCGCTTCTTTAGGTACTTTCTTGTCGCATAACAAGAAAGTACCTCGCTCGCCGGGGCGAGTCCCGGCAACGGCATACGCAACTTCTTCGGATTTCCAACCTACTTGCCCCGCAGCAACAACGCGCAGGAACGCCTCGATCAGAGCTTCCTGATCTTCTCCACCAACGCCGTCGTCGACCGCTGATGAATGAACGGTATGGAATGCACCTGCCCACCCCACCCCGTCACTTCACGATAACCGACAATTTTCTCCACCGGCCAATCGCCACCTTTCACCAGCACGTCCGGCCGCACGTCGAGGATGCGTGCCAGCGGCGTGTCTTCGTCGAACCAGGTGACCAGCGACACGCATTCCAGCGCGGCCAGCACCGCCATGCGGTCTTCGAGATTGTTGAGTGGGCGATCGTCGCCCTTGCCCAGACGTTTTACGGATGCGTCGGTGTTGACCGCCACCAGCAAACTCGCGCCCAGCGCCCGCGCCTGGGCGAGGTAGGTGACGTGGCCGCGGTGGAGGATGTCGAAACAGCCGTTGGTGAATACCAGCGGCCGCGCCAGCAAGGTGATGCGCGCCGGCAAATCAGCCGGGGCGCAACATTTCTCCGTCAAGAGTGGCGGCTTCAAGGCGTAGCGGGTTTTTTCGCGGCATTTGGCGGGCGATTGTCGAGGCGGCGCACCTCGTCGTCGGAAACCACTTCGAACATGCGCACCACCTTCAGCACGCCGCCCGTGGTGCGCGCGATGTCGGATGCTGCATCGGATTCACCCTGGCTCACGAGTCCCAGCAGATACACGGTGCCGCTCTCGGAAATCACTTTGACATGGTTGGCCGAGAACCTGGCCATATCGACGAAACGCGCCTTGACCTTGGAGGTGAGATAGGCATCGCTGCTGCGCGCCGTGAGCGAACTGATGCCGGAAATTTGCAGTTCATTGGCGACGGCTTTGACGTTGGGCACGCCGTCGATCAGCTTTTCCGCTGCGGCGCGCGTCGCGGCGTCGGGCACTTCGCCGGTCAGCAACACGGTGCGGTTGTAGCTGGTGACGTTGACATGCACCCGGTCGCCGAATTTTTCGCTGATGCGATTGCCGCCGCGCAGTTCGATGGCCTGGTCGGCGAGGTAGGTCTCGGAAGGCCGCCGGTCGGTCAGCATCAGCGCGCCGGCGCCCATGCCCACCACGGCGACGCCGAAGCAGCCGGCCAGCAATGGCGCAAGCGCGGCCAGCAGGGTCCAGGTGACCAGGGATTTCTTGAAATTCATACGGGTTCCCCCAACAGCAGATGATCGATGCCATCGCACAGGCAATGGAGGGTGAGCAGATGCACTTCCTGAATGTTGGCGGTGCGGTCTGCCGGTACGCACAGGTGAATGTCGTTCGCGGCGAGCTGCGCGGTCATCTTGCCGCCGCCCTTGCCGGTGAGCGCAACCACGGTGATGCCGGCTTCATGGGCGACCTTGATCGCTTCCATCACATTGGGTGAATTGCCGCTGGTGGAAATCGCCAGCAGCACATCGCCGCGCTTGCCCAGCGCCTGAACCTGCTTGGAGAAGACTTCCTCGTAGCGATAGTCGTTGGCGATCGAGGTCAGCGTGGACGTGTCGGTGGTGAGCGCAATGGCCGCCAGCGGTGCGCGTTCGCGCTCGAAGCGGTTGAGCAGTTCGGCGGCGAAATGCTGCGAATCGGCCGCCGAGCCGCCGTTGCCGCAGGCCATGATCTTGCCGCCGGCCTTGAGGCAGGCGACCATGGCATGCACGGCGCGGGCGATTGGCGCGGCCATCACATCGACCGCGGCCTGCTTGGTCTGGATGCTTTTGTGAAAGTGTTCGCGAATTCGGTTTTCGAGGCTCATGGAGTCACACGGTTTTTGGCGGAATGGGGAGTTGGGCCATTTTATCTGTTGCCAGCCCGGCAAACCCAACAATCAGCACCCGGCCAATCAACCAACAATACGCAGGATGTCATCCCAGTATCGTTCGGCCTTGGCTGCTCCGACACCGGTAATGTGCAGCAGTTCCCCATTGCTGGCGGGCCGCTGCACAGCGATTTCGCGCAGCGTCTTGTCATGCAGGATCACGTAGGCCGGCACGCCTTGCAGCCGCGCGGCTTGCAGCCGCCACTGCCGCAACAGTTCGAACAGCTCGGCGGCCGCCCCAGTCAGGTCGGTCGCGGCGGGCCGGCTTGCGCTGCTACCTTGCGTGCGGCCGCGTTGCGCGGTGGGCGCACGGCTGCGGCGCAATTCCACCGCCTGCTCACCCTTCAACACCGGCCTTGCCGCTTCGGTCAGCTTGAGCGCGCCATGTTCGGCCAGATCGGCGCGCAGCAGGCCGCTGGC
>JAYUGL010000053.1:0-17571 GCA_043738385.1 Sterolibacteriaceae bacterium
GTCAACGAACTCATCGTCCACGATCAGGATTTGCGTGCCGCAATCATCCAGCGAATAGGCGATCTCGGCGGCGCTCCAGCGAATGTTCACCGGGTTGGCAGCACCCCCTGCCCACCAGATCGCCAGGTAGAACTCCAGGTAGCGATCCGAGTTGAGCGAAAGAATGGCGACCCGGTCGTCAGGCTTGACGCCCAGCGAATGGAACACTCCGGCCAGCCGCGCGACGCGATCAGCCAGCTGGCGAAATGTCTGGCGACGACCTTTGAAAATGGTGGCCGTCGCGTTTGGTTTTTTTTGTACAGCGCGACACAGTGCCTGCGTCAGGTACATGCGGCATCCTCCTTGCACGAATTATTTTTTCTGCCTTCTTGTTCAACCATGTTCCGCAGTGGCTGCACTGGATTTCCGGATCCGGGCGACAGAATATTGTCACACCTTGAACCACCACGTAGAATCGTTTCCTAATATGGAAATTATGCCGGAATCCACAAAAATCATAACGGAGAATTTCATGCTACTTGGCCGCACCCCCTGCCAGATCGCGTATCTGGTTCCCGACATTCGCGCCGCCGCCGAACGCCACGCCCGCATGTTTGGCACCGGCCCTTTCTACGTGGTCGACAACATCCAGCTCAAGTCCTGCCACTATCGCGGCAAGCCGAGTCAGTGGGATCACAGCGCGGCCTTCAGCCAGTGGGGCGATGTCATGATCGAGCTGATGCAGCAAAACGGGCCGGGAGAATCGGTGCTCAACGATGTGATTCCCACCGGCAGCGGACGCACCGGACTGCACCACATGGCTTATTTTGTAGATAATCCAGCGGCTGTCGCCGCGTCAATGGAAAAGCAGGGACATCCGTTGGCACTGCACTGCGAGCTTCCCAATGGCATCGAAGTGTTCATGGTCGACACCATTGCGCTCTATGGCCACATGATCGAGCTTTACGCGCCGACCCCGACGATCATGAGTTTCTACGATCTGGTACGTGACCAATCGAAGGCGTTTGACGGCAAGGATCTGATGCGTACCGCCAGCTTTGATTGACCCGCCATGAGTATCTGGACCGATTTTCTTGGCGCCGAGATTTATTTTCTGGAAACCCCGGGCTTCGGCCGGGTGCGCATCGCCGAAGCCGGCAAGGGCAAGCAGGAGACCCTGATTCTGATGCACGGCACGGCCGGCCATCTTGAGACCTACGCGAAAAACCTGATGCCCTTGTCCGAAGATTTCCATGTGATCGCCTACGATTTTTATGGCTGCGGCCTGTCGGAACGGCGCGTCACCGATTTCACGCCGGACCTATTGGCTGATCAGCTTGCGGTGTTGATGGATGTGATGCGCATCGACAAGGCGCACCTGTCGGGCGAGTCGCTCGGTGGCATGGTCGCCGCCGCCTTTGCGGTAAAACATCCGGCGCGCGTGATGCGATTGATGCTCAACACCACCGGCGGCCTGCCGATCACCACCGCGCAGGGACGCAAGGACCACCAGGCCCTGTGCGACCTGATCTCGAAGGTGTCGACCGCGCCGCCGACCTACGCCTCCATCCACGACCGCATGAAGTGGTTGATGCATCCCAGCCACTGGCATTTGCTCGATGGCGAACTGGTCGAAAGCCGCCTGAAGATCTACACCCAGCCCGACGCCAAGCTTTCCGGCCCGGCCATCGCCAAGTTCATCATCGGGCTTGAGTCGTTCCCGATCGCGCTGGAAAAAATCCAGGCCGAGACCATGATCCTGTGGACCCGCGACAACCCGATCAACAATGTCGACGATGCCCGCGTCGCCAGCACCAAGATTCCGCGCGCCAGGTTGTACGTCATGGAAGCTGACGGCGCGCACTGGCCGCAGTACGAAGCGCCGGAAGAATTCAATCGCGTGACGCGCGACTTCTTTCTCAACGGACTGCACTAGCCAACAATCCAGCATTGCACGCAATATAGAAACTCAACATCCGGAGAATCACCCATGCCCGACATCATCGAATCCCTCGCCAAACAGATCTATGAGGCAGACCAGAAGCGAACCGCGATTCCACCCATCCACGACCAGTTGCAACCCAAGAATCTGGATCAGGCTTATGCGGTGCAGGAAGTGAACACCAAGCGCTGGCTTGGCGAAGGACGACGTCTGGTCGGTCGCAAGATCGGCTTTACCAATCTGGTAGTGCAAAAGCAGTTGGGCGTGAACGAACCGGACTACGGCATGCTGTTCCACGACATGGCGATTCCGGACGGATGGGAAGTTCCGCGTGACCGCCTGATTCAGCCCAAGGTGGAAGCCGAGATCGCCTTCGTCATGGGCAAGAACCTCAATGACGAGCGCCTGACTGTGGTCGACATCATCCGTGCGACGGAGTTCGTGGTTCCCGCCATCGAGATCGTCGACTCGCGCATCGCCGACTGGAAGATCGACATCGTCGACACGATTTCGGACAACGCCTCGGCAGGACTGTATGTGCTCGGCGGCACGCCGAAGAAACTCGACCAGATCGATATGCGTCAGTGCGGCATGGTGATGCAGACCAACAATGCCCAGGTGTCGTATGGCGTCGGCACGATGTGCATGGGCGATCCGCTCACCGCCGTGCTTTGGCTGGCGCGGACCATGGCGCGTGTGGGCAGGCCGCTGCAGGCCGGCGACACTGTGCTCTCGGGTTCGCTCGGGCTGATGAGCACTGTGGCCTGGGGCAGTGTCTATGAAGCGCAGATTTCCGGCCTCGGTTCGGTGCGCGCCGCGTTCGCCAAAGAGTAGGTCAAGACGGGAGTCCGCAACCAGCATGCACTACCTGCTGTTCTACGACGTGGTGCCGGACTATGCGGAACGCCGCATCGCGTTCCGCACCGAACACCTCAAGCTGGCCTGGACCGCGGTCGAACGCGGCGAGCTTGTCCTCGGCGGCGCCTTCGCCGCGCCGATGGACGGCGCGACCTTCCTGTTCCGTGGCGACTCGCCCGAGGTCGCCGAGCGCTTTGCCAGGACCGATCCGGTCGTCATCCATGGCCTCGTCACCCGCTGGTGGGTGCGCGAGTGGACCACCGTGGTCGGCGCAGACGCGACAATGCCGGTCAAACCCTGACGCAGGCAACTGCCGCGGAACCCCCTATACCGCGATCTTGTTGAAGTTCTGCGCGATGTGCTCGGCCGCACGCCAACTGAGCGCCTGGATCGTGCCGGTCGGGTTGTAGCCTGAAGCGCTGCAAAACGTCGCCCCGCCCAGTACCGCCAGATTAGACACCTCATGGGAAAGACAGTACTTGTCCACCACCGAAGTCGCCGGGTCGTCGCCCATGCGTGCGCCACCAAAGGCATGGGTACTCACCGGCAGCGGAATCGGCGGCAGCCAGAACCAGGTCTTGGTCGCGCCCATCTTGTTGAGGATTTCGATCAGTTTGCCGGTGAAGAATTCGCCGGCGCGCTTTTCGTTGTCGTGGATGTTGTAAGTGATGCGCACCAACGGCTCACCCTTGGGGTCCTTGAATTCGGGATCGAGGTCGAGGTAGTTGCTGTGATAGGGCAGCGTCTCCAACTGCGCGACGATGTTGCCGACTGAGGTAGCGTTTTCGCGCAGCCAGTCCTTGTAGCCCTGGCCCCAGGTCGGCACGCCGGGCGGCAGCGCATTGGCAGCCTGGATCGGCAGGGTGCCGTTGAAGCCCGACACCAGCGCACCGCGAATGAAGTTGAGTCCGGTATGGTCGAATGCATCGCCATTCAGATCATCCATCGCGGTCGACTGCGCCAGCGCGCCGCCGTAGGTATTCAGCGCCTTGCCGGGGAACAGGCCGTTCATCAGCACGAAGGTGTGCGTCATGAAGTACTTGCCGACCTGGCCATGATTGTTGGACAGCCCGTTGGGGAAGAAATCCGACTTCGACAGCAGCAGCCGGCGCACATTCTCGTAGACATAGCTGGAAAGAATCACCACGCCCGCCGGCTGCTCCACCAGTTCGCCATCGGCGGTGCGATATTCGACGCCGGTCGCCTGGCCCTTGTCGTTGGTCAGGATGCGCGTCACCGTGCTGAGCGGGCGCACCTCCAGCTTGCCGCTTTTCTCCGCTTCGCGAATCGAGGTCACCAGCGTGCTGGATTTGGAATCATTCCAGCAGGCGAAGCCGCTGCAAAAACCGCAATAGGTGCACGCCGGCCGGCCGCCGTAGCTGACGCTGTTGATCGCGGCGGGCGGCGGGAATGGGTGATAGCCCAGGTCCTTCATGCCGCTTTCCAGCATCTTGGAATATCCCGGCTGCATGATCGGTGGCATCGGGTAGTCGCGACTACGATGGCTCTCGAACGGGTTCGCACCGGCGGCGCCGGAGACGCCGATGGAATGTTCGACCTGGCTGTAATACGGCTCCAGATCATCGTAGGAGATCGGCCAATCGACCAGCGCCATGTCCGCCGAAACGGCTTCCTCGCCATAACGCTTGACCGTGGTACTGCGAATCTTGAAATCGTCGGCACGCAAGCGCCAGGTCATCGCCGCGTATTGCAAGGTGGTGCCGCCGACGGCATTGGCCATGCGCAATGCAATCGGCGATGGCGTCGCCTTGCTCTCCGTATCGGTGCGCCAGGTCGGAATCTCGTGGTTGTACTTCGGTTCGCCCAACCGGTTGCGCATGCCGAACCCAGAAACCTCGTCGAGCTGCTTCATGAAATCCTTAGCCGTCAAGTAAGGCCCCGCCTCGAGGCCAACCACACGCAGTCCGGCTTTGGTCAGCACGCTGGCAGCAATGCCACCGGCCGCACCGAGACCCACGATCACCACATCGGTTTTGGGTAGCTTCTTCATGACAGGGGCTTCCCTCCGAATTCGGCGATCGAGTGATTCACGACCTTGAACTTGCCGTTCACCGCCAGTGCGGCTTTCGAATAGACGTATTGCACGCCAGGATAATTCACGATGCGCCAACCGATGAAGTGTTGATTGCCGCCGTACATCGGATCGCTGAAGGTGCCCTCCACGGTGTGCTGACGCAGCGTCGCGAAGAACTGCTTGCCACCGTCGGCGAACGAGAGGTTCTGCTGCGCATCGTCCTGAATCGGTTCCGTGACCGCGCCGGACTCCAGGCGACCCAGCAACGCATCGACATCCTTTGCCGGCAGCGCCACAAGCGATGCTGCGCCATTCTTTTTCACCAGCGCGAGCAGCGCCGCGAGTCCCTGGCGATAGACGGGCAACTGACCGGCATAGGTACTCGCCAGTTCACGGTCGACGTAGATATATGCTCCCGCTTCCACTGCACCGCCGCCGTGGGCGTCTGCCGGAATCAGGCGCGCCATTACGGCCTTGAGGGTAGTCACCTCTGTCTCGGTGAGGACCTTGGGCGAGTATGGCAGCAGCGCTTTCGCTACGCCGCCCTTCCCCAATGCCAGTGGCGACTGGGCAATGGCTGCCGCGCCGGTCGCCGCACTGACCCCAATAATAAATTGACGCCGCGAGGCATCCGTTCTTCGGAACTCGGTCATTTCTCCTCCAGCATTTTTATTTTTGGCGTCCAGGCAGATACGGATTTCCAACCGCGCTACTGGCAAAGGCCAGCTTATACTGATTGGTAATATATTCCAACTTGATGGAATAATGCTGCGGTTAAAACAATACTTTGATGCTTGATAACAATAGGAGGAGTCACATGAACAGCGTTGCCGGAAAATCGCGCTGGTCACCGGTGGCATTTTCCTCGACACCAAGCACAAGGGTTGAAGGCAGAGAAATAACCCCCCTTGACGTTTAACGTCTCTCGTTATACGCTACGACCATGACGATCCGCTCTTTCCGGTGTGCCGATACCGAGGCTCACTACGAAGGCAGAAAGCCAAGGCGATTCCGGAACATCGAAGCTGTGGCGGAGCGCAAGCTGCAAATGCTGGATGACGCGGTGGAATTGCGAGACTTGGCATCGCCACCCGGCAATCGGCTGGAAGCCCTGAGCGGCAAGAGATCTGGACAACACAGCATCCGTATCAATGACCAATGGCGGGTGTGTTTTGTATGGGCAGATGGCGGCCCGGCGGACGTGGAAATTGTGGACTACCACTGAGAGGCAGGAATCATGGCGACGAACAAGATGCGACCGATTCACCCCGGCGAAATCATCCGCGAGGAATATCTCGCCCCCCTGGGCGTGAGCCCGCACGCCCTGGCGATAGCGTTGCGCGTGCCGGCGCCGCGCATCAATGACATCGTGCGCGAACGACGCGCCGTCACCCCCGACACCGCATTGCGGCTGGCCCGGTACTTCGGTACCACGGGGCAGTTCTGGCTCAACCTGCAAAGCGCGTTCGATCTCAAGCAAGCCGAGGGCGAACTGGGCAAGCGTATCAATCAGGAAGTGCGGCCGCTGCAAAAGGCCGCATAGTTTTCACCCGCATGCCGACGCGGGACGGAAGGCCCAGAGGCGAGGTATTGCCAAGGGAAACAAGGAATACCTCCTGTCCTCTTTGATCAATTCTTGGAGTTTTTCTATGACAGATTTCATGTGGAAACCAATCGAGCCACTTTCTGACAAGGAACGGATAATCGACCTTGCAGCAATGCGGCCACTTTATGAGTCATGGCAAACGTCGAAGGCTCGCTTGAATGTATCTAGCGAAGGAAGCCTGCGGGAGTTCAACCAACGACTCGTGCGACGATTGAGCGTCGAAACTGGCATCCTCGAACGACTATATGACCTTGATAGAGGAACGACTGAGGCCCTCGTGGCTACTGGCTTTTTCGAGGACATTGTCTCAAGGTCGAGTACCGACATTGAGCCCTCGCGATTGATCGATATTCTTCGAGATCAAGAGGCTGCAATTCAGCTCGTGATGGATTGCGTCGCAAAGAATCGGCCACTCACGAAATCCGTTATCCATGAGCTTCATTCAATCCTGACTCGACATCAGGACACGACAACGGCAATCGACCAATTCGGCACTCGCCGCGAAATTCCGTTGCTGAAAGGCAAGTTCAAGGAGCATCCCAACAATCCCCGTCGAGGGGACGACGCCATTCACGAATATTGCCCACCTGTACATGTAGAGTCAGAAATGGACAACCTGCTTGGGTGGCTTTCCAAATATGAGGGAGACGATCCCATCATCGTCTCCGCCTGGTTTCACCACCGGTTTACTCAAATCCATCCATATCAAGATGGAAATGGACGCCTTGCTAGAGCACTAACCACGCTAGTCTTGCTACGTGCTCAGTTGCTCCCCCTCGTCGTAGACCGAGACCTTCGCGTCGAGTACATCACCGCGCTGGAGTTTGCGGATTCGAATGACCTTGCTCCTCTAGCATCTCTATTCGCTCGCCTTGAGCGCTCCGCAATTCTTCAAGCGCTGAGTGTTGATGTCGACAAAGAGATTTCCGAACAGCGCAACCTCACATCAGCGGTAATTGCTGGCCTTGCGGACAAGTTCGGGAAACGGCGCTTAGTGCGCGATGCAGAACTTAGAGGAGTCAACGCCGTAGCCCAAGAACTTCGGGAAAGAGCACATACTGCCCTTGGGGTTGCATTTAATCAGCTTGGTACCGCCGTAGCGGCTGTCGCAGAACCAGAGATTCGCATCATTGATGGTGGCCAAGATCGTGGCAATGCGCATTGGTACAAGTATGAGGTAGTCGCGTCTGCCAAGGAAGTAGGAAAGTTTGCGAACTTTTCTGAAGATCATTACTTCGTGAAAGCTTCAATCCGTGCCGAGCGTGAGCGATTAGTGTTTGTGACATCTTTCCATCATGTCGGTCGTGAATTGTCCGGGATCATGGAGGCAACAGCATTTGCCACCTTGGAGTCTTTTGAGGACTCAGAGGACAGGCAGTCCGTGTCGGAGAACTTCTTTGTCTGTTCGCTTGAGCCACTGGTGTTCACGTACAAAACAAACGTCGGTGACCTAGAGGCAACATTTTCACGCTGGCTAGACTCTGCCTTAGCTGTTGCAGTCAAAGAATATGGGGACCGTCTGTAAGTTCTATCGCTACGATGCCAAACTCGTCGTTCGAGCAAACCTCTCACATTGAGCCGCGCGAGGCTGCTCACTCAACTCATTCGCTAGACCTCATTTAAAGAGCTCTTCAGGACTTCTACTTACCCCCAAAGAACCGCCGCGCCACCGCGTTGAACTCGTCCGGCGCCTCGAACTGCGGCCAATGCGCCGAATCCGCCTTCATCACATAGAGCTCCGATCCGGCGATGCGCTTGTGCGCCGCTTCCGCCGTTTCCAGATCGTGGATCGGATTGTCGCGCGTCCATAGCAGCATGGTTGGGCACTTGATCTGTTCCAGCGGAATCAGGAACTGGTCGTGGCGCGGCAGCATGCTGTTGGCCATCGGCGCCACGGCGCGGGCTTCGGCGCCGCTGTAGTAGCGCAGGCGCAGGTTGACCAGTTCGTCGTCCACCAGATGGCGATTGCTCGGATGGATCAACCAGAAGATGCGCGCCTTGACGCTGTCGAAGGTCGGCGCCTGGTCGGCGTTGCGGCGCGACAGGTCGAGCAGCGTTTGCAAATCCGCCCTGCCCTTTTCGCTGGCGATCGGAATGCCGGCGCCGGTGTTGATCATCAGTTTATCCACCCGCTCGGGATGGTTCACCGCGAAGAAGCCCGACACCCAGCCGCCGAGCGATTCGCCCGACAGGTGGGCGCGCGGAATTTCCATCACGTCCATCAGTTCACGCAACTGCTCGCCCAGCACGAGAGGCGAATATTCCATCGCGCGGCGAGCGGACATGCCGTGGCCGACGTAATCGAAGGCGATGGTGCGGAACTGGTCGCTGAGCGGCACGATGTTCTTGGCATAGGCTTCCATGTGGCCGCCCAAGCCGTGCTGGAATATCAATGCCGGCGCGGTCTTGGGGCCAGCCTCGGCAATACGGATGCGGCCGAAACCGGGGGTGTCCACATAGCGTATTTCTGCGCCCAGCATGTCGAGCCACAAGCTCATGAAGTTTCTCCTTGAATGGGTTTCAATTTTTTTCCAAACTGTTTGGCGACGATGTCTTTCCATCCATCGAGCACGGAACGGAACAGCGTTTCATCGTCTTGCCAGAATGCTCGAATCGCGAGACCACGGACGATGCTGACGGTGATCCAAAGTACCTTCTCCGCATCCACCCTTGGCAATCCGCGGGCAACCAGTACCTCGATCCAGGCAGCCTCAACCGGCTGACGGCTTTCCCTGGCGTGCCCATAGACCTGATCACGGATCTTGCGGTTCTTGCCGCCGGTCATCACCAGATCGAGGATCACCTTGAAGTCTTCGCCAAAGAAGAAATCCATGCTGTCGCGGATGATCGCTTCCAGCACATCGTCGGCCTCCATGGCTTCGCGCGCATGCACCCGGCCGCGCTCAAGGCTGAACCTGAGCATGTGCTCGGCAGTCGCTACGACCAGATCATCCTTGGACGGGAAATGATGCAGCTGTCCGCCGCGCGAGACCTTGGCGACACGCGAAACCTCGGCCGAACGCAGGCCGGCATAGCCTTTCTTGCGCAGTATCTTTACGGCGGCTTCCACCAGCCGCAACTGTGTTTCTTCGGAACGCTCGGTCTGGCTGCGGCGTGGCTTGGACGGCACACTTGCGCGTGCAGATACGGTCCGCGTGGCCGCGCCTGGAGCCGGCTGGACCGCCAGTTCGCTAGAATTCGACATAGACCTTGTCGTCACTCACGGTCACCGGAAAAATCTTGATCGGCACCGTGCAGGGCATCGCACATGGTGCGCCGGTGGTGACATCAAAAGCGCCGTAATGCCAGGCGCATTCAACGATTTTTCCTGTCAGCGTACCCTCCTCCGACAGCGAGGATTGGCCGTGGGTGCATAAATCCGCAGTCGCAAATATCTCTCCATCCACCTTGTAAAGCGCGACCTGCGTTCCGTCCGGGAGCGGATAACCGCGGATTTCGCCCTCGGGAATATCGTCGACTGCACACACTGATTCCTTGTTGCTCATTTTTTTCGCTCTCGGATATTAGTCAAAGCATCGTGGTGCCGCCATTCACGCTGATCACCTGCCCGGTGACGAACGCGGCTTCTTCCGACGCAAGGTAGTTCACCATCGAGGCGATCTCCGACATTTCGCCCGCGCGGCCCATGGGCACGACGGAGACCACCTTGCGTGCCAGCTCCGGATCGCGTTTGGCGACTTCGGCGAGCTGAGGTGTGTTGACCACACAGGGCGCGACGGTGTTGACGGTGATGCCATTGAGGGCGAACTCACGCGCAAGCCCCGTTGTCATGGCATGCACCCCGCCCTTGGCGGCGTTGTAGGCGGCGTGATCCCACAATCCGTTGCGCACCGAGTCAGCGCCGAGATTGACGATACGGCCGTAGCCCTTGGCCTTCATGATCGGCAAGGCAAACCAGCAACACCAGATTGCCGTCCACAGGTTGCGGTCAATCGTGGTACGCAGCGTCTCCGGTGTGTGATCGAGGAAGGGCCGCAGAATGCCGCCACCCGCGTTGTTGACCAGGATGTCCAGCGTGCCGAAGCTGTCGACGGCGCGACGTATCGTGGCGCCAGCGACGGACTCGAGCGCCAGATCACCGGTCTCGGTTGCCACCGCAAAGCCTGCGGCGGAAAGTTTTTTTGCAGCCTCGGCCAGCAACGTCTGATCGATATCGGCGAGGACGACGCGCGCGCCTTCCTGCGCGAATCGTTCCGCGATGGCATAGCCAATGCCGCGCGCTGCGCCGGTGACCAACGCCACACGACCTTCGAGCATGCGCTTCATGCGGTCACCTTTGCATCTTGCTCGATCACGCCGACCTTGCCGAAGTCCGGTGTCGGCAGACTGCCCCACAGGTCCAGTGCTTCGGGGCGCGGCTCCAGCAGACGCGGTTCGCGTGCTGATTCCTCAGCGAACGTCTCCATGCCAAAGCTGTATTCGACGGTCATGCGATCAGGATCGAGGAAATACAGGAAGATGCTTTCCGACGGCTGGTGCCGGCCGGGGCCGAACACGATGTCGACATTGGCGCGCTTCATCCGGTTCATGCCACGACCGATGTCGTCGATATCGCTGACCATGAAATTGACGTGATTCAAGTGATCATCAGTACCGGTCAGAATCGCGAGCGAGTGATGCAAAGGGTTGGGGAAGCAGCGCAGGAACGCGGCGAAACCCGGCACCTGGTCGGAAATGCAGAAGCCAAGCTTGTCGGTGAGGAAGCTCAGCACCTGGTCGAAATGGCGAACGTTGACCACCACATGGCCGACCCGCTCTATCTTGGCCATGGTCGGCACATAGGGCAGCGCCATGTGCATGATCTGGACAAAGAACTCCAGACAGATGCCGCAATCGGGCACACGGAAGCGAAACGCCGCGCCAAGCTTGAGCTGGTTGCGTTCCTCGATGCTGACATCGGTTACAGCGATGCCCTGACTTTCCAGATGATGCCGTGCTGCTTCGAGGTCGGCCCTGGTTTCAAGTTCAAAGGCAATCCGCTTCAGGCCCGGCTCCGCCGCCTGATACAGCAGCATGTTGTGATGATCGCGACTGCAGCGCAAAGCCGTGAAATCAAGTGCCGATTCGCTGACGGCGAGCCCGACGAGATCACGATAGAAAGCCGTGCTGCGGGCAACGTCGGTGACGTTGAGTGCGACATAGCCCAGACGCTTGTAACGGAATGGAATGGTCATGGCAACCTCAGAGAATGATGCTGATACGGCCATTGGGACGCAGGCCGTCCATGTCGAGCATGCAGCGCTTTTCACGGATACGGAGACCTTCGGCCGTCACGACAACGCGATAACGATAACTGCCGATATAGGTCTCGGTCAGTCCGCCCTTGGTGCGGTAGGTCAACACTGCGGCACCGACATCCAGCTCGTCGCCGTTGCGGCCACGGATACGCACATTGCTGACCAGATGCCGTGTTTTGGAGCGCGGAAACTCGGCGTGGGCGGTGCGTTTCAACAAGCGTTCCACCCGCTGCTCAAGGCGAAAGCGATCATCCGCCACATAGAACAGGCTGGTATCGGGCGAAGCATCCGGGCCGACATCGGTGGCCGGGACGTAGTAGTGCGCATCATCGGTGAACAGCTCCAGCCATTCCTTGAGGCGCCACTCGTCGAGCAATTCTGCTTCCAGAAACATGAAATCCTCAACCTGATCGCGCGTCACTTCTGTTTGCATGTTGTCTCCTTGGCTACTCTCCGTGACGACCGTGAGTCCGCTGGTTGCGGGGATTTACAAGGGGGCTCGCCCCCTTGTTCCCACATGGGGGATATACAAGGGGAGCCTCCCCTTGTTCGTACACTTGCGCTTTTCCGTTGATCGAAGATGCCATCTCGTTGGTTCCGATTCGTCCGGCTTACGCCTTCGCGGTTTGCAGACATTTATTCCAGTGCGTCCAGAACGCGCGCATCTGTACTTCGTCGTCGTAGGCGGGCACTGGCTTGTTCATTCCCTTGGAAATGTCGCTCCACGGCGCCTCCTGCACGTTCTCAAAGCCACGCTGGCATTGCTCCAGGGCCTCGACGTCGTCGGGGGTGGCGAAGCCGCCGGGACCGAGGAACTCGAGAAAATTCAACAGCCGGTACTTGCGCGCCCAGGCACTCTCGTCCTGCGGCGCCAGCGCCCAGCCGGAAACCTGCATCAGGTCCGGCGCCACCGGGTAATAAGTGCGTACCGTGATCGCCATGATGTCGTTGATGACGAGGTTGGGGAAGATGAACAGATTGCGGTTGGACGTGGCGATGCGATCCGCATGCGCGGTGCCGAAGCGTTCGAGCAATCGCGCATAGATCGCCGCCATCTCGCGCTTGCCGTCCTCGCCCCACGCCGGTATCCACTGCGCCACCGGCCGCCCCCACGGCGCGCGATACTCGATCACGGCGTGGCCGTTACCCAGGTCGTAGCCGGTGCCCTCGAACGGCACCGCCGACATGCTGCCGCTGGAGTTCTTCAGGTAGTCGACATAGGTCGCGTGCGTATTCATCGCATGGTAACCGTCGATGCTGTTCTCGGTCAGCAGCTTCCAGTTGGCGCGGATGGTGTACTCCTGGGTGCCACCGACAATCGTCATGCCGGCTTCGGACTGGTCGCAGACAATATCGATCCACGCCTTGGCGTTACCGAGATAATCGGCCAGCGGCTGCACGTTGCGATCAAAGCAGATGAACCAGAAGTCGCGATAGCTTTCCAGGCGCGGCACGGGCACCAGGTTGGCGCCGCCATCCTTGTTGAAGTCGGCGTCATAGCACTCCTGCCCCGGCTGGCTGCGCAGCGCACCATCGGCGCCAAACACCCAGCCGTGATAAAAGCACTGAAACGATTTCGCATTGCCCTTGCGCTCGCGGCACACCTGCGTACCACGGTGCGGACAGGTATTGAGGAAGGCGTTGATCTTGTTTTTGGTATCGCGCGTGAACAGGATGGTCCGCTTCGCCACGCTGCGCGTGACGAAGTCGCCGGGCTTGGTCAACTCCGAGGTATGCCCCAGGTAAAGCCAGCAGCGATCAAAGATGTGCGTCCGTTCGGTATTCAATATCTGCGGGTCGACGAAGCTGCGGCGCGCTACCTTGAACAGGTTCCGCTCGGTGTCCAGAAGGATGGCCGGTTGATCCGGACTGGCAATCGCGTTCATGTCGTTCTCCAGAAATCGCTGCTACTTGAGTTCCGCGAAATCCTCTTCGCGATAGTTGTGTTCGCTGCACTGGCCGGCCTGCTCGCGCTCGGCTTCGTTATGGCGCAACTCGGCGCGTTTTATTTTCCCGGAAATCGTTTTCGGCAAATCCGCAAATTCGATGCGGCGGATGCGCTTGTAGGGTGCCAGGCGTTCCCGGGTAAATTTGAACAAGGAAAGCGCGAGCTCGCGCGACGGCAGGATGCCCGGCTTGAGGATCACGAAGGCCTTGGGCACGCACATGCGCTTGGGATCGGGGCTTTCCACAATGGCCGCTTCGGCCACCGCTTCATGCTCGATCAACACGCTCTCTAGTTCGAACGGACTGATGCGATAGTCGGAACTCTTGAACACGTCGTCGGTGCGGCCGACAAACCAGAAATAACCATCCGCGTCGCGCGAAGCAACGTCCGATGAGCCGTAGTGGCTGCCACCCAGTACTTGCTGCGTACGCTCGGCGCTGTCGGCATAGCCCACCATCAGGCCGGTGGGCGCCGGCTTGAGCACGATGGACAATTCGCCCTCTTCGGCTTCCTTGCCTTCCAGGTCAAGCAGCACGGCCTGATAGCCGGGCAGCGGACGTCCCATGGAACCGTACTTCACTTCCAGGCCGGGCGGGCAGCCGAGCATCGCGGTGGATTCGGTTTGGCCGTAGCCTTCGCGAATGGTGAGCCCCCAGGCTTTTTTTACTTGCTCGATGACTTCGGGATTAAGGGGTTCTCCCGCACTGACCAGTTCACGCAACTTGACCGGAAAACCCTTGAGATCTTCAAGGATCAGCGAACGCCACGCCGTGGGCGGTGCGCACAGTGTAGTGACGCCGTGGGCGACGAGGGCGCGCAAGGTTCGAGCGGCATCGAAACGCGGCTGGTTGTAGATGAACACCGTGGCGCCGGCATTCCACGGTGCGAAAAAACAGCTCCAGGCATGCTTGGCCCAGCCGGGTGAACTGATGTTGAGATGCACGTCGCCCTCCTTCAGCCCCAGCCAATACAACGTCGAGAGATGGCCCACCGGATAGCTCTGATGCGTGTGCAATACCATCTTCGGCTTGGCGGTGGTGCCGGAGGTGAAATACAGCAGCAGCGGATCGCTGGCTTGGGTCGGTGCGTCGGGCACGAAGTTGGCCGATGCCGCAGCGGCTTTGGCGTAGCTGATCCAACCCGCCATTTCCCCTTCGGTAATGATGCGGGTATAGGCGCCGGGAATTGCAGCAAACTTGGGTGCACCGGCGGCATCGGTGATGACATGGCGCATTTCTCCACGCGTCAGTCTATCCTCAAGATCCACCCCGGTGAGCAACGCGGTGGCCGGACTGACGACAGCGCCGAGCTTCATCGCCGCGAGCATGACTTCCCACAGCGGCGCCACGTTGGGCAGCATCAGCAGGATGCGGTCGCCGCGCTTCACGCCCTGGTCACGCAGAAAATTCGCTACCCGGCTGGAGCGCTCGCTCAGGTCGGCGAAGCTGTGGCGGACGTCCCCTGCTCCCTCGGTGACGATCCACAGCGCGGTGCGCGAATTGTTCTTCGCATAGGCATCGAAGTAATCGAGCGCCCAGTTGAACTGGTCAAGCACCGGCCAGCGGAAGCCCGTATAAGCCGCTTGATAGTCTTTGCGGTGGGCAAACAGGAAGTCGCGCGCCTGCAAAAATGCCTTCACATCACTCATCACCAAAACCTCCTCGTTTTATACGTCGCGCCATTACGTCAATGCCTGCGCACGACGCAAATCAAAGGCGGGATTTTCCAGATCCGCCGGGTTTACGCGTGCACACACCGCTACCAGCCGGCGGATGGCCGCCATGTCTTTTGGGCAACGAACCGTCGCCCCGCCGACCAAAACGCCGTCGCGTAAACTGAATGTGGCGAAGCGGCCCTCGTCGCCCTGACGTCGCACCACAATCGTATCACCGGTGGCGTCACCGACAACCTGCAGGTGCATGTCGTACTGGTCAGACCAGAACCAGGGCGCTGCCGTGTACTCGATCCTCTGACTCATCATGTTCGACGCAACCGCAATGGCATGATTCTGCGCATTCGCCCAGCTCTCGATACGCAGCCTGCGGCCATGCCAGCGGCTGAACTGAATCGCAACATCACCAGCGGCAAACACATCGGTGACCGAGGTCGCGCCGCAGGCGTCGACCGTGATGCCATCGTCGCTGCCTGCGCCGATCGACTTGGCAAGCGCGGTACACGGTGCCGTACCGATACCAACGACGACCATATCCGCTTCCACGCGACTGCCATCCGACAACACCAGTCCGGACGCATCGGCGGCCTGGACCGAAACACCCAGTCGAAATTTAACGCCCCGACTCTCGTGCAGCGCGACCAGATAATTGCTCACCGCCTCCGGCAACGCGCGCACCAGCAGGCGGTCCAGCGCCTCGATCACGGTTACCTGGGAGCCAAGCTTGATCGCCGACGCCGCCACTTCAAGACCGATCACGCCGCCGCCAACGAGCGCCACGCGCGTATTCGGTTTGAGCGCCGAGCGCAACGCTTGGGAATCTTCGAGCGTGCGCAGATAAAAAGTCGGCAGCCCGCTGCGTTCGACCAGTGCCAACCGCCGCGGTATTGCGCCGGTGGCAAAAAGAAGTTTATCGAAGGAGATTTCGTCGCCGCCTTGCAAAACCACGCGTTGCGCCTTGATGTCGCAAGCGACTGCCGGCTTGCCAGCCAACAATTGCACATCGAGTTCGGACCAATAGTCTTCAGCGCGCATGAAGGGCGACTGAGGTTCGGCGTCGGTCAGCATCGCCTTCGACAACGGCGGCCTTTCGTAAGGTGCGTGCGGTTCCGCGCCCAACAGGGTGATCACGCCACGATGTCCACCTTTGCGCAATGCCTCGGCCGCGCACCCGCCGGCTTGGCCGGCGCCAACGATCACAATGCGGGTTTCGAATTCAGTGGGCATGGGAATGCCGTCTCCTCACCACCATGTTTTTGTCTTCCTCGATCGGGAAGACCGATGCTACCACAACCTAACTTACAAGCAGTACATACGGTTTGTTACAGGAAGACGAAGAGCTTTGGCGGGGGTAATCTTGCTACCTGCGGAGCACGGTAGTGGTTTGGCCCCGCTAATTGTTTTTAGTTCTGATAGCCCGCGTCCGGGGAGGCTTTATCTCGCCGCGTGCTGAATGACGTCGGACGCCCAGGTATTCAAGCTCTTGCCCTCCGCCTCGGCAGTCATCGCCGCACGGGCATGAATCTCCGGCGCAAGCCGAAGCTGAAACTTTCCCGAATAGGGCCGATTGGGCGATTGTTTGAGCTTATCGCACGTGGCCAGGTAGTCCTCGACCGCCTTGACGAACGCTGCGCGCAACCCGGCCACGCTATTGCCGTGAAAGCCAACGATGTCACGAATTCCGGCAATGTGCCCGACGAAGCAAGCATCTTCCTCGCTGTATTCAACCCTGGCAACATACCCTTTGTGCGTCATCGTGTTCATGATTTGATTCCCATCTGCGCTAAAAAATTCCGGACGTCGCGTACCTGGTACGGCTTCGCCTCCTTTGCGGGATGTGGCCGGTGGAACGTCGCGACATGCCCGTCCTTCGCAAACCGCACGCGCGACCCCGCGCCCTCAATGATCT
Source organism: Sterolibacteriaceae bacterium (assembly GCA_043738385.1). Taxonomy (GTDB): domain Bacteria; phylum Pseudomonadota; class Gammaproteobacteria; order Burkholderiales; family Rhodocyclaceae; genus JANYCD01. The sequence goes on from JAYUGL010000053.1 coordinate 17,208, forward strand.
TGCAACCAACGGCGACAAGAAGCGCTTCGATGCGCCGCCATTCCAGTGATGCCGAGACCGGCTCGGGAAATACAGCCGCGAGGGTTTTACGGTGCGACGTGTTCATGTCTCAATGGTACCGTACATTGGTACCATGTCAAGATTTTCTTTCGTGTTACCGATGTGACCTGGTCGCGTTGCGCGATGTGCAGCGGCACGTTGTCGAGGTGGGTGCGCGAGCGACGGGGCAGGCCGGCAGGTTAGCCTGAAAAGATACTGCGCCTGACCCCAATGGCACTACCTTAAGAGAAAGGGCATAAAGAACATTGAGTTGGAGATGGGCTGAGAGCCTCAAGTCGTTACGCTACGGGTGTCGAATCCGAGT
>JAYUGL010000054.1:0-2294 GCA_043738385.1 Sterolibacteriaceae bacterium
GACATCAGCTCCTACAGTCTGGCTGCCCTCGTGAAGGCTGGTTTGCCATTGATGAAGGGTCGTAACGCAGCGGTGGTGGCGATGACCTACCTCGGCGCGGTACGCGCCGTGCCGAACTACAACGTGATGGGGCTGGCCAAAGCGAGTCTGGAAGCATGCGTGCGCTATCTCGCCTTCAGCCTCGGCCCGATGGGCATTCGCGTCAACGGGATTTCGGCAGGCCCCATCAAGACTCTCGCCGCAGCCGGTGTCGGTGACTTCAATAAGTTGCTCGGTCATGTCGAAAGGAATTCGCCACTTAGGCGCAACGTAACGACCGAGGAAGTCGGCAACGCGGCCGCATTTCTGTGTAGCGATCTGGCCAGCGGCATCAATGGCGAAATCACTTATGTCGATGGTGGCTTCAACATCTCCGGCCTGGCAAGGGAGCAGTAGGTTTTGGTCGTGCAAAACTCCGACGCCGGTACGAACCCGGTACTGCGCATCAAAGGAAAATCCCTGCTGCCGATAGTACAGGGTGGCATGGGCGTGGGTGTGTCTGCGCACCGGCTCGCAGGCAGTGTTGCGCTCGCGGGTGCGGTTGGTACTCTATCGAGCGTGGATCTGCGCCGCCACCATCCCGACCTCATGGCGACGACACTGAAAAGCCGCGACAAGGAACTCATCAACCGCGTCAATCTCATTGCGCTCGACCGCGAGGTGCATGCGGCACGCGGGATCGCAAAGGGATTTGGTTTGATCGCCGTGAACATCATGCGCGCGGTTTCGGAATATGCGGCAAACGTGCGGCAGTCTTGCGAATCCGGTGCCGAAGCGATTGTCGTCGGTGCAGGTCTGCCGCTCGATCTGCCGGACCTGACGGCGGCGTATCCCGATGTGGCGTTGATTCCGATCCTGTCGGATTCGCGCGGCATCGCGATCGTACTCAAGAAGTGGTTACGAAAATCGCGCTTGCCCGATGCCATTGTTATCGAGCATCCACGTTACGCAGGAGGACATCTGGGGGCAGCCAAGATCGCCGATCTCGAAGACGCGCGTTTTGAATTTCCACGAGTGTTGGAGGAAACTTTCGAAATTTTTAAGCAGCTAGGTATTGAGCGGGAACAGGTGCCGCTTATTCCGGCTGGCGGCATCAGCACGCCGGCGCAAGTGCAGGAACTGTTTGCGCTGGGTGCCGCCGCAGTACAAGTCGGCACGCCATTCGCCGTGACCGAGGAGAGCGATGCCCATGCCAATTTCAAGCGCGTGCTTGCCGATGCCAAGCCGGAAGATATCGTCACGTTTATGAGTGTCGCCGGATTGCCTGCGCGCGCAGTCAAGACGCCATGGCTCGCAAAATATCTGGTCAAGCTACCGGCGTTGCAGCGCCGCGCCGGTGCGCGCACCGATTGCACGCTTGCGTTCGATTGCCTTGAGCAATGCGGGCTGCGCGATGGCATTGAGCGCTTTGGCCAGTTCTGCATCGACCATCACCTTGCGGCTGCACTTGCCGGAGACGTTGAGCGCGGTCTGTTTTTTCGTGGTGCCGCACCGTTGCCATTCGGCAAGCACATTCGCCCGGTCAATGAGCTGATCGAATATCTGCTGCATGGAACGATGCTGGCGGATTTGACGCCCGCGGACTGAAATCGCCGAGCGATCCTGCACCCGGCTTCGACGAACGCATCCTGTCGTTTTGTGCGCGTGGCTTGAGCACCCGCAAGATCGCCGCCCATTTGCAGGAGATGCCCGGTGTCGAGGTGTCGCCAGTTGATCTCCACTATCACCGACACTATTCAGCCAAAGCAATCAGCCAGACTACTTCCAAGTGGAGACGCAACGTAGAGTTAAGCGGCTGCGCTGCTTTTTGCGCGACTCCGCGTGGACGCCGGCTTAAGCCGCAGATTGCTGCCGCCGGCGGCAACCCTGCTTACTGGCCGGCAGGCGGTTGCCACAGTTCTACCTTGTTTCCTTCCGGATCGATGACCCATGCAAATTTTCCGAACTCGGATTCATCGATCTTTTCGAGCACGTTGCAGCCTTCTTCTCGCAAGACTTTGACCAGTCCGTGAAGGTCTTCTACTCTGTAGTTGACCATGAAGGATGCGGTACTGGGAGCAAAGTGGTCACTTTCTTGCGGGTTGATCGACCAGGCAGTTGTGCCTGCAACCGGCCGGCCCTCGGCGTCGGTCCAATCGAAGGCGGCTCCGCCCCAGACCTGGACATCAATTCCCAGGTGCCGCTTATACCAAGCCTGTAGCGCCGGCGCATCTTTGGCCTTGAAGAAGATACCGCCAATACCAGTGACTCGCTTC
>JAYUGL010000055.1:0-2294 GCA_043738385.1 Sterolibacteriaceae bacterium
GGCAAGAGCCACATCCTGCATGGCGTGCACTTGCGGGTCGGGCCCGGGGAGATCGTCAGCCTGCTGGGCCGCAACGGCGTCGGCCGTTCCACGACCATCAAGTCGATTCTGGGTCAGGTCGATTGCACCGGTTCGGTGAAGTTCAAGGGCGAGGAAATCAACGGCCAGAAGACCTACATGGTCGCCCGCAAGGGGTTGGGTTATGTGCCTGAGAACCGCGATATCTTTCCGTCGCTGACGGTAAAGCAGAATCTGCTGCTGGGGATGAAGAGTTCGCGCCAGCTGGGACGCTGGAGCATCGACGACATGTACGCGCTGTTTCCGCGACTCAAGGATCGGGCGGAGGCACCGGCCGGTGTCATGTCCGGCGGAGAGCAGCAGATGTTGACGTTGTGCCGCACGCTGATGGGCGATCCCGACCTGGTGATGATCGACGAGCCGACCGAAGGCCTTGCGCCAAAAATCGTCGAGCAGGTGGCGAAACTGTTCGAGGAGATCAAGAGCCGGGGCGTGTCCATCCTGCTGGTCGAGCAGAAGCTGACCATCGCGCTGAAGATATCGCAGCGCCTTTACGTCATGGGCCACGGCCAGATCGTGTTCGAAGGCACGCCCGATGATTTGCGCGCAAACGAGGCCATTCGCAAGGAATGGCTGGAAGTCTAAAAAAACATTGCCGCCAAGGCGCCAAGACCGCCAAGAAGAGCAAATACTCTCGATAGTGCTCGCGCCGTGGTGAGACAATTTGGCTCGAAGGCGAAGACTTCAGTCCTGTGCATGATCAGCACGCGATCACGTATTGATTGTTCTGACATTTTTCTCTTGGCGCTCTTGGCGCACCCCTCAAGGGGGTATCGAAAAGAATCTTGGCGGTTAGCGTTTCTGTTGGAGTTCTCATGACCACTTTAGTCGAATACCAGAAGCAGGGCAGCATCGGCGTCATCACGCTGAATAATCCACCGGTCAATGCGCTGTCGGTGAACAAGGCCGTGGTCCAGGGCATTCTGGATGCCCTCAAGGAAGGCGACCACGATCACCATATTCGTGCCTTCGTAATCATCGGCGGCGGACGCAATTTCAGCGGCGGCGCGGACATCAGCGAATTCGGCAAGCCATACGATCCGGGCAAGGCCACGCTTGCCGACGTCCTGGCCTACATGGATACCGTGACCAAGCCGATCGTTGCGGCAATTTCCGGACCGACGATGGGCGGCGGCCTCGAATTGGCGCTGGCCTGCCATTACCGGTTGGCGCTCACGGGCGCGCAGATCGGATTGCCTGAAGTAAAACTGGGCATCCTGCCGGGCGCCGGTGGAACGCAGCGCTCCCCGCGTCTGATGGGGGTGGAAAAGGCGCTGGACCTGATGGTTTCCGGCGATCCTGTTTCAAGCGAAAAGGCAAAAGAGGCAGGTCTCGTCGACGAAGTGGTGAGCGGCGACCTGCGCGCAGCCGCCCTTGCGCATGTGAACAAGCTGCTGAAAGACAACCAGGGCGCACGGCGGGCGAGTCAAATGACTGCGGCCCTCGATCATCCTGCGGAGGCGTTCTTTGCGTCGGCGCGCGAGCGCATTGGCAAGGCATGGCGAGGCTACCCGGCGCCGCTGGCGATCGTGACCTGCGTCGAAGCGGCGGTGTCGCAACCGTTCGCGAAAGGGCTTGCCATCGAGCGCCAGCAGTTCGAGAAACTGGTGAAGTCGGATGAATCCCGGGCCATGCGCCACCTGTTCTTCGCCGAGCGCCAGGTCAGCAAGATTGCGGATGTACCGGACAGCACCCCGACGCGCGAGATCAAATCCGCCGCGTTGATCGGCGCAGGCACCATGGGCGGCGGTATCGCCATGAACTTCGCCAATGCCGGCATCCCGGTGAAAATGCTGGAACTGAATCAGGAGGCACTCGACAAGGGGCTCGGCATCGTGCGCAAGAACTATGCGGCGACGGTAGCCAAGGGACGCTTGACCCAGGAAGCCATGGACAAGCGCGTGGGCCTGTTCAGCGGTGTGACCAGCTACGACGACATCAAGGATGTCGACATCGTCATCGAGGCGGTATTCGAGGACATGGCAGTCAAGAAACAGGTGTTCGAAAAACTCGACAAGGTCTGCAAGCCGGGCGCGATCCTCGCCACGAACACCTCGACGCTGGACGTGAACGAAATCGCCGCAGTGACCTCGCGTCCGCAGGACGTGCTGGGCCTGCATTTTTTCAGCCCCGCCAACGTGATGAAGCTGCTGGAAGTGGTGCGCGCGAAGAAAACATCCAAGGACGTGCTGGCGAGCGCCATGAAGCTGTCGAAG
>JAYUGL010000056.1:0-2288 GCA_043738385.1 Sterolibacteriaceae bacterium
CGACAGCGTGCCTGGCGGCACTGGCTACCTGAAAGAACTGATGCGGGCGCCCGAGCCGCTGCTGGAAGTGCTGGAGCTGGCGTTGCAGGCGCTGAACGAGTGTGCGTGCAATCAGGACGCCGACGCCGATGGCTGCTACCGCTGCGTGTACGCGTATCACAACAGCTACGACCGCGAGTCGATTTCGCGGCGCATCGCGCAGAAGCTTTTGAGCGAGGTGGTGCAGCACAAGGCAGCGCTCAAGCCGGTGGCCAACCTCTCAGGCGTGCAGACCGGGAATCAGCTTTTCGACAGCACGCTCGAGAAGCGCTTTGTCGAGGCACTCAGGCGCGAGCATGGGGGCAAGCGTTACAGCCTGACCGAAGTGCTCTTCAAGGGCAAGCCCGGCTACCAGCTGCAGGCGAACAGCAGGCGCTGGCGGCTGGAATTGCAGGTCAACTTGTCGGACGGCGATGGTGTCGTGGTGCCGTGCAAACCGGACTTCGTGTTCTGGCCTGACGACGGCGTCGATGACCTACCGATTGCGGTGTTCCTCGACGGTTGGCAGTTCCACAAGGAGAGTATTCCCGTCGATCTGGCGAAGCGAATGGCGGTTGCCAAGAGCGGCAAGTTCTCGGTTTGGACGCTGACGTGGGACGACATCGACAGCGTCCTGCAGGGCAAGGAATCCGCAACGGCGTCACCCTGGCCGACGCTGCTTGTCGAAGGCGGCGCCAACGTCGTGCCCAAGATGTGTGAAGCGCAGGGCCTGGCCAACATCAACGGCTTCAAGTCGCTGTCGCCGTTCATGCAACTGCATCAACGCCTGAGCGACTGGCGCCACGAAGACATGCGCAAGCTGGCGGTGGGCCTGGCGATCGGGATGGTGATGCCACCGGGTGAGGCGGGCGCGTTGGATGCCATGCGCCAGGGGGCGTTCTGGCACCGGCTGGACGAACTGGCGCTGCTGCCAGACATGCACAAGCATCGCGTCGGGATTCGACAGTTGGGAACGGTGGTGAAACTCGTCGCCGGAATCCACCCGGATCATCTGGCCGAAGTGATGACGGGCAAGGGCACGACCCAGCACGAGCCGGTGCTGGTGGCGCAGTGGAATCCGGAATCGGTGCCAGACGCTGAACGACAGACGCGATGGCAGCAGCTGTGGCAGTGCCTGAACCTGTTGTTGCCGCTGCGGCAAGCTTGGGCTGGAGCCGTAGACATGCCCGGCCTGGAGGCGCTGCAGAACGCCCCCGTGTTGCAGACCCAGCCCAGTGGTCTTCCGGCAGCCTGGGTGGAGGCGCTGGGCTTGGTGCAGAGAGAGATGCATGCCTGGGCCACGGCGCTGGCCGAGCTGGGGCTGTCCCCGCCGGTCGTGGGCTATGAGTTGCTGGATGAGAAGGGTCGGATCGTTGCCGAGGCCGAGATGGCATGGGCAGCCCTGAAAGTGGCCGTGCTGCTGCCCGACACCGGGGCCGAAGCGAAGTTCGGGGCGGCCGGCTGGACTTGCTTCGTGGCGGTTGAGGGCGGAGTGCCCACCGAACTGAAAGACAAACTGATGGAGGTCCAAGCATGACGCTGGCACCCAAGATCGCGATGTCAGACGACTTTCTCAAGTCGTTTGCCGCCGTGCCGCGCGATCAGCAGCAAGCCGTGCTGACTTTCGTGGCCAAGTTCCGACAGAACCCGACCGCTTCCGGAATCAACTATGAGCGCATCCGCGACGCGGGTGACCCGAACATGCGGTCGGTGCGGGTCAACGACAATGTTCGAGGCATCGTATTGAAGCCTGATGTCGGCAACGTGTACTGCCTGCTTTGGGTGGACCGGCACGACGATGCCTACCAGTGGGCACGGCGCCACCGGGTAGCCATTCACCCGGACGTCGGCAGCATTCAGATCTATGCCGTGGAGGCGCCGGCCATGGCTGACGCTGTGGCGGCAGCACCAGTCGCGGCCGAAGTGGCAACGGGCGTGTTTGCAGCGCTGAAGGATCGGGAGATCCGTCGACTGGGTGTGCCAGACGAGATGCTGGCTGCCGTGCGCGCGGTGGCCTCGGACAAGGAACTGGAGGCGCTCGAGCAGCAACTGCCGGATGAGGCTTTCGAAGCCTTGTTCATGTTCGCTGCGGGCGAGTCCTACGAGAAGATCGTTGCAGACCAGACCGCACCGGAGACGGTCGACCCCGCCGACTTCGTTGCAGCGCTGGAGCGCGACGCCACGAAGCGCCACTTCGTCGTGCTCACGGACGACAGCGATCTGGAGGCCCTGCTTGCGGCACCGCTGGAGCGGTGGCGAGTGTTTCTACA
>JAYUGL010000057.1:0-6722 GCA_043738385.1 Sterolibacteriaceae bacterium
TTCGAGATGACGGCCGCCATGCGTGCGCAACTCGGCGATCATCAACGCACGGCCATCGCCCAATTGCGGCACAAAAGTGCCGAACTGATGCCCCGCATACACCGAGGCATGGGGCACGTAGCCAGGCCAGGGGTGGTTACCGACCAGCGTGGCGAGCAACACTGGCGAGTCCATGGCCGCGTCGTCAAGCCCCAACTCACGCGCCAGCGCCGCGGAATGGTGCAACAGACGTGGCTGTGTCAGCGGCGTGGGAGCGACCGGCTGGTGGTAGGGCGCACTTAGCGCGGCATAGCGCGGGTCCAACGGCGCGGCATTCCACGCGGCGAGATCAAGTTGGTCATTCATCGCACAGGCCTTTCGCGAAAGGGAGGCACAGAGCTTGCGGGCGTTGGAATGACATCAACGGCATTGTCGGGAGACCTCGAATGTTGAATGGCATTTTGTTCACGACTATCAAGGAAGCCGCCACCATGGTGTTGATACTAACCGAGGATGCGGACAAGGCGAACTGCTGGCTTCGCGCCTGCGCCACGCCGCTGATGATTGGTGCTACCGCGACGATTGGCTCACCTGATTCGCTGCCCTACAATCCAGCCTGACTATTGATTCAGGATGCCATGCATGGACACCATCTTTCCGCCCGACCCGGTCGTTACGCTTCCGGTCGTTTCGAACAAACCCTTCCCGGTGCGCCGCATTTATTGCATCGCCCGCAACTATGCCGACCATGCACGTGAGATGGGCAGCGATCCCGAGCGTGAGGCGCCATTTTTTTTCACCAAGCCGGCCAATGCCATCCTGCCGAGCAATTCGGTGATGCCCTATCCGCCGGCAACGCAAAACTTGCATCACGAAGTGGAACTGGTGGTGGCGATGCTGAGCGGCGGCCGCGACATTTCGGTTGCCCGGGCCAATGACCGCATCTTCGGCTATGCCGTTGGCCTCGACATGACCCGGCGCGACCTGCAAGCGGCCGCCAAGGCCAAAGGCCAGCCGTGGGATATGGCCAAGGGCTTCGACTTTTCCGCGCCGTGTTCCGCGCTCACGCCGCAGTTGCAATCCGGCGTGATCACTCGCGGCAGGATAGAACTCAGGGTCAATGGCGAACTGCGGCAGAGCGGTGATGTCGGCGACATGATCTGGAAGATTCCCGAAATGATCCACCGCTTGTCGCAGCTGGTGGCGCTGTGCCCGGGCGACCTGATCTTTACTGGCACGCCCGCCGGTGTTGGCCCGGTGGTCAAGGGTGACCGGCTGGAGGCCATGGTGCAGGGCCTTGAATCACTGACGGTGATGATCGGTTAGCGCGTTGTTTGCAGACTGCCGGGTTACCGAACTGGGAGCGCCGACACCATTTCAGGCGGAACGGGAGACGTCGTATAATCGCGGCCCCGCTTCCCCATCTCGAGATTCCCCATGGTGAAGAAATTGTTCATCCGCACCTTCGGCTGCCAGATGAACGAATACGACTCTGACAAGATGGCCGATGTCCTCGCGATGAGCGAGGACATCGTAAAAACAGGCTCGCCCGAAGACGCCGATATCATCCTGTTCAATACCTGCTCGGTGCGCGAAAAGGCGCAGGAGAAGGTATTCCATGACCTGGGACGAATCAGGCACCTCAAACTGCAAAACCCCGATCTGCTGATCGGCGTCGGCGGCTGTGTGGCAAGCCAGGAAGGCAAGGCGATTGTCGACCGCATGCCATATGTCGACATCGTGTTCGGCCCGCAGACCCTGCATCGATTACCTCAAATGATCGCGGCACGGCGCAAAAGCGGCCGGCCGCAGGTGGACATTTCTTTTCCCGAGATCGAAAAATTTGATGCGCTGCCACCCGCGCAGGTAAAGGGTGGATCAGCGTTTGTTTCGATCATGGAGGGTTGTTCCAAGTACTGCACGTTCTGCGTTGTCCCCTACACGCGCGGCGAAGAAATTTCGCGTCCGCTGGAAGACGTGTTGACCGAAATCGCCGGATTGGCCGCGCAGGGCGTCAAGGAGGTCACGCTGCTGGGACAGAACGTCAATGCCTATCGCGGGCCGATGACGGGCGGCGATGACCACGTTGATCTGGCGTTCCTGATCGAGACCATCGCCGAAATGCCGACCATCGAGCGCATCCGCTACACCACTTCACATCCGCGTGAAATGAGTCCACGCCTGATCGAGACCTACGCCAAGGTGCCGAAACTTGTTTCCCACCTCCATCTGCCAGTGCAGGCTGGGTCTGATCGCATCCTTGCCGCGATGAAGCGTGGTTACACCGCGCTCGAATACAAGTCGCTGGTGAGAAAACTCAAGATGGTGCGACCCGATATTTCACTGACCTCGGATTTCATCGTCGGCTTCCCTGGTGAGACCGAAGAAGATTTCGGGAAGACCATGAAGCTGATCGAGGACGTTGGTTTCGATGCCAGTTTCTCTTTTGTTTATAGCCCGCGCCCCGGCACCCCCGCGGCAGAGTTGGCCGACGATGCGTCGTCCGAAGTGAAGGCGCAGCGACTACTGCGTTTGCAGAAGCGCATCGATGATCAGGCATTCGCCATGTCAACCGCAATGGTGGGCACCGTGCAACGGGTGCTGGTGGAAGGGCATGCCCGAAAGGACGCGGCGGAGCTCGCCGGCCGCACCGACAACAACCGCGTGGTCAACTTTGCCGGCCCGGTGCGCTTGATCAACAGTTTTGTCGAGATTCGCGTCACCGATGCTTCGCCGCACACGCTGCGTGGAGAAACGGTGACTATATGAATAGCGCAAAACCCAAAGTGGTCGAAGTCGCGTTTACCCCCATAGACAATGCGCGGCTGGCGAATCTGTGTGGTGCGATCGACGAAAATCTGCGCCAGATCGAAGCGGCGTTTGACGTAACCATCTCCCGGCGCGGCGAGCATTGCCGGATATCGGGCACTACGACACAGGCCCGGCTTGCGGCAGATGCCTTGCGGCATTTTTATGATCTTGCGGTTACACCGCTGTCGATAGACGAGGTCCAGCTCGGGCTGATAGAAATTGTCAATCGCAACCCGGGCCAGCAATCGGTTGCCGGCCTGTTGACGCGCAAGACTGACCTGCACGGGCGTACCGCCCATCAGGTGCAGTATCTTCATCAGATCCAGGAACATGACATCACCATCGGCATTGGTCCGGCCGGCACCGGCAAGACCTATCTCGCCGTGGCAAGAGCGGTCGATGCCTTTGAGCGTGATCTCGTACAACGCATCGTGCTGACCCGTCCGGCTGTGGAGGCGGGTGAACGGCTCGGCTTCCTGCCTGGCGATCTGGCACAGAAGGTGGATCCCTATCTGCGTCCGCTCTACGATGCTCTTTACGATCTGATGGGTTTCGACAAAGTGGCGCGCGCCTTCGAGAAAGGGCATATCGAAATTGCGCCCTTGGCCTACATGCGTGGTCGCACCCTCAATCACGCTTTCATCATCCTCGATGAGGCGCAGAACACCACGCCGGAGCAGATGAAGATGTTCCTCACCCGCATTGGTATCGGCGCCAAGGCCGTGGTCACCGGCGATGTGACGCAAATCGACCTCGGCCGCGGGCAGCGCTCTGGGCTGGTCGAAGCGCGCCACGTGCTTGCCGAGGTGAGGGGAATCGCTTTCACTGATTTCGATGCCACGGATGTGGTGCGCCACCCGCTGGTGGCAAGGATCGTGGCGGCGTACGAGAAACATGGACAGGAAAAACACTGAAGGCTTGTCACTCGTCGTGCAATACGCCTGTGATATCCCCGTACTACCTTCACGTCCACAAATACGACGCTGGGTGCGGGCCGCGTGCATTGGGCCGGCGCAGGTGACGGTACGTTTTGTCGATGAAGCCGAAGCGCAGCTGCTCAACCGCGACTATCGCAAAAAGAATTACGCCACCAACGTGCTGACCTTCCCTTACGCCACCGTCCCGGTCCTGATCGGCGATCTGGCCCTGTGCGTGCCGGTAGTACTGCGTGAGGCGGAACAGCAGGGCAAGACAGCCACCGCCCATTTCGCCCATCTAATCCTGCATGGTATGCTGCACTTACAGGGATACGACCACGAAACCAGCGATGCCGAAGCGAAATGCATGGAAACCAGAGAGCGCGAGATTCTCCAGCAGTTCGGCTATCCCGACCCGTACGCATGACAGAGCGGTAAGCGGTAAGGGATGAGAAGGCGTTCGCCTCACCCCTTACCCCTCACTCCTCAGCTTTCCCCGAATGGACTCATCACCGACTCGCCCCAAACTTTTTGAACGTCTCTCGGCGCTGCTGATGCGCGAGCCGGAAGACCGAGAGCAACTCCTCCAACTGCTACACGGCGCCTTTGAGCGCAACCTGCTCGACAGCGATGCGCTGTCCATCATCGAGGGTGCGCTGCAAGTGTCGGACATGCAGGTGCGCGACATCATGGTGCCGCGCGCCCAGATGGACGTGGTGAACATCAACGATGCGCCCGAGAAGTTCATCGACTTCGTGATCGAGGCCGCTCACTCGCGTTTCCCCGCCATCGGCGAGAACAAGGACGACGTGATCGGCATCCTGCTCGCCAAGGATCTGCTGCGTTTCTTCTCTGGCAAGGAGTTCGACCTGCGCGATAGCCTGCGTCCGGCAGTCTTCGTTCCCGAATCCAAACGGCTCAACGTGCTGCTGCGCGAGTTCCGCGCCAGCCGCAATCACATGGCCATCGTGGTAGACGAATACGGTGGCGTGGCCGGGCTGGTGACCATCGAGGATGTACTGGAGCAGATCGTCGGCGACATCGAGGACGAATACGACTTCGATGAAACCGAGGACAATATCGTGCTTGACAACGCGGGGCGTTACCGCGTCAAGGCCACCACCGAAATTGCCGACTTCAACGCAGCCTTCGAAACGCATTTCAATGACGATGACTACAACACCGTCGGCGGGCTGATCATGCATCAATTGGGCCGGCTGCCGAAGCGCAACGAGGTCGTGACGCTGGACAATCTCCGCATTCAGGTGCTGCGTGCCGATAGCCGCCGTGTACACACGCTGTTGATCGACCAGCAACGCAGGCTGCCGCTGGACGGGAACGAATGAACAGTCTGTTGCTGCGGGTGCGCGGCTTTTTCGTTCGTTGATGCGTTCGCTGGCTGGTGCATTTCTGCTCGGCGCCGTAACGGTGCTGGGGTTTGCGCCGCTGGAGATATTTCCCCTTCCCTTTCTTACGTTGGCGCTGTTGTTCCGGCTCAGCCGAAACGCCACATCCCCGCGCCGCGCCGGCTTGCTCGGTTTCATCTGGGGGTTGGGGTTCTTCCTGACCGGGGTGTCCTGGGTCTATGTCAGTCTGCATGACGTTGGCGGCATGGCCTTGCCCATCGCAGCCCTCGCCACATTGCTGTTCTGCACCTTGCTCGCGCTGTTTCCCGCACTTGCCGGTTACGCCTGGGCTTGCCTGCGGAGCACGGTGGCATGGCGCGATGTCTTGCTGTTGGCCGGTCTATGGATGCTGACCGAATGGCTGCGCGGTTGGCTGTTCACCGGCTTTCCATGGTTGTCGCTGGGCTACTCGCAAACGCCACCAAGCCCGCTTGCCGGTTATGCAGCCTTGATCGGTGGCTATGGCATCGGTTTTTTGTTGGTTGTGGTGGCGGCACTGATTGCAACCGGTGGCCGCCGTTGGTGCACCATCATCTCAATCGTCGCGATACTTGGCATCGGCGGAGCGTTGCGCTATGTTGATTGGACCACACCAACGGGCGAACCCGTCACAGTGAGTCTGCTGCAAGGGAACATCCCGCAAAGCCTGAAATGGGATCCCGAACGCCTGCCGCTATCTGTCGATACCTACACCCGGCTCGTTGCCGAACATCCAGCGCAGTTGACCGTGTTGCCGGAAACCGCCATTCCCCTGTTTCTCGACCAGATTCCACGCGACATCCTCCGCCAACTGACCCGCAATGGCGAAGTGTTGATGGGGGTTGCTTTGAAAGCGCGGCAAGGCGGGTATGCCAACGGGGCGGTGGCGCTAGGTTCCGATTTGGCCAGCGTCAACGCTTATGCCAAGACGCATCTGGTACCGTTCGGCGAATATGTGCCGCCGGGGTTTTCCTGGTTTTTTGACCTGGTGAATATTCCGATGTCCGATTTCAGCGCCGGGCCGGCGCATCAGCCGCCTCTTGCCATCGCCGGTCAATTGGTCGGGCCGAACATTTGCTACGAAGACCTGTTCGGCGAGGAGGTCATCCGCGCGTTGCCGCAAGCGACCCTGCTGATCAACGTCTCCAACACCGCCTGGTTCGGCCACTCGCTGGCGCAGCCGCAGCATCTGCAGATCGCGCAAATGCGGGCGATGGAAACAGGTCGTCCCATGTTGCGCGCCACCAATACCGGCATGACCGCCGCTATTGCGCCTGACGGCAGTGTGTTGGCCGTGTTGCCGGCCTTCGTTCGAGACGCCCTGACAGTGACGGTACGGGGCTATCACGGCGCAACCCCCTACGTCGTCATCGGCAACGCTGGAGCCCTGTTGCTGGCGCTCTTCGCGATGCTCCCAGCGCTGATTCGGCGACGAACAGAAGCAATGCCGGTGACCTGATTTGCGCCTGGCGGAGCATGCCTGCCCAAATCAATAACGTTTAGAGGCCACCCGAAGCCCCCCCAGAACCGCTCAAGACCGCCCTACAAGCTTGGTTTAACGGGAAAAATAAGTCTTGCACCGATTGATTCGCTGGCCTATAGTGCCAACCGCAGGATTTTCAAGTAGTGC
>JAYUGL010000058.1:0-6717 GCA_043738385.1 Sterolibacteriaceae bacterium
AATATCCTGCACTCCCGCAACTCGGCCACCAGATCATTCGGCCGTACACCGACCTGTTGTTGCACGACATGGGCGAGGGACTGGCCGACGGCAGGCCGGATTTTCGCGCCGGGCCGCGCGACTGGCGCACGCCGCCGCTGTGGGGCATCGGCCTCAGCCAGAAGGTCAATGGCAACGCATCGCTGCTGCACGATGGCCGCGCACGCAGTATGACCGAGGCGATCCTGTGGCATGACGGCGAAGCCGAAGTTTCCCGTGAAGCTTTTCGCCATATGCTGAAGCCGGAGCGCGACGCTTTGCTCGCTTTCCTGAGTTCTCTCTGACAATTCGAAATATGAACCACGGATACCCTCGCGAATACCCTACGTGCGTAGCACGTCGGAGTACCCTTTTAGCACGTCGGAGTACCCTTCTAGCGTGGAATACCATTTTAGGACACGGATACCCTCGCGCAGCGTGGAGTACCCTTTTAGAACACGGAGGAGAGGGTAAATGCGGGTTCCAGGTCGCCGGGATCAGGTTTATGCTGGAAACTTGTATGTGGATTTCCAAACCTGTTTCTACTATTGGAAATGTTTATCATGTTGTCGAAATCTAGTTAGGAAGTGACTGGCATGGGTTGGTTTGGCAGAGACAAGAAATCTTCCCCAGGGTCTGGGGGTACATTGGAGGAGAAGATCCGGAAGCTTCTTTCGGATTGCGAAGCTGCCGAAAAGATCGTAAAAGAATATGGCGGCGTGCTAGAGATTACTTCTCAAATGCCCTACGGAGCACCGCAGTCTTTGCTGCCTCGACCCAAGGCAGAGATCAAGCAGGCGATCATGAAGTATCTCCTTTGGCTGCATGCACACAAAGCGCTCGACACGGGGACATTCGATTTGCTAAAGGTTGGATACCTTTCGTTAGCGTCCTTTCTCGATGATGCTGACGGAGCTATGCTCGAAAGTTGCTGACGCGAAGGCGGCCGTTTCTGCTCAGGCCGCCCTCAATTCCAGAGACCTAGAACGAATGCTTTCTCCAACCGTTTCAGCGGCAATTGAAAGATTCATAAAGTCTAATAATGAGGAATCAAAAGCTCTGTCCGCAGAGTTCGACGCGGTCGTCGCCAAACTAGGCATTCAGTTTTAAACATATACACGATTATTCGTTATGACTGTGCATCTAAGTAAAACCGTTGCAGAGTTAAAACACCTCTCCGACGAACAACTTGCGCAACACATGGCATACCATAAGGTTGGTGCGCCAGACTATTTGCTGTCGCAAATGGAATTCCAACGCCGCCAAAACAGGTGGCCAGAGCGTCGATCTTGGATCGCCGTCGGTATTTCGACATTCGCACTTGTCGCGTCGTTTGCCTCATTGGCGTTGCGCTCATGTTCCTAATCAGGCGCTCAACGCGGACTCCGCGCCTGAGGTGCTTCGCCGGTTAGCTCCGCGTTATGCGATGCAAAAAAGAGGTCTACCTAAAAATGGGATTTGCTAAAGAATCAAGTGGCTATCACAAAACTGCGCTGTCTGACCTTCAAGGCGCAGGGGCTAATTTAAGAGAAGCCGTCGTTAACAACTTTGGTTTCCAAAACTCAGACAAACTGCTATTTCACATTGATGAAGCGATGAGCTGGGAGTGCGTGAGAAACTTGGCACTGATGAAAGAAACACTTCTGGTGGTACATAACATTGCCAGACAATCCGCACCGGAAGAAATAAACGAGTTAGTGGAAATGGCAAGAGAAAGCTTAGAAGAAGTTCGTTCGGCAATAGCTGAGGGCGAAAAACTTTGAGTAGGAATCTCCTTGGAGTGAATCTAGGAGAGGTTCTCGAAAAGAACGACGGCACGGTTTACGGAGACGGCGTTAATATTGCGGCCCGCTTGGAGAGCATTGGGGAACCGGGTGGTGTATGTGTGTCCGGTATGGTTTACGACCAAGTGGAGGGCAAGCTTCCTTTGTCGTTCGAGTTCGCCGGTGAGCAACTCGTTAAGAATTTGGATAAACCGGTTCGCGCCTACCACATGGTCATTGATTCCTCCGTACCCAGGGTGATGTCGCATGCGCGTTCAACGCCCAGGCCAAAACGCCTGATGTTGGGAGCAGTTCTGGTCGCTGTCGCCATCGTGGCTGCCATTGCTTGGGAGTACTCCGGATTTCGCTTCGACGGCATTGCGCCTATTGGTTACCCGCTGCTTGCAATGCCCTCGGGGCCGGCAGTGGCTGTGCTCCCTTTCAAAAATATGAGCGGAGATGTCAAGGAAGAGTATTTCAGCGATGGCTTAACTGAGGACATTATTACCGAGTTGGCCAGATTCCGAGAACTTCACGTGTTGGCGCGCAACGCCACTTATCAGTACAAGGGGCAGGCCGTGGATATTGCTGCCGTCGGCCGCAAGCTTGGTACTGATTACGTCCTTGAGGGCAGCGTTCGCAAATTTGGAGATCAGGTACGCATAGCGGCGCAGTTGATAGATGCCCGAAGCGGTGCCAACGTCTGGGCGGACCGGTACGACCGTAAACTTAGCGACATATTCGCGGTTCAGGACGAGATTGCAGGCAAGATTGCAGCAACCATAACGGGAATAGGCGGTGTAGTGCAGCAGGCAGGGCGTCAGACCGCTGCGCGCAAGCGTCCCGACCAATTGTAGGCCTATGATTACGTCTTGCAAGCAACTATGACAAACGATCGATGGTCGACGATCGGTTATCCGCGCTCCAAGGCACTACTGTAGAAGGCGATTGAGCTTGATCCTGGTTACGCGCGCGCACGCCAAGATCTCGCATGGGGAATATTGATAGCCTGGATCTTTCGTTTTGAGAACACATCGCTGCCAACAGAAGAAATAAAAGAGAACGCCGTTAAGTCGGTTGAGTTGGATCCGGGTGACGCGCTAGCGCATCGGACTGCAGCTTTTGGATATTTTTTCGACAAACAATTTGATCGCTTCGAAAGAGAGGTGGGTATCGCTCTTCACCTTGCGCCAAACGATGCGGAGATACTGGCCGAGCTGGGATTTTTATTGACCATTAGTGGCCAGTATGACCGCGGCTCGCAACTCGCCGTCAAGGCGTACACGCTTAATTCTGCTTCGGCCGGTGGCTGGTACAACTCGGCTATGTACTACGACTACCTCCGCAAAGGTCAATATCGAGAGGCGCTCGAAACCATCCGATTGGCGCCTCCATTTGTGCAAGTATTTCTCGAGAATAGACTGAAGTACGTGGCGGTCTATGGCCAACTTGGAGAACTTGATAACGCTCGGGAAGCATGGAGGAAGTGCCTGGAGGTAGATCCGAACTTTTCTGTTGCAAAGATGATCGATATATACCGCGTGTGGAACGCTCCGGAGCCACTCGTACGGAGAATGATCGAGGGCTATGCGAAGGCCGGTTACTCTCTTTCTGACTAGCTGCGCGAGAAGCTGTTTGAGCGCAGAGAAGAGGCCTGGCTAATTGCATATTGGTTCTTCTCGGAAGGCGAGTGAGGCCGAATTATTTGGTTCGCCAGTAAAAACTGTGGGCGAGTTTTGGCTCGGGTAGTTTGCCAAGTGCACGATAGAGGGCAATTGCCGTGATGCGAAAGGTTCGGAAACCGTAGGTTTTTCTCATGGTGACTTTGGTTTTGTTGTTCAGTCCCTCGATGACGCCGCCAGAGAACGCTTTTCGGGCGGACAAGAGAGTGGCAAGTCTTGTTTCTTGCATGGCTCACGTTTCGTGTTCCCGCACCGCCCGGCCGCTACGCGTCGAAATATCCCAGCACGCTCGATCAGGTGATTTTCCACAATCGCGGACAAAATACGTGAGCCATGGAGCTTTCGCTGCGCGTCGCTGTTGACGGCTCCTCGTTAGCCAAGCGACTACCGTGACGTTGACGATCGCTCCCCACTTTGTCACTATGATTCAATGTACTTCGAGATCGTTGGGGAAATTACCCATACAGAAACGTTCGCCTTCTCTTCGTCGATCCGCGAGATTGCTCGTCTCAGGCGACTTTACGGCAAGGGGCGCTGGCGCAAGCGCAAAGGTTTAGTAAGGGTTCGGCTCGATGGTGGCTCGGTTCATATCGCAGAGATTCATTGGTACGAAGCATCTGGGATCGGAAAGAGGGAGCTCAAGATAAAGCGTCTAATAGAGGGGTATTGAAAATGGGCAAGTCAGTTCGACAAATGATGGTCTGCTTGAACAATGAGGGGTATGAAGCTTCCTTGGAGAAGAGGAAGCTCTATGTCGCACTTCCAGACGACGAAGCCGCAAAGCACAAACTTGTCCGAATCATTGACGAATCGGGTGAGGACTATCTCTACCCAACGAAATTCTTCTCTGCTGTTGAACTCTCACCCCGAGTGCGGCGCGCGGTCCTGCAATCCGCCTAATTCAGCGCTCGTCCGGATGCGCCGACTGGTGCATCTTTCTTTGCGGTCTTGTGTATCGGCGCGCTCGATTATGTGACATTCCACAATCGTGGACAAAACGGGATCCGATTTCCCTGAAAGGTACTCCCCGCTAAAAGGGTACTCCGACGTGCTAAAAGGGTACTCCGACGTGCTACGCACGTAGGGTATACGCACGTAGGGTATTCGCGAGGGTATCCGTGTCCTAAAAGGGTACTCCCCGCTGCGCGAGGGTATCCGTGGTTCCCGGTTTAGAATAGGAAGAACACGCGAACCAAGGAGTACCCGGCACATGCGATTGACCACGACAACGCTTCTACTGGCACTTGCCCTTCCCGCGCAGGCCGAAATCCTCTGCCCAGACTCAATCGAAGTAAACCAGCAGGCAACCATCGCCGGCGACTGGACGGTGTCTTATACGGATCCTCCGCTGCGGTTGACGGGCGTGACAATCTACGATGGCCCGCCTTCGCAGAACCACAAGGTCAAGCCTTACTCGGTGAAAAGCACGCGTGGCGAACTGCGCGTTTCCTGGCGATTTCCCGAAAGCAAGCGCAACTTTCATCTGAGTTGCAGTTATGAACGCACCACGGCCAGCATTACCGCGTTGTTGCCGCCCGGCATGAACGGCTGCAACGCGGTGTTCGATCGTCGCGTATCCTATGGCAACGAAACGCTGGCAGTGAAGCGCATGGTCTGCAACTGAAGGAAAGAACTCATGACATTTCAGATCGACGTTATTTCCGATGTGGTTTGTCCCTGGTGTTTCATCGGCAAGCGCAACCTCGATCGCGCGCTTGAAACCTGGCGCGCGCAGCATCCTGATGAAACGCCAACGGTGCGCTGGCATCCGTTCCAGCTCAATCCCCAACTTCCCGGCAGCGGCGTGCCGCGCAAGCAGTATCTCGAGAACAAGTTTGGTGGTCCGCAACGCGCCAAGGAAATCTATGCACGAGTGTCGGCGGCAGGAAAGCGCGCCGGCATCGATTTCGCGTTCGACGCTATTCAGGTTCAGCCCAATACCATCGACGCACACCGGCTGATGCACTACGCCGGTGAACACGGCAGACAAGACGAAATGGCCGAAGCGATTTTCCGACGCTATTTTGTGGAAGGCGCGGATCTGAGCAACAAGGAAACGCTCGCCGACATTGCAGCGCAGGCGGGACTGGATCGTGAAAAGGCGGCGGCGTATCTCGCCAGCGATACGGATCGTGTGTTGATCGATGAACAGGATCGGCGCGCACGCGCCATCGGCGTGGAAGGCGTGCCCTACTTTATATTCAACCAGCGCCTCACCCTGTCCGGCGCGCAGCCGCCCGAGGTCATCGTCGAGACGATGGAGAAAGCGCGCGAAGAACTTGCTGCGGCGCCGCAACCCGGCTGACGAAACCGGTTGATTCCGCGAACCGGCGGCGCTAGCATGCAGTGAGCAACACGAACGTCTGTAACCCTCACTGAGTCAGGAGGCGCACCATGTGCTTTGAATTCGAAGCGCTCTACTGGGCAAAGCTGGCCGAAGAAGAAGAGAAAAGGAAGCAAGACGAGAAACAACGCAAGGCTGCGGAAGCGGTACCAAGGAAACAACCTGCCTACGAAGAAGATCCCCTCCCCGTCTGATTCCGACCAATTTCTGCTCCATACCGAACCCCGCGCAAGCGGGGTTTTTTGTTGTGGTCTGTGCTCTGTCCGCGACGACATTGCCGGATAATGTTCGCGGCAAACCTGTCATCCCTCCATCTTTGACGAAAAGGAATCGAAAATGTCGGAATCGAAAGGGTGCAGCTACTGCTTCGCGGGCTGATCTGGCGATGATTCAGCGGGGACAACGCGTCCGCGCAGCCACGATCGCGCTGGCGATCGTAGCATGCTGTGTCAGCGCGCCGATCACGGCGGCCGAAGACGACCGCTATCCGGGATGGCACGACAGTCCCTTTCCGGATGGTCCGGTCGGCGAGGCTATCGCATTGGGGCAGCGCATCCTGGCCCATACGCCAGCAAACGCTCCGGCCTATTCGGGCAACGCACTCAACTGCACGAGTTGCCATCTCGCTGGCGGACGCACGCAGTGGGCAGCGCCGTGGGTGGGAATCTGGGGCGTGTTTCCCGAATACCGCAGCCGCAATGCAAAGGTCAACGCCTTGCAGGATCGCATCAACGATTGCTTCGAGCGATCCCTGAATGGCCGACCCCTGCCGCTCGCAAGCCAGGAAATGATCGGCATCCTGGCGTACATGCAATGGCTGTCGCGCGAAGTGCCGACAGGGAAAAGCGTAGCCGGTCGCGGATTCCTGCGCATCAAAAGTACACAGGCACCCGATTCCGCGCGCGGCGCG
>JAYUGL010000059.1:0-6703 GCA_043738385.1 Sterolibacteriaceae bacterium
AACTATTTCTTCTGTTCCACCGACTGCCTGAACCAGTTCGCGGCCAGGGTCGAATCGCTGGCGCGGCTCAAGCGCGGCAGCGTGCAGATCGGGACGATCTGCGAGGTCCATGGCCCAGTGGTGGAAATTGTCTGCGACCGCCTTCCACCATTGCATCAGGCGCTCTACGCCAGCGTAGACCATGAAGCCTACACATTCGAAGTGCATCAGCACCTCGATGAAAAACGCGTAAGAGCCGTTGCCTTGAACAGGACCAGCGGGCTGCAACGCGGCATGCCGGTGTTCGACACCGGGGCGGCGCTAGGACACGGCCGCCGTCATCGCCCGCGACCTCGGCTTGAAAGGGAAAGTCATTACCGGGGCCGAACTGGATGACATCGATGAGGCCCATTTGGCGCTGATCATTGAAGACGTGGCAGTATTTGCGCGAGTCGTGCCGCAGCACAAGGTGAAGATTGTGCAAGCGCTCAAGGCGAAGGGGCATGTGGTGGCGATGACGGGTGACGGCGTCAACGACGCACCGGCGCTGAAGCACGCCGACATCGGTATTGCGATGGGGAGCGGAACCGAAGTGACGAAAGAGGCCGCCACGATGGTGCTGACCGACGACAATTTCGCCACCATCGTCGGTGCCGTGAGGGAAGGCCGCACGCTCTACGACAATATCCTCAAGTTCATCCGCTTTCAGCTTTCCACCACCATGGGGGCGATCCTTACCGTGTTTTTTGCGCCTCTCGTGGGACTGCCGGAACCTTTCACGGCGATTCAAATACTGTGGGTGGCCATGATCATGGACGGGCCGCCCGCCGTGGCGCTGGCGCTGGATGCGGCGCGGCCGGGCATCATGGTCGAGCCGCCCCGCCGCCGCGCGGCACAAATACTCACGCGGCGCCGCCTGGGCAAGATCTTCGCCTTTGGCAGCACCATGATGGTTGGCACGCTCGGCGTTCTGTATTACGGATTGCAAATCGGAACCGAGCAGCGCGCGCTGACCCTGGCGTTCACCACCTTTGTGCTGTTCCAGTTCTTCAACGTCTTCAATGCCCGTGCTGAGACCGGTTCCACTTTCAACCGCCATTTCTTCAATAACCGCATGCTGTGGGCGTCACTGTTCGGCGTGGTGGCGCTGCAGGCGGTGGCCGTGCACTGGTCTCCGGCGCAGTTAATCTTCCATACCACGGCTCTGACAGCGGGCGACTGGGTGATCGCGACCGCAGTCGCGGCCTCTGTTCTACTGTTGGAGGAAGCACGCAAGCTGGCAATGCGTGTTTTAAAATACTTAAGGGTCACCACGTGAATCGTCCCGGTTTCAGCAGTCGTTGGCCAAGTAGCAGCGACTGCGCGCGATGACGATTATCGCGGCGTGGCGCTGATGAGCGCGACGAACTTCCTGGTGTACTCTGCGTTCCGCTGGTCACTGTTGCTGCCTGCACTGCTGTGGCTCGCTGCCCTGCTGTGTTGCCTGCGAGAGAGCGCTGCTTCACCAACGATCAAGAAACAGGCCCATGCGAAAGTTTGAGCATCCCTTACCAGTGCGGAGAACACGATGAACAAAGTAACTTCCGACCACCCGGCACCGGCAGCCATTGATGAGAGGGTGCCAGGGTTGAAAGATCCGGTTTGCGGAATGACGGTGACTGCGCAATCAGCGCACGCGTTCCCGCACGAAGGCAAGCCGGTTTACTTCTGTAGCGCCGGCTGCAAGGCCAAGTTCGCGGCCGATCCGGCCAGGTATCTGGTTGCCGATTCAGGCGCACCCGCTGTGATCGAGCCGGTGGTTGCCGGTGCGATCTACACCTGCCCGATGCACCCCGAGATACGCCAGGACCATCCGGGCGCCTGCCCTAAATGCGGCATGGCGCTGGAGCCCGAAATGCCGACCCTCGACGACGGGGAGAGTCCCGAACTACAGGACTTCCGGCGGCGCTTCATCTGGACGCTGCCACTGACCATCATTGTCACCGTGCTCGCGATGGCAGGCCACCGCCTTCAATGGTTCCAGGGGGCCACACAAAGCTGGATCGAACTCGTACTGTCACTGCCCATCGTGCTGTGGGCGGGCTGGCCGTTCTTCGAGCGCGGGGTGCAGTCGGTGATCCATCGCAGCCCGAACATGTGGACCTTGATCGGACTGGGCACCGCTGCGGCTTTTGTCTACAGCGTCGCCGCCACAGTGGCGCCCGGTATGTTCCCCGCATCGTTCGTGTCCATGGGTCGCGTCTCGGTCTACTTTGAGGCGGCGGCGGTAATCATCTCACTGACCCTGCTCGGCCAGATACTTGAACTCAAGGCGCGCTCGCAGACCTCGGCCGCGATCAAATCCTTGCTCGGTCTGGCACCCAAGACGGCGCGACGCATCAATGCCGATGGCACCGAGGAAGATGTTCCGCTCACCCATGTTCATGTCGGTGACACGCTGCGTGTGCGCCCCGGCGAGAAGGTGCCTGTCGATGGCGTCGTGGTTGAAGGCGGCAGCGCGGTGGACGAATCCATGCTGACCGGCGAGCCGATGCCCGTCACCAAGCGCGTCGGCGACAAGCTGATCGGCGCGACGCTGAACACGAACGGTGCGCTGGTGATGCGCTCTGAGAAAGTGGGTTCGCAGACCGTGCTCGCCAGCATCGTGCAAATGGTGATGCAGGCGCAGCGCTCCAAGGCGCCGATGCAGCGCATGGCGGATCAGGTGGCGGGCTACTTTGTCGTCACCGTGGTCAGCATCGCGCTGCTGACGTTCGTCGTGTGGGGACTGTTCGGGCCCGAGCCGAGCTGGGTCTATGGCCTGATCAATGCGGTGGCCGTGCTCATCATCGCCTGCCCCTGTGCCCTCGGTCTGGCCACGCCGATGTCGATCATGGTGGCCACCGGCAAAGCCGCGACCCTGGGCGTGCTGTTTCGCGATGCGGCGGCGATAGAAAACTTCCGCAAAGTGGATACGCTGATCGTGGACAAGACCGGCACCTTGACCGAAGGCAAGCCGCGATTCGAGCGCGCCGTTGCCTCGCCAGGCTATACCGAAGACGAGGTACTGCGTCTGGCGGCGAGTCTTGATCAAGGCAGTGAGCACCCGTTGGCAGACACGATTGTGAGAGCAGCCCGCGAACGTGGGCTGGTGCTCGACAAGGCTGAAGGTTTTGAGTCCAGCACCGGCATTGGTGTGCGCGGCAGCGTGGGCGGCAAGCAGGTGGCATTGGGTAACACCGCACTGATGACCCAGTTGGGCGTGCCGGTCGAAACACTGAAGGCGCAGGCCGAAGCACTACGTGCCGAAGGCGCCAGCGTGATGTTGCTGGCAGTCGACGGCAAGCCGGCCGGCTTGCTGGCGGTGTCCGATCCCATCAAGGCCAGCACGGTCGAGGCTCTGGCCACGCTGAAGGCATCCGGCATGCGCGTAATCATGGCCACGGGCGATGGTCTGACGACGGCAAAAGCGGTCGCAGCCAGGCTGGGCATCGACGAAGTGCATGGGGAGGTCAAGCCCGCCGACAAACGGGCGTTGGTGGACAAACTCCAACGCGAGGGCCGCATCGTGGCCATGGCCGGCGATGGCATCAACGATGCCCCTGCGCTGGCCAAGGCCGACGTGGGCGTGGCAATGGGCACCGGCACCGATGTCGCAATGAATAGCGCCCAGGTGACACTGGTGAAGGGCGATCTGCGTGGCATCGCGCAGGCCCGAACCATCTCGAATGAGACCATCGCCAACATGAAGCAAAACCTCGGCTTTGCCTTCGTCTACAACGCGCTCGGCGTGCCGCTGGCCGCCGGCGTGCTTTATCCGTTCACCGGCTGGCTGCTGTCGCCGATGATCGCGGCGTTGGCCATGAGTTTGAGTTCGGTATCGGTGATCACGAATGCGTTGCGATTAAGGTGAATGAATGACGGTATTGACACAGGAAACTCTTTGTCGCACCAGCCTCAACCTCGGCACTGGCCGAGGTGACTTCTTCCATTGAATCCATTTAAACCCTCCAGTCGATAGCTGGCGGTGAGCAACATGGCTAGGCCGAGGCATGGTCACCGCGCCGCTGCGGTCGATGTTCGTAATTGATTCGGCTAATCGGCTGATGCGCAGCAGGAAGCGCGAGAGTATCCAGCGCAGCGTCGTAAAAAACGGAAACCGGGGTACGCTTGACGTACGCTATTCCCGGTTTACTGCGTGATCCTCAATGACAACAGCAAAGAGTAACCTCGGTCGGATCCCGCGCGGCATTTGGGTGCTCGGCTTCGTCAGCCTATTGATGGATGTTTCTTCGGAAATGATCCATAGCCTGCTGCCGTTGTTCTTGGTGACGACACTCGGGGCCAGCGCCTTGACGGTGGGGATCATCGAAGGGCTGGCCGAGTCCACCGCGCTGATCGTCAAGGTCTTCTCGGGAACCCTGAGCGACTATCTCGGCAAGCGCAAAGGGTTGGCCCTGTTCGGTTATGGACTCGGCGCCCTGAGCAAGCCGCTGTTCGCCGTGGCAACCACCGTTGGCATTGTGCTCACCGCCCGCTTGCTGGATCGAGTTGGCAAAGGCATACGCGGTGCGCCGCGCGATGCGCTGGTCGCCGATATCGCGCCACCGCATCTGCGCGGCGCGGCATTCGGCCTGCGCCAGTCGCTCGATACCGTCGGCGCTTTTCTCGGCCCGTTGCTGGCGGTCGGCTTGATGCTGCTGTGGAGCAACGACTTCCAGGCCGTATTCCGGATTGCGGTGATTCCCGGCTTGATGGCTGTCGCGCTGTTGTTGTTCGGCCTGCGCGAGCCGGAGCGGCGTCAGGGGGCGAAGCACACCAACCCGATCCGGCGCGAAAATCTGAAGCGTCTGGGTGGCCCGTACTGGTGGATTGTGGGTATCGGTGCGGTGTTCACGCTGGCGCGTTTCAGTGAGGCCTTCCTCGTCCTGCGTGCGCAGCAGGGCGGCGTCCCGGTTGCCTTGGTGCCGCTGGTGATGGTGGCGATGAATCTGATCTATGCGCTGTCAGCGTACCCCTTCGGCAAGCTCTCCGATCGCATCAGCCACACCAGGCTGCTGGCGCTTGGACTGGTCGTGCTGATCGCGGCCGACCTGGTGTTGGCGAGCAATGATCATTGGGGAGTTGTAATCGCCGGTGTCGCGCTATGGGGCATCCACATGGGTATTACTCAGGGCTTGCTGGCGACGATGGTTGCCGATAGCGCGCCGGCTGACTTGCGTGGCACCGCGTATGGGTTCTTTAACCTGGTGAGCGGGCTGGCCATGCTGATCGCCAGTGGTGTCGCAGGGCTGGTGTGGGACCAGCTCGGGGCGTCATTCACGTTTTATGCGGGCGCGGCTTTTTGCGGGTTCGCCCTCGCGGGATTGGCAATCAATCACGCAAGTGAATAAAACCTGGAAATTTCCATTTTCCGTTTTCCGAGACGACCCTTACAGATAATTCACTGTGGGGCCTGGGCTAATCGTGGATGCGTTTCTTCACCAAATATCCAGAGAATCGCCCCGGACACGAACATCGATAGCGCCACGAACCAGAATGCTGCATCGACGGTGCCGCTGAAGTGCGCCGCGAACCCCAGCCCCAGCGCACCGATGCCGTAACCCAGATCACGCCAGAAACGGTAGATGCCGATCGCCGAACCGCGCCAGTTCGGATGAGAAATGTCGGCCACCGCAGCCGATAGATTGGGATACAGCAAGGCCATGCCGAAACCGGAAACAGCAGCGGAGAGCGACCACCAAACCGCACCCTCATTCAACAGCATCATCGCCACACCAGCGCCGCAACTCCACATGCCCCACACGTTGGGCTTGTGGCGGCCGATATGGTCGGAGAGTTTGCCGGTGAAGAATTGCGAGCCACCCCAGACAAAACCATAGACCCCGACGGTCCAGCCGATACTGGGCAGGCTCAAACCGTGTTGGTACAGGAACACCGGATAAAACACCCAGACCAGCGCATCGACGAATTTTTCCACCAGACCCGCCTGACAGATCGCCGCCAGACGCCTGTCGCGCCATGACATCAGCGTGAACACTTCCCAGGTAGTCGGCTGCTCGCCGATGTTGGTCGGGTAGCGCGGCATCATGTCGGTGGGCGGCGCGGTAGCATGCCTGACGGCTTCGAGTTTGGCCCAGGGCAAGGTGTCCTTGACCCACACCAAGGTGAGCAGAATGGCCAGCGATATCGTTGCCATGCCAAAAACCAGCAAGCCGGCACGTGCGCCCAACGCGGTTGCCAGATAGGCGGTGATGATGCCGGCCAAAGCCAGTCCGACATAACCGGAAAACTCGTTCAGGCCGATGGTCAGGCCGCGCTGGTCGGCACGGGTGATGTCCAGCTTGGCGGTTTGCGTCATCGACCAGGTCAATCCCTGGTTGATGCCGAGCAGCACTGTGGCGGCCACGATCCAGCTCCACGACGGCGCGAAATACACCAGCGGCGGGATGGGCAGCGCCGTGATCCAGCCCAGCAGCAAAACCTTCTTGCGGCCGATGCGCTCAGACAGGCGTCCGGCAACGAAGTTGAGCACGCCCTTGACGAAGCCGAAGGCCACCACGAACGAGGTGAGCAGCATGAACGAGTTCTTTGGCACGCCAAACTCGGATTCGGACAGTGCCGGCACCACTGTGCGCATCATGCCGATGGTGAAACCCACCAGCATGACTTGCAGCAGTTGGTGCAGGAACTGGGCGAGGTTGGCACGAATGCCGTATTGCAGACTCATCATTCAGGCCGCAAT
>JAYUGL010000060.1:0-17287 GCA_043738385.1 Sterolibacteriaceae bacterium
CGGCGCTGCAGCGCGTTAGCCAATGCGCTGCATCCGGCGCCGTTGTTTGATGACCGGCTGCGTGAAGTGAATTTCGGCGCGTGGGAAATGCGTGCCTGGGATGACATCGGCCGTGACGCACTGGATGCCTGGGCTGCTGCTCCGCTGAACTATGCGCCACCGGGTGGCGAATCAATCGCGGATTTGCGCAGACGTGCCACTCATTTTCTGGACGAACACCGGCACGCCGGTTGCGAAGAACTGGTGCTGGTCACCCATGCCGGGGTGATGAAGGTTTGCGCCGGAGAGCTGCTCGGCTTGCCGCAGCCCGAATGGTTCTCGATGTCCTTCGACTACGGCGCGATCACGCTGATTGAGGATGGCCGGCTGGTCTGGAGCAACAGGCTCGGCATTCAAAAGGAGGGTTAAAATCTGATCGTTCATCTGCAGCCAAATATTTGGGGGAATTCGATATGACGATCAGCAACCCTTCTGTTGAACGCTTGGGATTTGTGCTTCCCGTGGATGACATGTCCGAGGCAGTTACTTTCTTGGCCGATCTGCTCGGTACGCAACCCACATTTGTTGACGGCGACCGTTGGGCGCAGTTCGACCTGGGTGCCGTCAGACTTTCCCTTTCTGGAACCGATCGCGTGGCGAACGCGCCGGGAATCATGGTAAAGGTTGGTGACCTCGACGAGGTCTGTGCATCGCTGGCCGCCGTGGGTAAAAGCGCCGGCCCCATTGCCGTGGGGGCACACGAACGCCGCAGCGTGGTTAATGGACCGGGTGGTTGGCCGGTAGTACTTTACAGCGCCCTTCCGCCGTCCAAGCCAACCGCAGGATAAGGCGGTCACCTTCCCGCTCAAGGCGTTGATTTTTTGCGTCGAGTCCGCGCGGTCTCGATGTCCGCACAGGCCCGTTCGGCGCCATCGAGCATGCGCGGGGTATGGCGCTGGATCAGTTGCGGTGGCACGAAGAACAGGTTGCCGCGCGCCACCGCGGTCAGTTGCGGCCAGTGCTTCCACTGGTCCAGCCACTCTGGCCGCGCTTCGCCCATGCCGCTGGCGATGATGGCTTCGGGATTCGCAGCGAGCACTGATTCCTCTGTCACTTGCGGCGCCAGGGTCGGCAGTTCGGCGAAGACATTGCGGGCACCACACAGACGCAGGATATCGCTGATGATCTGGTGGCCGTTGACCGTCATCAACGGTTGGTTCCAGACTTCATAGAACACATCCACCGGAGGTCGATTGGCATAGCGGGCCTGGAGTTGCGCGTGGTGTTCACGGAAGCGTCGCGCCGCCGCGTCCGCGATGGTCTCGCTGCCGGCAAGCCGGCCGAATTGTTCGAGAGTACGGGCGACGTCTTCGATGTGATCGGGCTGAGAAAGAAAGACCGGCAACCCCAGCTTGCGCAGCTTGTCGATCGACGCCGGCAGGTTGCCACTGAACCAGCCAATGATCAGGTCTGGTTTGAGGGCGACGATGGCCTCGAGATCGAATTGGGTATAAGTGCCCACCAGCGCAATGGACTTGGCGGCGTCCGGATAGTCGCTGTAACTCACCGTGCCCACCACACGCTCTCCGGCGCCTGCGGCGAACAGGACTTCGGTGATATGGGGCGCGAGACTGACGATGCGCTGCGCCGGCTGCTTGAGACGCACCTCTTGGCCGGTGTCGTCCTTCACCACGATGTCGGCGTGCGCGTGAAGCATGGAGAGTCCGACGAACATTGTTGTTAGCGAGCGGAAGAGGAAAGACGGCATGGGATAATTTGTCGATGACGAAAACCCGATTCTAGCTGTGGTTGACGACAACCCACCCTCCGCCCAACCGGCGCCAATTAGTCACCTCCACCTCATGGAGGGGGAGGCCGGGAGAGGGAGCGCAGCATCTGACCATGAGAGTAGCTGCCATGCGGCTGCTCTCATGGTTCAGGGGTGCACTTCGGATGCAGGCAAGACCACACTGGTCGTTGCGCTGTGCCGCATCCTCAAGCGCCGCGGCGTCAACGTCGCGCCCTTCAAACCGCAGAACATGGCGCTCAACTCGGCTGTCACCATTGATGGCGGCGAGATCGGCCGCGCCCAGGCGCTGCAGGCGTTGGCGGCGGGGCTGGAACCGCGCATTGATTTCAATCCGGTGCTGTTGAAACCGACTACCGATCAGCGTGCCCAAGTCATCATTCACGGTAAGGCGGTGATGGATCTCGATGCCCGCGCTTATCACGATTACAAAACTGTGGCGATGCATGCGGTGATGCAATCATGGCGACGGCTGGAGCAGGAATTCGACGCGGTCATGGTGGAAGGCGCCGGCAGTCCGGCGGAGATCAATTTGCGCGATCGCGACATCGCCAACATGGGGTTCGCCGAGCTCGCTGATGTACCGGTGATCCTGATCGCCGATATCGATCGCGGCGGCGTTTTTGCCCATCTGGTCGGTACCCTCGATCTGCTTTCCACTGCGGAGCAGGCAAGGGTCAAGGGTTTTGTCATCAATCGTTTTCGCGGTGACATCGCGCTGCTGGAACCCGGACTGCGCTGGCTTGAGGCGCGCACTGGCAAGCCGGTGCTGGGCGTGGTTGGATATTTGCACGGACTGTTTCTAGATGCCGAGGATGCCATTGCCACCACGGTCGAGACAAAACCGCAGGCACGACTCAAGGCAGTCGCGCTGGCGACTCCGCGTTGTTCCAACCACAACGATCTCGATCCGCTACGGTTGCATCCCGAAGTGGATTTTCGCTGGATCGGTCCTGGCCAGGCCATTCCGCCCTGCGACCTGATCGTGCTGCCCGGTTCCAAGGTGGTGCAGGCCGATCTGCACTGGCTGCGCGGCCAGGGCTGGGACACGGCCATCCGCCGTCACCTGCGTTACGGCGGCAAGTTGCTGGGCCTGTGCGGCGGCTATCAGATGCTGGGCCGCATGATTCACGATCCCCATGGCGTCGAGGGCGAACCGGGTAGCCGCTCCGGCCTTGATCTGCTCGACTGCGAGACCACGCTGGCGCTGGAAAAACAATTGAAAAACGTCAGCGGCACCCTCGCTTTGCCCGGAGCACCCGCCATGGCCGGGTATGAAATTCACATGGGCATCACGTCCGGTCCGGCACTGGCAAAGCCGACAGTGCATTTGGACGATGGCCGGATGGACGGAGCAATTTCTGCCGACGAAAAAATATTTGCCAGCTATTGCCACGGTCTTTTCGATCATCCCGAAGCGCTCACTGGGTTGCTGACCTGGGCCGGCATGAAACCAACAATGCAAGTGGATTTGGCTGCGCGGCGCGAGCAGGATATCGAACGTCTCGCCGATGCGGTGGAAGCGGCGCTTGATTGGCGCAAGCTCAGCTTGCCGGGCTTTTGAATCCGCGCGGCATCTGCCGCGACAATGGTTGCATGCAACCGGATGAAGGCGACTCAGCCTCTAAGCCAGTCGTAGAGAACATAGGCGCCGATGGTGGCCAGCGCCATCACCATCAGGTCGGCGCCGCGATTCGCTTTTCCCGCCGCCAACTTGCCATTGAGGGTGAGCCAGGCGATCCCGATTGATGCGCCGACTAGGGGAATAATGACAAACGGATGGCGCAGTCCAGCGTCCCACACCACGCCGGCGAACCGTTGCAGCCAGCCATCGCCACGCAGCGTGTTGTATACCAAACCGCTGATGCCGAGGATCATCAGGGTCATGACGGTGAAACTCCACAGCGTTTGCAACAGTTTGTTGTTCATGGCTGACGGCTCTTTCTGGATGAACGCCTTGTGCGAGTGGTTTCCGGTCAGCGGCGATACTACGTCAGTCCTGCCGCATTGTCATCCGCTACACCGCGCTGTGTCTGGCAGAATAGCGGGATGGCCGAAGACCCTGTTCCCCTCCAGCAACTGCGCCGTGCACTGGTGATCAAACTGCGCCATCATGGTGATGTGCTGCTGACTTCGCCGGTGTTCGCGGCATTGAAAGCACATGCCTCCGGCTGCGAGATTGACGCGCTGGTCTATGCCGAGACCGCGCCAATGCTGGCCGATCATCCATCCATTACGCAAATCCATTCCATTGACCGCAACTGGAAGCGGCAGGGGCTGATCGCGCAACTCAAGGCAGAGTGGAAGCTGTTGGCGCAATTGCGCGCGCGTCGCTACGATCTTGTCATCCACCTGACGGAGCATCCACGCGGTGCCTGGCTGACGCGCCTGCTGGGTCCGCGCTGGAGTGTTGCGCCAAAAAAAGGTGGCCGCGGCGATTTCTGGCGCAACAGCTTCAGCCATCTGTATTCCTTGCCCGCACACGCCTTGCGTCATACGGTGGAGAAAAATCTCGATGCCCTGCGCCGCATCGGCGTGCAGCCTGCGCCAGACGAACGCAAACTGGTCATGGTGCCCGGGCCGGCGGCCGAGCGTCGTGTTGATGAACTGCTGGCGGCCAGCGGACTTTCCAGCGGCGGGTTCATTCATCTGCATCCGGGTTCGCGCTGGTTGTTCAAATGCTGGCCGGCGGACAAGATGGCGACGCTGATTGACCTGTTGCACAGCGAAGGCCATACCATTGTGTTGACCGCCGCGCCCGAGCCGAAGGAGGCGTCCCTGATTGCAGCGATAAAAGCGGAAACCCGTGCAGTCATCCATGATTTTTCCGGGCAACTGTCACTCAAAGAGTTGGCGGCA
This sequence comes from Sterolibacteriaceae bacterium, assembly GCA_043738385.1. Lineage (GTDB taxonomy): Bacteria > Pseudomonadota > Gammaproteobacteria > Burkholderiales > Rhodocyclaceae > JANYCD01. The sequence goes on from JAYUGL010000060.1 coordinate 4,646, forward strand.
TTGACTGCGCGGGCGAAGCTGTTCGTCGGTGTCGACTCGGCGCCGATGCATATTGCCGCCGCGATGGGCACGCTGACAGTCGCCCTGTTTGGTCCTTCCGGCGACAAGGAGTGGGGGCCGTGGCAGGTCGCCCATCGCGTGGTCACCACGGATCATTCCTGCCGGCCCTGCGGCCTCGACGGTTGCGGCGGTGGCAAGGTCAGCGACTGCCTGACCACGTTGCCGGTGGCGCGCGTGCTAGCGGCGTGTCACGAGTTGCTCGGTTGAGCGTCGCGCCACGACCTCGCTGTAGATGAAACTCGCGCTGGTGCGCCAGAAGTACACGCCCTATGGTGGCGCCGAGCGCTTCATGGCACGTGCGGTGTCGGCATTGCGCGAATCAGGGACTGATGTAACGGTAGTCGCTCGTGAATGGCAGGGCGATCAACCCGGCCGCGATTCCATCCGCTGCAATCCGTTTTATCTCGGTCGTACCTGGCGCGACGCAGGCTTTGCCGGCGCTGTGCAGAAGATCATCACCAGCGGTGCATTCGATCTGGTGCAAAGCCACGAACGGATTGCCGGCTGCCAGATCTATCGCGCCGGTGACGGCGTGCACGCCACCTGGCTGGAACTGCGCGGCCGAGTCCAGTCGCCGCTGGCGAGACTCGCCACGCGCGCGCAACTTTGGCATCGCTACACGCTGGTCGCTGAAGCGGCCATGTTCCGCCATTCCGATTTGAAAGCGGTGATCTGCAATTCGCGCATGGTGCGCGACGACATCGCCGCACGCTTCGGTGTCGCGCACGAGAAATTGCATGTCATCCACAATGGCGTCGATCTCGAAAGCTTCCACCCCGACTTGTGCCGGGTGCACCGGCAACGGATCCGCAGCGAACTCGGCATTCCGTTGCGTGCGCCGCTGGCGCTGTTCGTCGGCTCCGGCTTCGAACGCAAGGGTTTGCCGCAATTGCTGGAAGCCTTCGTCCGGCTGCCACGGCGTGATGCCCACTTGGTGGTTGTCGGCCGCGACCGGCAATCCGAATCGCTTCGCCGATCAGCACAACGGAGCGGCATTGGCGCACGGGTTCATTTCGTCGGCGGACAAACCGATGTGCGGCCCTTCTATGGCGCCGCCGACGTGTTCGCCTTGCCAACACTCTACGACCCCTTCCCCAACGCGGCGCTCGAGGCGATGGCCTGCGGCTTGCCGGTGGTGACCAGCACGACCTCGGGGGCGGCCGAGTTGATACGCGATGCCGAGAACGGTTTTGTCATTGACGCCCTCAACATTGATGCGCTGGCGCGCACTCTGGAAGCCGCAATCGACGCCCGCGAAAAGATGGGCGCCGCTGCGCGCGCGACTGCGCAAGCTCTGCCCATCAAGGCTACAGCGGAAAAGCTGGTGGTCCTGTACCAGCGCCTGATGCAGAGCGGGCGGCTATAATCCCGCACCCGCAAACTCCCCTTCAATAATGTCCAAAGCCAACACGTCCAACCGCGAGCTTTACCTGCGCCTGCTGGGCTACGTCAAGCCGTATTGGAAGATGTTCGCACTGGCGCTGCTCACCATGGTTGCCACAGCTTCCACCGAGCCACTGTTTCCGGCGTTGATGAAGCCGCTGCTGGATGGCGGTTTCAGCGGAAAAGGCGGCAACGGCCTGATGCTGCCCTTCATGATCGTTGGCATCATTCTGTTGCGCGGCATTCTCGGCTTTGTTTCCGATTACACCTTGAGCTGGGTCTCCAACAAGGTGGTGCTGGATCTGCGCGCCGCCATGTTCGCGCGCATGGTGTGCCTGCCGACGCGCTTCTTTGATGATCGTTCGTCGGGTGCGTTGATGTCCAAGGTGGCCTACGACGTCAGCGGTGTGACGGGTGCCGCCACCTCGGTACTGACCACGCTGGTCAAGGACACAATCTCCGTGATCGGCCTGCTAGCCTGGATGCTCTACCTCAACTGGCAATTGACGCTCGTCGCGCTGGGCATGGTGCCGCTGGTCGGCATCTCGGTAAAACTGTTCAGCAATCGCCTGCGCACCATGAGTCGCGCTAGCCAGCAAGCCATGGGCAACATCATGCATGTACTCGAAGAGAGCATCGAGGCGCACAAGGTGGTCAAGATTTTTGGCGGACAAGACTACGAAAAGGCGCGCTTCGCCGATGCCAGCGCCGCGCAGCGCACTTACAACATGAAGCAGACGGTGGCCGCCGCCGCGCTTGGACCCATCGTTCAGACGCTGGCCTCCATCGCCCTCGCCATCATCATTTCGGTGGCTATTACGCAGTCCAGCAATACCACGGTGGGGGGCTTCGCCTCTTTCATCACCGCCATGCTGTTGCTGCTCTCGCCGCTGAAAAGATTGACCGATATGAATGCGCCTTTACAGCGCGGCATGGCCGCTGCGGAAAGCGTATTTGAATTGGTTGACGAAGCGCCGGAAGACGACAGGGGCAGCGTTGAACTGGGCCGCGCCCGTGGCGAGATCCGCTTCGACCACATCGGCATGCAGTATCCGGAAGCAGCGCGTCCGGCTTTGGCCGACATCGACATCACCATCCGCGCTGGCGAAACCGTGGCCCTGGTCGGCGCATCCGGCAGCGGCAAGACCACGCTCGCCAATCTGCTGCCGCGGCTCTACCACCCAACCGCCGGCCGCATCCTGGTGGACGGTCACGACATCGAACAGGTGAAGCTGGCCAGCCTGCGCGCCAACATCGCGCTGGTCAGTCAGGACGTGGTGTTGTTCAACGACACGGTGGCGGCCAACATCGCTTATGGATCGCTCGCCAGTGTGACGCGACAGCATGTGATTGAGGCAGCCCGTGCTGCCCATGCGCTCGAATTCATCGAAGCCATGCCGCGTGGTTTCGATACCCTGATCGGCGAAAACGGTGTCAAGCTTTCCGGTGGCCAGCGCCAGCGCCTGGCCATCGCCCGCGCCCTGTTGAAGGATGCGCCAATCCTGATTCTCGACGAGGCTACCTCCGCCCTTGATACCGAAAGTGAACGCGCCGTGCAGGCCGCGCTGGAGGTGCTGATGCAAGGCCGTACCACGCTGGTCATCGCCCATCGCCTGACCACCATCGAACGCGCCGATCGGATCCTGGTACTGCACCACGGGCGTGTGGTGGAAAGTGGCACGCATGCCGAGCTATTGGCAAAAAGCGGACACTATTCACAGCTGCATCGTCTGCAGGCTGACGATGGCGAGGCCGCCGCGTTAACGGTTTCGCCATCGCGTCATCCATCGTGAGAGTGCTGCACAGCGAGAGTTCGCGCGGTTGGGGCGGGCAGGAAAACCGCACCCTGCAGGAGTGCCTGCAACTGCGTGCGCGTGGCGTCGAGTTGATGTTGGTTTGCCCGCCGGACAGTGGCTTGTCCAGGCGCGCCCATGAGCAGGGCTTCGCCGTGGCTGAAGTGGCGATGCCGCGCAGCCTTGATCCACTGGTCGTGTTTCGTATTGCCGCCGTGATGCGCCGGTTCCGTCCCGACGTGGTCAACACCCACAGCGGGCGGGATACCATTCTCGCCGGACTCGCCGCGCGCCTGGTGCGGCCAAGGCCGCTCGTGGTGCGCACCCGCCACCTGATTCTGCCGATGACTTCGCGCGCGACTTATTCATGGTTGCCCGATCATGTGGTCACCGTCAGCGTCGCTGTGCGCGTGAATCTCATCACGGCCGGAGTGCCCCCGCAGCGAATCACCGCGATCACCACCGGTGTCGACTGTGGCCGCTTTGATCCGTCAATTGTTTCGCCGGGTCTGCGCAAGGAGTTGAACCTCGCCGATGATGCCTTCGTGATTGGCATGGTCGCGATACTGCGCATGAAGAAAGGCCATCAGGACCTGCTCGATGCCGCCGTGGAGGTGGTGAAGGCGATTCCGCAGGCGGTGTTCGTCATCGCCGGCGATGGCCCGCAGCGCGAAAACATCGAACGTGGCATCGCCGAGCGTGGCTTGCAGGCGCATGTGCGTTTGCTCGGGCTGCGTCGTGACATTCCCGAAGTGCTGCGTTCGCTCGACCTCTTCGTGCTGCCGACCCACGAAGAGGCTTTCGGTACCTCCTACCTCGAAGCCCAGGCGATGGGTCTGCCGGTCATCGCCACCCGCGTCGGTGGCGTGCCGGAAGCAGTGCACGAAGGCGTCACCGGACTGCTGGTGCCGGCCAAAAATTCGCAAGCACTTGCCGCTGCGATCATCGAGCTGGGCCGCGATCCACTGCGTCGCCATGCGATGAGCGCGGCCGGACGTCCCTGGGTGCAGGCCGAGCACACCACGGAGCGCATGGCCGAACGCATGAACGATCTTTACGAGGCGCTGCTGCGGGAGCGAGCCGGTGGCTAGCGCGGCGGCAGTGCCGGTGTTGATGTACCACCATGTGTCGCCTGCGCCGGGACTGATCACCGTTTCGCCGGAAAATTTTCGCGCGCAGATACGCTGGCTCGTCGCTCATGGCTGGCGTGGCATCACCTGTGACGATTTCGCGCGTTTCCTCAAGGGCGAACAATTGCCGGATCGAAGCGTGTTGATCACCTTCGACGATGGCTATCTTGATAACTGGGTGCACGCCGCACCGATCCTTGCCGAGTTTGGCCTGCATGCCGTGTTGTTCCTGATTACCGGCCGTATCGGCGATGGCTCACCGCGGCCTCAAGTTGGCGCGCCGGATGCACCAGACTGCCCTGATCATCGAACCTGCAAAGAACGTATTGCAGAAGGTGATGCCGACAGTGTGATGCTGCGCTGGGCAGAAGTTGAGGCGATGCAATCCAGCGGCACGTTTGAGTTCCATTCTCACACCCACACCCACACGCGCTGGGACAAGATCGAAGCCGACGTTGTGATCCGCCAGCAGCGTCTCGCCGAAGATCTGGCGGTCTCGCGCGAGACGCTGTGCAACCGTCTGGGGGGAGTCTCGGCGCATCTGTGCTGGCCGCAGGGATACCATGACGCGGACTACCGCTGCACCGCGACGTCCGGAGGATTCAAATATCTCTACACGGTTGAGAAGGGCGTCGGCACACCTCGCACTGACCCTGCACGCATTCCACGCATGGTCGTCAAGGACAAGGCCGGCAACTGGTTTGCTTCGCGCATGTGGCTCTACCGCCATCCCATGCTGGCGGCGCTCTACCTGCGATCGCGCGGCGCGTAATGCACTTCCATCCCCGCGAGTCCTTCTTGCTCGGGCTGTTGCGCTTGGTCAAGAAGCTTGACCGACGGCAGAGCGAAACGCGATATTTTTCGCCAGCCGTAGTGCGCAGCATTCTGGTCATCTCGTCCACCGCGCTGGGCGACACGGTGATGTCCACTGCGGCGATGATGGCTTTGCGCACGCGATATCCGGCGGCGCGCATTACCGCACTCATCCACCAGAGTTACCTTGATCTGTTCCACCGCATGCCGGAACTCGATACCGTCATTCCCTATCATGGCGGATATCGCGGCTTCGTCCGCACTGCGCTGGCTTTGCGCAAGGCCAAGCCTGATGTGGCGCTGATCCTGCACGGAAACGAACCGCAGGCGACACCGCTGGCCTACTTTTCTGGGGCGCAGTTTTTGTTCAAGCTGCCCAACAACAATCCTTTTCGCTTTCTGTTGAGCAACCACGATCCGGTAATCACCCGAGAGAAAATCGGACACGGCATGACGCAGCGTCTGCAAACGGCGGCACTGGCAGACGCTTCAATCGACGGCCCACGGATGCGTCTGCCCGTCGATGGCGATGCGATTGCTGCGGTGGACGCCTTTCTGTCCGGGCATGGCATCACACCATCGCACACGGTGATCGGTCTCCAAGTTGGGGCGTCGAGCCGAAGCCGCATGTGGCCTGCGGAAAAATTTGTCGAATTGGCGCACGGCGTGGCTGCCCGATATCCTCAGGCGCGTTTCGTCTTGTCCGGGTCTGCGGCAGAGTCGGCGTATTGCCACGAAATTGCCCGGGCGATCGGCAATACTGCGGTGGTCGCCGCCGATGCTGTTTCCGTCGCACACCTTCCTGCACTGGTCCGCAGAATGCGGCTGCTGGTAAGCGGCGATACCGGGACGATGCATGTCGCGGTGGCTGTCGATACGCCGGTGGTGGCGCTGTTTGCGGTGTCGAATCCGGCAATGTCGGGGCCGGCCTACGACCTGGATCGCCATGTCGTGATTCATCGGCCATGTGACGATCCGGGCATCCGCTCGAAGTCCGACGATCAAACCTGTATTGGCCGAATACCGGTGGCCGATGTGCTGGCTGCGGTTGAAACAATTCTGGTGCGTGAAACATGACCAAACGTATTCTGCTTGTCGACACCGGCAAGGAATGGGGCGGCGGCACCAACAGCATGATCGAGTTGCTGAAGCGGCTCGATCGCAAGCGCTATGCCGTTACGCCGCTGTTTTTCGACAACTATGCGCACGGCAGCGACGGGGATCTGCGCAGTGCGCTGGCCGAGATCGGCTATGAACTGAAGCTGTTGCCGAGGTTGCGCCAGCCGTGGTGGGCCAAGTTGTCCAAGGAGTTGGCGCGCGGCCTGTTGGGTTGGTGGCCACGCCTGAAGCACACCGTGGTGTTCTCGATAGAACTCGCCTGGCGGATAAACCCGGATGCACTGCGAATCGCCCAAGTATTGCGCGAGGGTGGATATTCCGCGCTCTACCTTAACAACCAGCCTTCGTCTAATCTTGAAGGATTGCTCGCGGCGGAATCAACGGGGACCCGTGCGATTCAGCACTGCCGCATTGAGGCGAATCTGAATCGCGATGAGGTGGCTATCCTCAATCGCATCATCCGGCGCATCATCTGTGTGTCCCACGGCGTGGCGGGGTCATTGATCGCGCAAGGCGTGGCTGGAGAGCGTTGTACGGTAGTGCTGAATGGTGTCGACGGCGGACAGGCATTGCCTGATCCCATGGCGGCGAGACGAATCCACGGACTTCCCGAATCCTCCGTGGTGATCGGCACGGTCGGATCGCTGGTACCGCGCAAAGGTGTCGCCGTGTTGTTGCGCGCCATGAAGAGGATGAGCGACACATCGAGTCGCGCATTGATCCTCGGCGACGGGCCGCAGCGGACCGCGTTGGAAACTTTGACCGCAGAACTCGGCCTTTCCAGCCGCGTCGTGTTTGCCGGCTTCCAGCGTGAGCCGCTGCTCCACCTCGCCGCGATGGACATTTTTTGTCTGGCTTCGGCGCGCGAAGGACTGCCGCGCGTTATCCTCGAAGCCATGTTGCTCGGCAAACCCGTGGTCGCGACCGATATTCCCGGCTGTCGCGAACTCGTACGTCATGGTGAAACTGGCTATCTGGTTCCCCACGGTGATGTTGCCGCACTGGCGGATGCGCTTTCGCGTCTGTTAGCAAATCCGGAGTTGCGGACAAAATTCGGCCAGCGCGGCCGCGAAATCGTTCTGGCCGAACACTCCATCGAGCGCTACGTGCACGGTGTGACCCAAGTGTTCGACGAGGTGCTGGCGTGATTCATCTGCTGCTGACATTGTTGTTGTCGCCGCTGCTGCGTCTGTTCGCCGGCCGGGCGCCCGACCAGCCGCTGCGGGTGCTGGTGATTCAGCTCGCAAAGATCGGCGACCTGCTCTGTTCCACGCCCGTGTTCCGTGAATTGAAACGCTGTCATCCCGCCATGGAATTGAGCGTGCTGACGACGCCGGTCAATGCGCCTTTGCTGCGTTGTAATCCGCATGTCGATCATGTCGTCGAAGCCGATGCGCGCCAGTTCCGCGGCGTGGCCGGCAAGTGGCGGCTGATTGCGCTGCTGCGTCAGGGCCGCTACGACACGGTCATCTGCCTCAATGCCGGCGCCGCCTATGCCACGGCTGCGTTGTGGGCGGGGATCCCGCGACGGCTCGCAGTGCTTTCCAACTTCGGTGGCAGCACCCATCGCCTGGCGTCGCGCTTGTGGACCGACGTCGAGCACCACCAGGGTGATCGATTGATACAGGCAACCTATCTGGTGCTGCTGGAGCGCTTGGGTGTTCGCGACGGCGGTATTGCAAAGGAGGTCTTCCCTGCGCCGGGGGCAGCAGAAAAAGTTGCGGCTCTGCTCGGTTCAAATACCGGTCCACTACTCGGCATCGGTGTCAGCAGCGCCAACCGGCTCAAGGCACTGGGCAATGAAAAGATCATTGAGCTGACGCGCCGCATGCTCGCCGCTTATCCGGGCTTGTCGATCATCCTGATTGGCGGGCCCGAAGATGCGCAACAGGCGGATGAGATTCAGCAGGTTTTGCCATCGGAGCGGGTCATCGATTCTTGCGGCAAACTCGGTCTTGCCGAACTCCCGGCATTGCTGGAAAAGCTTTCCACCTATCTTGGTGTCGACTCTGGCGTGACCTACATGGCGGATGCCGTGGGTATTCCCGTGGTCTCGGTGGCGGGGCCCTGCAACATGGAAGAGACCAGGCCGACCGGCAAGCGCGTCGTCATCATCCAACGCGCTGAGCTGCCTTGCCAGCCTTGCGCGCACATATTCAAAGCGCCCTACAGTTGCTGGGTTGGTACCCGGGCTTGCATCGTCGATGTTTCCGCAGCAGAGATTGCAGCGGCAGTTTCGTCACTGCTGTCGGTGGGAGAAAAGTCGTGACGGGAAGCATCGCGCACGACACCACACTCAACAACACTCGGCTGGCGCAATGGGTGCGCTGGCTGTGCCTGGCGCTGGTATTCCTGCAGCCCATTCCGCATGTCGGCGCCCTGCGCCAGTTGGCAACCTACGGCCTGCTGGCGGTGGTGGTGCCGCGAATTTTTCTACAGTTGCGCAAGCAGGCATGGGGCCGCCTGACAGCAGGCTTCGCGCGATGGTTCTGGTTGCTCGCAGTCTGGGCGGTGATTACCTCCGTCGCCGGCCCTTATCCGGGCGAGAGCTTGAATGCCATGCGACAGGGCTGGCTGCCGCAGGGGCTGCTGGTCGCTGCGATGCTGCTGGAATTCAATGAGCGCAGATGGCATCTGCCGCTGTTGCGGGCGCTGGTCTACGGTTTTGTCATCACAACGCTTCTTGGTGCGAGCGAAACGCTTATTACGCAAGGCCAACTGATCAATGGCGGAGTTATCAACCACGATGCGTTTCTCAGAGGCTATGCGCTTCAGGCGGTTGTTTCGATTCCGATTGTGCTGTTGCTGATCTTTCTCCCCGCAACAGGTCGCTTCGAACGTGGTTTTTTGGTCACCGTGACCCTGGCCGGAATCGTGTTGGTTGCGCTCTATAATTCCCGCACTGCGCTGGTCGCCCTGACCTTGGGAAGCGGTGGCATGCTGTTGTTGATCGGCGGTTGGCGGCGCGGCGTGGCACTACTCGCCGTCGCCGCATTGAGCGCAGCGATCACACTGAATCTGAATGTGGTGAACATCGACAAGTATCGCAGCCTGTTGACGGAAGATACCTATGTCACCGATAGCGGCCTCAGTCTCAGGCTATCGGTATGGGGCGGCGCGTTGGACATCGTGAAAGAAAGGGCGCTCACGGGCTACGGTTATGGCTGGAAGAAGCTCAGCAATGTCATCGAAGACCGGCATTTCATCGACCGCTGGAATGCTGCCCGGCCCGGCGCGGCTGCGTTCTATCGGCGCGAGGGAAAGGTCTTGGGTTATGGCGGCGCCAATCCCCACAACCTTGTTCTTCAAATCCTGTTTGAGGTCGGTGCAGTGGGTTTTTTTATTTACCTGCTGCTTTGGATTTCCTGGTTCGCTACCACCGTGCGGCCTGTTCTGGGGGCGATGCGCGCAGGCCGGTCCGGCCCGGGCCGACTCCTGCTGGTATCGTCTCTTGGGGTTGTCGTTGCGTTTTTCCTGATGAATATCACCAACGGCTATTGGGAGGGTTCGATCGCAAACACCGTATTTTGCTGGCTCTGTTTGACGCATTTAATGAGCAGAGAGCTGCAAGGTACGGCGCGGGCAGTTCTGGTGCCGCTGTCGCCTGACTTCAACGGAAAAATCTTGGTGATACGCCGTGACAACATCGGCGATCTGGTGTGCACGACGCCGCTGTTGCATCAGTTGCGGATGCGCTTTCCGCGCGCGTGGATAGCCGCGCTGGTGAATCGCTACAACGAGGATGTGCTGGCCGGCAACCCCGACCTGGACGCGATGTACAGCTATCGCAAGTCGAAGCATCGGGAGCCGGGCGAGAGCGCATTCGCCGTCTATCGGGCACGCCTCAGGCAACTCATGGCGCTGCGCCGGATGAAGATCGATATCGTACTGTTGCCAGCCAGCGGTGGCCAGGCCAGCGCGCGCCAGATGGCCCGTCTGATCGGCGCACATCGCATCATTGAGCAAGCCGCCGATAGGGGCGGGGTCATGCATGAGGTCGAGCGCGCAGCACGGGTGCTGGCGCCGCTGGGCGTTGTAAACAAACTGCCGCAGTTGCACGTTTTTGCTGATGCGCAGGGCGTCGCGGCTGCACGGGCGAAGGTTGCAGAAAGTTTGCCGGGCGACGGACCACTGATCGGATTGCACATCAGTGCGCGCAAACCGGATCAGCGTTGGCCGGCAGAGAATTTCGCCCAGTTGATGGTGCAATTACATGCGCGGCATGGCGCGCGTTTCATGTTGTTCTGGTCGCCTGGCGATGAAAACAATCCGCTGCATCCGGGCGATGATCGCAAGGCCGCCGCCATCGTCGCCGCAATGGGTACGCTGGTGCTGCCGTGGCTAACCCAACAGTTGCGTGACTTGATTGATGGTCTCGCCGTCTGTGACAGCGTGATTTGTAGCGATGGTGGTGCAATGCACATCGCTGCCGGGCTGGGCAAACCGATTGTGTGTTTCTTTGGTTCAAGTGATCCGGCGATCTGGCATCCCTGGGATGTGCCGCATCAGGTGCTGCGCTCTGCCAGTCGCAAAGTGGCCGATATTGCAGTGGATGAGGCAGTGGCGGCGTGGCAAGGGCTCTCCCGGTAGCTATTGTCTAGTCCTGCTCCTGGCCTGCCGCCACGCAGCCAGCACATCGGTGGTATCCAGCGCCAAAGTGTCCATCTATTTCAACCGCACCGCGCGGTAGTCACCCTTGCGGGCCTAGGCAAGAATACGTTCATCCTCGGTCGGCAGCGTCGCGCCATGATGGATCGCCCTGGAAGCCTGGCAGTGCGCAGCTTGTCGCCGCGATGTCAATCTCCAGCGGCGCCACGGTCACGCCTGTAGCACGTACCGATGCCTTGAGCCATTCAAGACAAACAGATTCAACGCCAGCCGGATGTTGTCAATCGCCGCCCCAACCACATGAGCAGCTTGGGAACGCTTTCCGCTTTCACGAGGGTGAGCAGCAGATGCACATGTTTGGTCATCAGCACGTAGACGTGAAGCTGGCGTCAGTCTCTTTCAGCGCTTCACCCAGCCAGTGCAGGTGGCGCAGGTTGCCCATCGCGTCGTAGGTGTAGGGTGGCTATGGATTTGCCACCAAGTCCGGTAAGATTAAATCCATCGGCTGGCTCATGAGTCAACTGAGGGCCAATTGAGAAAAGGAAATGCCATGACGACGCTGGAAGTGAAACTGAATCTGCCGGATCAGATCGCCCTGGAGGCGCAACGCGCCGGCCTGCTCTCCGGCCCGGCCATCGAGCGCTTGATCGAGGAAGCCGTGCGCCGCGAGGCGGGAAAGAAATTGCTCGATGCGATGCAGCGCCTGCGCGAAGCGAATGTGCCACCGCTCACCGAAGAGGAAATCGACGCGGAAGTGAAAGCTGTGCGTACCGCGCGAAAGGCCAGCGGTGCGGCTGATCATTGATACCAATGTCGTGGTGTCGGGTCTGTTGTGGTTGGGCAATCCAGGGCGCTTGCTGGAAGCCGCCGCGCTCGGCCAAGTGACGCTCTACACCAGCCCGGCGCTGTTGGCGGAACTGGCGACGACCCTGGCAACACCGAAGCTGGCCCGGCCCATCATTCGTAGCGGCATGACGCTCGATGATCTGCTGGCCCGTTATGTGAATGTCGCCATCGTGGTGCAACCGGCCACCGTGCCGCGCATCGTGCCCAATGATCCCGATGATGATCAAGTGATTGCCGCCGCTGTCGAGGCGCATGCCGATTTGATCGTCTCCGGCGACAAGGATTTGCATGACCTGGGCGGAAACTACCAGGGCATCTCCATCGTCACCCCGGCGCAGGCGGTGCAATTGATCGGCAAATGAACCCAGGACTCAAGAAGCAACGAAGGACAATACGATTTCAGCAAAGCCGAGCGCGGCAAGTTCTACCGGCCCGATGCGGCGTTGCGCCTGCCGGTGTATCTCGATAAGAAGGTGCAAGCTCGATTGACCGCGCTGGCCAACGCCAAGGGCGTCGATCTCTCCGCGCTGGTCAATGGTCTGCTCCGCATCAATATCGAGATCATCGAGATCGGAAGCCAGACTACGTAGCGGCCGCGTTTTTTCTTTAGCGGCTAAAAGAAACCCGCAGAATACCCGGCGCTCCGTAGCCACAGCGGAGCGGTGAAATTTAATTGCGTGCCTGGCCCCTTTGACTACCTCAGTTGCCTGCGACCGGACATGGCCATCAAGGAGATGTGGGTTTATCTGTTGGCTGACAACCTGATCCGGCTGCTGATGGCGCAAGCAGCGCACTTTACACACCGGCTACCGCGCCAGTTGAGCTTTAAGCATACGGTGCAGATAGGCGTCGCGTTGCCGCAGTATCGCGACCTTATCCTGCATGACGAC
>JAYUGL010000061.1:0-6679 GCA_043738385.1 Sterolibacteriaceae bacterium
ATCGTCTCGATCATGTTCGAAATGAAGAACGAGAGCGATCGCACGGCGACGAAGAACAGGAACGAGGACTTCCTGAAGGAACTTGACAAGGACCGCACCGAAAAGGGGTGCGAGTACGCGGTACTGGTCTCGCTGCTAGAGCCTGACAGTGAGCTATATAACACCGGGATCGTCGACGTGTTCCACCGCCATCCGAAGATGTACATCGTACGGCCGCAGTTCTTTCTTCCCATGATCACGCTGCTGCGGAATGCGGCCATGAATTCGCTCAAGTACAAGACGGAGCTTGCGCTTGTGAGGGCTCAGAACATCGACATCACGAATTTCGAGAATGAGCTGGAAGCGTTCAAGGGTGCATTCGCGAAGAACTACGATCTCGCCTCCAGGAGGTTCCAAACAGCGATCGACGAGATCGACAAGTCAATCGACCATCTGCAGAAAACCAAGGAGGCCCTGCTCGGCACCGATCGCAACCTTCGGCTTGCCAATGACAAGGCGCAGGACGTGACAATCAAGAAGCTAACGCGGGGCAATCCCACGATGGCGACCAAGTTTGCCGAGCTCAAGGACTCGGGTCTCGCCGATGGATCATGAAGCGGGTCATCTAGGCCTGGCGTGCACCAGCAGCAGGCAGGGCGGATCAGTTCGATTGAGAACGGAGGGCTGGCGTCGCTCCGACAGCGAGCTGCGTTCTTGCAACCTCCTTGAGGGTACCGAATCGCCGTATAAATGCCGATCAGTGCACCGTGCCGGTTTCGTGCGCCGCTTTGTATATATCGATTGACGCGCGAAGTAGGGCGATCGCGTGACGAAGAGATTCGCGCGGCAGGGTATCTGGTATAGAGCGGCAAGTTGAGAGATTCTTAATGCCCCATGAGGGAAATTCGCGCATTCCGAATCGATGGCAAAAACCGGTCATTGAATTCCGCGGCGGCCTTCCGTACTAGTCATTTACGTCGCAGCGAGGTGCCGACAGCCCAAAGCTCGCATCACCATTTGCGAAATCGAGAGGCAATGCACTAGGTCCACGTCACGATGCGGATTTGATCCGGCGCTAACAGCTTGCTGCCAATGAGCTCCGCCCGTGCCCCTTCCGGATCGGCAGTGAACAACAAGACACGCAGATCCTCCTTCGCGCGCGAGAACGAGACATACGCGAGCTTCTGCGTTATGGAGCGCTGCCGGTCGGTGGGCTCTCCGGAAGTCTGCGGTGTAAGGGTCTTACTAAAGCTGTACTGGCTCCACGCGGCCTCGACATCGTCATAAACGACCATAACCTTTTTATATTCCTCGCCCTTGACTCCGTGCTGGGTGCTATAAGCCGTATTGTTGTCAAGATAGTTGGCATAGCTGGAGACTGGCCCAGACGTCATTTGGAATAGAGAATCTGCGAGCCAATCTCCTTTGTCTAGGCTGTGAAGGTCCGCATCGAAGGGCTCGGCCCGAGGCGCGCGATCAAGATGCTCGCGCAGACTTTCGGAAGGCTGGATGATTTGCTTGTCGACACAAAAGCGGAGGATCAGCCCGATCGTCTCGTTGTCCCACAAAGCGTGCAACTGGCCAACCAAAGCCTTGGACGTCTCGATCATCAATTTCAGTGACTTTCCTGCGTTCAATCCATCGACCGCGAAAGCCGGACTATCTCTGCGAAGCAGATTGATGATCTTCCGATCATCGCCCTGGTCGTGAGCAGTGAACAGAGGGTAAATCGTTGAAAGAAATGGCTTGAGCAGGAAATGCTCACCTTCCTCGAAGGCATCTTGCGCGCGAGACGACGCATAGTCGCCCGTGAACAAGCGGTTGAGTCCAGCGAAGCCCAGCCGCCGCGCAATCATTTGACGTGCGAGGAAGAGCTTCATGACATCGCTGCGCCCTGTCCAGCCCCAGTCTTCGACTGCAGCATCCATACGTGCCAACGCGCGCCCAATCTGTTCCTCTGAATAGCGTTTGCGCGGTTCTGTCGGCTCTTCCGCTTTGACTAGCATGAATTCGACACTGCCTTCACATGCCGAATTTTCGCCAGCGGCATATTGCTCGACGTCCCCACGATAAGCATTGAGAAGCCGGATGACACTCTTCGAGCAACGGAAATTCTCGGCCTTCTTGATGATCTCACCACCGTCGGGTGGTGCAAAAGCCCCAGCACTCCGATCATAAATCTGCTGCCATGGATCGCCAAAATAGCCGATCACCGGTAGGCCAGTGCTGGCACAGACGAGATTGAGCCCTGCAACGATACCCTCGAATGTGTCCTGTGCTTCGTCGACGAAGATATACGGGAAACGTAGACCAGTGATCCGTCTGAAGGTGGCACTATTTGCAAACAGGTAGGTTGCAATCTCTATAACGTCATCATGGCCGATCTGGCCTTTGTCGTAATCGCTGAAGCTCGTGTCAGCATATTCAAAAATCTCGACTGATTCGATTGCGGCAAGCTGCTCCGTCAGCCGTTCGATCTTTGCTCTGGCCATCTGGGCCTTTTTGCTCTTGCCGCCGTTGTCATCTCCCTTTGCCTTTTCTATAAGGGTCGGAATGCGACTTTCGCGCAGCGCTTGCAGAATATCTTTACGGAAGTGGCTGATCTGCCCCCACAGAAATCCATGAAGCGTTGAAACTAGATATATGTTGTCGAAACCCAGCCGTGCCTTGATGACCTCAACCGCACGTTTGGTGAAGGTGATGCAGGCTATGCGCTGGCCATTCCTTCTAAGGGCGATCCCCTCGTGATCACGAACTCGGCCAAGAGCCTCAACCAGCGAACTCGTCTTGCCCGACCCCGCGCCGGCGACCATTGCAAAGCTGCGTCGGCCATCCAGGCATTTGCGGACTAGGGTATCCGCTTCGCTTTCCACTCTGGCACCCATGCTATACCCCCGCCGCAACAGCGCCTTCGGTCTCCGCGACCGCGGCGAGTGGTGGCGATAGACGCGCCTCAAGCCAACTTAATCCCGCGGCAATGTAGCCAGGGACGATCCAGTTCTTAGTGCAAGCCAAGATGTCCATGGCAAAGTCGGTCTTCTTGAAACTATCCGATCGAATCCTGTCGTAGACGTCCTGATAAGCATCCCCTAGAAGCGCCGGGATGTTGATACCGATGGATAGCGCGCCGGATCGGAGCAGTCCGAAATTTTCGTAGACGATCGCCTCCTCCAAAGTGCGCGGGCGAAGTTTCTCGGTCGCTGTGCCATCGGTGACCAGAATATCCGTCTGGAACGCAATGCAGCGGTCCTTCGCGATGTGCTGTTTGTCAGCGGAGGTCAGCGCAATCAGATCGGCGACAGTGGCCTGTCCGCACAGTTTCTTGAGAGAAGCATTGGATGTTCTGGCGCCGACGACGTCCGCCCGACAGGCACTCGGATAGCCTGTGGGCGCCACGGAATCGAGATCCGTGATGACAAGATAGGGGATGTGAAGGAAGCTGAGCAGGCCTTCGAAGCGGTGGGCGTAGGCGCCGCCCACCTCCAAGATTGTGAGGTATGTGGTCCGCAATCGCATCGCGGCGCGCTCGATCATGGACGGCATTAGGAGCTTCTCGACGGCACCTTCAACAAGGATGGCAGCATCGGCAAAGAACAGGTCGCAGTGGGTTAGGCGTAGATAGCGTTTGAGGAAGGCCAGCGATTCCGAGGGTGCGACGAGCTTGCCGTCGATCGTCTCCGCTTCCGGTTGGAAGGCTCGAAGGCTGCGGACCACCGACGCATTGCGAATCCCGGTCGCAGCCGTCTCGCCTTTGATATAACAGCGCTGGAAATAGCGGACCTTCTCGAAATCCACAGCCTCCATGATGTGGGAGGAATGGGTGGTGATAATAAGTTGCGGTACGAGGCCAGGTTCGCCAGCCGCTTCGGCGGATTGGTTGATCACCTGCCAGAGGTTGGAGATGAAGGTTTGCTGCACCTGCGCGTGAAGGTGAACCTCGGGCTCCTCGATAAAGATCATCAGGCATAGAGGCCTGTTCTCGACGGTCATCACCCACTGGGCATGAAAATGCCGAGCCTGAATGGCCATGTAGATGAGGTTCTTGAAGCCAAGACCGTTATAGAGCTCGGGCAGTTCATGCTGCCGGCCCGGGTCAATGTAGAGCAACTCGGTGCTCCCGCGCAGCGCAGTTTCAGGGCTAAGCGAGGAGATAATTCGTAGTTCTCGATCATTAATCGAAGGCACGCCAAGGTGCTTGATGAGCTTGATCAACGGGTCAAACTGCTTGGCGTAGTGATCGGTCAGCAGCTTGTTGTTCGCATCGATCACACTATGAGCGTCGGCGGCATGGTTGACCTGCTCAAGATTCTTCCGGTAGAAGGCAGCGAAGGCCGACGAAAGCCGATTGCTGCGGTTGCTGTCGTCGTCGTTGATGTTGCGCTGCGCATCGACAAACTCCACCCGTATGAGATGCTTCAGAAGCCGTTTCCCTTCCTCAGGATCGAGCTCGTTCGTCAAGATCTCGGGTGGAGCTCCGTCCTGCGATTTTTCGTCCAGTGAAAAGTAGCAAACCCCACAATGCCGACCAAGATTTCCGTCGAGCGCCAGATATTGCGACAAGGCCTTGGCACGCGCTCCGTCTTCCTTCGGCGGATAGGCGGCGTCGTAGTGCTCGCGTAGCTTCTTTGCGTCTTCGACCTCATACGATAGTCGGATACCTACGCGCGTGAAATCCGAAAGCTTGGGCAGCAGTGTGAAAACCCTGCCGAATGCGATGCTTTCAGGATCGATGGTAAACCACAGATCAAGGCTAATCTTGGGAAGCTGCCCCGATTCTCCGGTGGTCGCATAGGCGTCGAAATCAGCCATTCGGGCGACCGAGAAGTCGTGAATCTTGAAGTCTCGACCGCCAAGAAAGCAGCGAAAGATTGCGGTGGCAGACGTCTTGCCGCTGTTGTTGGGTCCGACAAAAATTGACTCGCGTTCTTCGATGTCAATCTGAACATTCTCTAGTCGCCGGAAATTTCGAATTGCAACACTGCTGACCCTCATAAAAGGCTCCTCCCAGATGCATTGTGAGAGCAGTCAATCTCGCTGCCCGTCGTTCAGAAAACCAATTGGTGCGGCAGTCTACTGGCTGCCGAAGCCGTTACAGCCTAAAATAAGTGCATTGGGAATGGTCATTAGCTATTGACGCTGCCCGTCCATCCTACGAACTCTTGACATGTCGCTGTCGCTTGGATCGTTGCTCAGTCATTCGGGTCAACAGTCTGGGAAGGGCTTTCCTCCGTGTTTTGACATGCCCCAGACCTGACGTTCGCCAACGTCAGCGGATGGCCGGCGAGGCCGGCCCCCGGTGAAGCAGACATTGGCTTGGGCATAGCTTCAATAACCTCCTGCGCAGCACACAAGCTAGCAGCTGTGCGGGTGGCCGAACCTAAGCCATTCCCGGTCGTTCGCCGCAGCGATGGAATGGCTAGCCCGGAGTGCGGGATGCTTCGAACCCGGTAGACGGGCTTTTTCCGCAGTAGCGAAAATCGGGATGCCCAATCCAGGCGCGCACGATTGCGCTTGGTCCTGACCCGAGGTCAGGGACTGCCGGCACGCCGGCACCTTCCAGGCCACCCTAGCCAAACGCTATTCAGATCGGCGCTTCGCTTGTCGCAAGACCCCGTGCGGTGGTGTGGTGGGGGTGTGGGTTGCTGTGTCGACCCACCTTATCACGTCGTTCTCGCCGTCAAGGTCTGCGTGAACGCGGGGCGCTCCCTTGCGCCCTTCGGTCGTCTTCGAACCCTGACCGCTGCGCTGCGACGTGAGGGATTCGGTCTCGGGCAATCCCGCCCGATCAAGACCGGAGTTCCTCATGTCGCAGTCTTCTTTCTCCTTCGCTGTCTCTTCCACGGAAGCCCGGTTCACGAACGCGCTGCTGGTCCGTGACGTTGATGGCCAGTACCGCGTGGCCAGTGCCGACGAAGTTCTGTCGCAGGCCTGGGGCGTGCTGGCGGAGCGCGTGAAGCCCGGCGTGACGCTGTCGTCGCCGCAGGACGTGAAGGACTACCTGCGCCTGGCGATCGGCCTGCTGGAGCACGAAGTCTTCTGCGTCGTCTTCCTGGACGCGCAGCATCGTGTCATCGAGCTGCGGCAGATGTTCCGGGGCACGGTGACGCAGACCTCGGTCTATCCCCGCGAAGTCGTCAAGGAAAGCCTGGCGCTGAACGCTGCAGCAGTCATCCTGGCGCACAACCATCCGTCGGGCGTGCCAGAGCCGAGCCGTGCCGACGAGTTCCTGACCCAGACACTGAAGACCGCTTTGCAGCTGGTGGACGTGCGCGTGCTCGATCACCTGGTAGTCACTGCGAACGCAACGGTCAGCTTCGCGGAACGTGGTCTTCTCTGACATGTCCGCGTCGGGGCGGCCGCGGTGTCGCCCCTTTTTCTCTCGCCTGCGACATGGGCAGTGGGCTGCCACCCACCAGGCCAACCCAAACCTGAAGTGCGCCGCTGTGCTGCGGTAGATCGCTCACCTTGCAGGTTAGCGCGTGTTGCCAGTGCTGTGGAAAGCCGGTCGTCGCGCCCGCTGGCCTGATCTTGCAACACCACAGCGCGGTGGTCGATCTGCTCTTGTCGGTCCGTCCCTTGATCGACGCATAGCGCCAACCATTCATGCCCCAAGGGTGAAGGCTGCGCCCACGTCCTCACCCGGTCTCTGCACATCGCTTTGCTCTGCTTCGAGCTGCGGCTTGCGGGCGCGCCCTTGTGT
>JAYUGL010000062.1:0-6622 GCA_043738385.1 Sterolibacteriaceae bacterium
CTGCTCCCCTTTGAATATCCTTTCCTACGACTCTTGAGTTTCATTTTGGTTCACGGCACGATGCGTCCATGAAAAGACTTTTTCTACAGCGTCGTTAGGCGTCAGAAAACGCTGAGTAGTTGCCCCAACCACCAAGGCCCTTCTATGAACCTACTTCACCGATCAATTAAGTGGTTAATGCTCGTGTCAGGAGCCCTCACTTGCAGCATGTTCTACGCGGCGGTTGCACCGGAGGCTTCATTGCTCTCAAGCTTTGGCCAGAGCATCGATGGTCCCATTGCACAGATCGTTGTGCGGAACTGGGGCATTCTTATCGGCCTAATGGGGCTCTTGCTCATCTATGGCGCATTCAATGAGCAAACCCGGTGCGTCGCGCTGGTTGTCGCAGGTGCGAGCAAGTTGGCTTTCATTGCCCTCGTGCTTTCCATTGGGCAACAATTTCTCCAGTTTCAAGTGGGTGTTGCCGTAGCGGTGGATATAGTCATGGTCACGCTGTTTGCCTGGTATCTCGTATCTGCAAGGCCGAAACCGCAACCCGTCGCCTAACCCTTCCATCGAGGGGACGTTCAAAAGGCTGCGCCTTTTGCCCGCCCCTCATGTCAAACGTTGGGCGTCACAATCATGCTAATCACGAATATTGGTCATTGGGTAACAACAGTTGCATCAAATGCAACGAGGAGTGCTTTCGTGAAAATGCGCTTTTTGGCAGTGTTGATGTGCGTATTAGCTTCGGGCACGGCGACTGCCCAGACCGCACGCGTGTACTTCAATGAGCTTCGGGACGCGAATGCCTTTACCCATTATGGAGACCAGTATGTGTGCTTCCCTGATGACGGCAAAGGCGGCTTCGCCGTTGTTGCCAAGACCAAGGACATGGAGAAGCAGATTGCGGCGAACAGCAAAATCGGTGCGAAACCAAAACCACTGTCCGGTGAATTTCTGACAGTACAAATTTATTTCAAGGGAGTTGCTTCGGATACGACGCTATACGAGAAAATGGACAAAGACTCGGATGAAAGATGGAGCCAGGAGATCAAGTCTCCATTACGGGGCAAAATTATTTACCTGATTAATTGGGCTACAGGGCGCTATCGCCTACTGGTCTTTGCTTTTGAACGTAGCAAAACTGTTCCAGCAGGCGAATATTCTGGCAAGTGTGAACTCATTCACCCAGCCCCGTGACGCCCAACCCATCCATCAACACGGACGCTGCGCGATAAGGCCGCGCCAGCCGGTTATGTCAAACGTTGGGCCTCTCTATGAAACGCTGGCGGTCGGGCTTTCTGGTCTTGCTCTGCGTTCCTGCGCTTGCATCTGCTCAAGCCCCAGAAATAGTGGCTGCCGCCACCAAATTCGTTCCCGGTGTTAAGTGGAAGCCAGAATCCATAGTTGTCGGGGACTTTAGTTGTCATGGCGAGACGGATCGCGCCATCCTGGGAACAAGTAAGTCTGAGATCGTTGTCGTAGTGTTTCTTGGCTCGCTCACTAAGCGGCCGAAGGTTCTCCGCTATTCTGCAAGCGCCCGCGATCCTGCTACAGCCGAACTCACAACCGAAAATATTGACTTTGAACCCAAAACATTTGAGAGCGAGTTTGGTTACGTTCCTGAAGGCTTACGCCCTTCAAAAACTTGCCAAGGTTTAAACATGAGCGATGGAAAAATCGATTCCGCTCATATTTATTGGAACCACAATGCCAAAGAATTCGGCGACTGGGTGTTGTAGTCCGAGGCCCAACCCATCCATCGAGAGGGACCGCCTATCGGCGGCCCCTCATGTCCAACGTTGAGGCTGTAGAAAAACCCTCTTCCCCCGCGAAACGGATCGCGTCATGAGCGCGGAATTTCCGCGCTCGCTTTTTTGAACTTCGGATTTTTGTGACGCGTCGCAAATTTAATCGCGACTCACGCGTTCATTGCACGCGAAAGAGTTTCCTATCCCTTGGTTCTCTACTTCCCATGCTCCGCTACCGCATACCCATGATGCGCCAGCTTCTCGATGTTATGCACCATGCAGAACAGTTTCCACTGCGTACCTCTCCGGGCATAAATATCCACCTTCGTTTGTCCGCGTAGCGTGAAGCGATCCAGTCCTTTGTTGTATCGGATGTTGCCAAACACCGGCTCCACCGTCGCGAATCTTCGTCCATAGCGCGCTCTACCCTCCGGACTATCGATGGCTTTCTTCATGATCGCGCTGTAGTTCACTGCGGTTGAGTCGGCTTTGCCGCGAAAGAACGTCACCTGCCGGGTCGGGGTCTTGTCTGGCGTGCGCAGGCACTTGTCTCTTTCTGTGCAAGGAACGCAGTCTCGTTGTGCTCCTTGAAACTTGGTGCCGATCTGTCCGTTGTGAATGCAGTTCGATCCATTCTGATAGAGCTGCTTGCCTGCCGGACAGATGCAAGTGCCGGCCTTCGGGTCGTAGTCAAAGTCCTTTGGTCGGTAGTGCTTGGCCTGCTCCGTCTTGTTTCCCTTCGTCCCGCCTTTGTTATAGAGCGGGTCAGGTTTCGCTTTGTGCTTGTCCTGATCCTTGAAGCGTTCATCCCGCTTGCGCATCTGGTTGTCGGCAATCAGTGCCGGGGTGTGGCTTTTACCCAGGGCGGTGATATTGGCTTCGGAGTGATATCCGGCATCGGCGGTGATCAGGGTCTGGTCGGTGCGCAGTGTTGCGGTGGCGTCGATCATCGGCAGCAGTAACGCTTGTTCACTGCCTGTGCCATGGGCCTGGGCCTCGACAATGATCTGGTGTTTGGCATCGACGGCGGCGACACCGACGTAGCCTTGTATGACGCCTTTGCTGGTCGCCATCTTCGCGGACTCGTTGTCGGTGCGGTTGCTCTTGACGATCTTGCCCTTGCTGCCCTTCCTGTCTTCGGGATGGGTATCGAGCCAGTGACGCATTTTTGCGGCGTCAGCTTGGAGGCGTTCGATGTGGTGGGCTTCTTTCTCGGCGAGGGAAGGTTCTACGTCGTGCTGGTCGTTCTCTCTATGGCGGGCGAGCATGGCTTTGGCGGCGACTTCGAGTTTGCTGGCTTGTTTGATGAAGTCGGCGCGGCTGCCGCTCTTACCCTTGCTGGCATTGCTGGGCAACTTTACGCCATCAATGGCGAACATCTCTCGGCCAATCAGGCCTTGGCGGTCGCAGAGGTGGAGGACTCGACCGAACAAGGGGGCTATCTCGTCGCCCAGGCCAGAGACAAACGCGGCAATGGTGGTGTCCCCCAAGGGGATTTCCTTCGGGGCAAAGTGCGGGCCGCTGTCGCCACTGAGGGCGACGAAGGTGACGTGTTCGCGGCAGGCCCGCTCGATCTCGCGCGAACTGACAATCCCTCGGCTATAGGCGAACAACACGACTTTGAGCAGCATGGCCGGGGGATAGGCGGATGCGCCAGTCTCATCATTGCGATACCGGGCATCGAAGCTGCTGAGGTCGATCTCGTGATCAATCAGCCAGTTGAGGGCGTGCTCGAACGTCCCAGGCAACAATTGCCGTTCAAGATCAACGGCAAGAAACCTCGGGCTGGTGTCAATGTGTTTGTAGCGGGCCATGGAAATTCCTCGATTGTCGATACCTCGTCATCGACACTTGTTATTCCATTTGGTTCACAGCAGAATGCGGCTATGAATACACTTTTTATACGGCGTCGTTAGGCGTCTCAAAGCATGTCTTCGCCCACTGCCGACTTTGAGTCTCAGCTCGAACTCTTCCGAACTGAGGCGGAGAGCGCAATTCAATTCTTCTACGCGTGGGACGCAATCCACGCCGTCGCGGCAAAAGACAAGGCTGTCTTCCGTCTACTGAATGAAGCGCCCTTGTTCTGGAACACGAACCTTGGCGCGCTTCAAACATCGACGCTCGTAGCGCTCGGCAGGGTGTTTGACCCTGATCCGAAGAACCACAGCGTTACCCGGTTAATGTCTCTTGCACACGCGAATCTCGACATCTTTTCCAAAGCCTCGCTCGCCGCGCGCAAGCGCGAAGGCAGCGCGAACGCCGACGAATGGCTACCCGAATACCTACAGACCGCGTACGAACCCAACAGCGACGACTTCAGAAGACTGAAAAAGCACCTCGCCGTGCGCCGAAAGATCTACGAGGCCAACTACCGTCCACTGCGGCACAAGGTCTTCGCTCACCGCGGTGTCGCCACACGTCTTGAAGTCGGCGAGTTGTTCGCCAAGACGAATATCAAGGAAATGCAGAAACTTGTGGTCTTCCTCGGCCGGCTACATGAAGTCCTTTGGCAGTTGTACTTCAACGGGCGAAAGCCTACGCTTGGGCCGGCGCGCTTCTCAGTAAACCGAATGCTTGAGCAGCCGTCGCCAAATGCTCGGCAAAGAAAGCTACAGGAGCGCCTGATACATGAGACCAAAGCCTTTCTCTCGGCCCACGCGAAAGACGCCTAACCCTTCCTTCAAGCGGACCCGCCTACGGCGGTCCGCTTAAGTCAAACGTTGGGCGTTCTGACGTGATCCGTTTCGCACGCTACATATTTGTGATCGTTCCCTTCGGCGGGCCGTCGATCGCTTGGGCTGAGGTTATGGACAAAGAACCTTCGCTTGCTTTCCTTTGGTCGATAGCCACAGCATCTGCGATCGTTGCCGTCGTCGCCGGCCGCATTTCTCCGTGGTTCGCGTTACTTTCTGTTCCCCTGCCTTTGGTCTATGGGCTCGCCGTCCTCTTCGAATTCATAGACCCATACGTAGGCCTTGCCATCGCACGCGAAGGCGGGGTGAGTTACATCGTCGGCGTGCTCGGGGCCGCGCTTCTGGTTATCGCCGGGCACTTGGTGGGCGGAGTGCTCTGGTGGCGAAAACGCCCAACCGGGCGCTCGAGCGGACGCGCCGCAAGCGGCGCGCCTCTCAGCTGATGCGTTAGGTTTCCCTGTCACAGCGTCAGCTTGCAGCCATTTTTTTCGTCCGCGGCTCCGGTGGAGTCCGACACATAAGCCAAACAAAGGAGCTCTCGTGAAAAGTTTTGTATTCCTGCTTTGCTCGCTCTCAATTTCCACGCCCTCACTCGCGGAAGATCTGGTTCTCTTGCGCACGGAGAAAGGAGAGGCCACGTACTACGAGCCGAACACCGTTCGCACGACTGGCCACTTTGCTATGGCATGGGCAGTGACTTCAACAGACGGAAAGAAGCAGTCCGAGTATTTGTCGGAGTTTGATTGCGAGAAGGCGCTATACAGGCAGCTCTCACTGCGGGTTTTCGTGTCGGAGTCGCAGATTCAGAGTAGTGACGCAATTTACAGGCAGTGGTTTCATGTTCCGAATGCTAGTCAGGTACTTGGCCTTTTGTTCGCGAAAGTCTGCCCTGTGCGTCCTCGCTAAATTTTCCGACTCCGTCTTGCCACGCATGCACACAAGAAGGCGCCTCGCGCGCAGGAAACCTAACCCTTCCATCGAGCGGACATCCAACGGCGGGGCACACTTGCTCGCTCCGTCAAGTTCGGTAGCGCCGTTGGCTGTCGCTCATGTCAAACGTTGGGTCTCCAAGAATCATGAAGACCTTCGCAACATGACTTCGCACTGAAGAGGGTATCCGATGACTCGTACAATCCAACTTGCCGCATCGCTGCCGGCGCCGCCGGAGCGCTTGTTCGACATGTATCTGAATCAGGAAGAGCACGCGGCATTCACGGGATCGCCGGTTACGATTTCCGCCACGCCGGGTGCGCCGTTCCGCGCCTTCGATGGCGTGCTTTCGGGAACGATCCTGCAGGTGGTGCCGAAGCGATTGATCGTGCAGTCCTGGCGTTCGCCGCATTGGGGTGCGTCGGATATCGACTCCACCCTGATCCTCACCTTCCTGCCCGAGGGAGACGGCGGGCGGATCGACCTCGTGCAGGTCAACGTCGTCGACAATGACTTCGCCGGTGTGAGCCAGGGCTGGGAGAAATACTACTGGACGCCGTGGCGCGCCTATCTCTCCAGGAAATGAACGCGGAGTCCGTCTGCGACCCGCTTATTTCTTCTTGGGAAAATCCGACGCCAGCGGTGGAATTCCCGGCCAGCGCACGTTGAGTTCCGTGGTCAGCGATGTTGCGGCATCTTCCCACGGCCCCATGTGGATGGTGCGCATGTCGCGCTGGCTGAAGCACCAGCGACCTTCCTCGCGCACATATTCGTCGATGTAGCGCACCGCGCCGAACACGGTGCGGTCGCAGATCGAAAGTTCGAGATGCGCGCCGACAACGCCGGTGGCACGGTTGTCGTCCTTGAAGTCGAACAGCGCGTAGTTCGGGGTGTGCACGGTCGGGCCCATCACTTTTCTGCCCGAGCGCAGGCATTCGACCACGGCCTCGCGCCCCACCCCGCCGGGGAAGCTTCCGGCCGAGAAGGTGCCCTGGCGCGTGAAGCATGCGCCCAGGGTTGCGTAATCGTCGTCGTCGGAGGCCATGAAATAGCGCACCACGAGGTCCTGCAATTTGGCGCGGTCTTCCAGGCGGCGGATGCGGCTTTCCAGGTCAGACATTTTTCTTCCTCCTTGGATCAATTGTCGCGGCAGCTCACCACTGCTGCTCCGGGATGTGCACGACGATGCCGTCGAGCGCGGCGTTCATCTCGATCTGGCAGCTCAGTCGGCTGTTGTCGCGGCGCTCCGCCGAGGTACTCGCCAGC